>SMWD01000040.1 GCA_004357495.1 Gammaproteobacteria bacterium
AATCTCGGGCTCAATGCTACCTATACGTATACCGATGCCACGCAGCCCGGTGCCGCCGGAATCGACCGGACCGAGATTCGCCGCCCCCGTCACATGGCGGCGGCCAACCTGAACTACCGTTTCGCAGCGGCCCGCGCAAACGTGAATCTGAACCTGTCGTATACGGGCGACCAGGAGGACGATGACTTTTCGTCCTTTCCTGCCACGCGCGTTACGCTGGACTCATACACGCTCGTCAACGTGGCCGCTGAATATATGGCCACTGAAACACTCACGATTACCGCACGGGTCGATAATCTCTTCGACGAAGATTATGAGAACGTGTTCGGTTTCGCATCGCCCGGAATCGGTGCTCATGTTGGCGTTCAGATGAGATTTTCACGATGAACGGCTTCGCCAGGCAAATGCCCGGTGTGCTGATCAGCATGGACGCCGCACAAGTGACTTGAGAATATCAACGTTCGCGGATCTGACCGCCAGCCCGGTATAATCAACACATGGGCAACCGGCTCTCGAAAATCTACACGCGTACTGGCGACGATGGGTCGACCGGTCTCGGTGACGGCAGTCGCGTGGCGAAGGACGACCTGCGCGTCGAAGCCTACGGCACGGTCGACGAACTCAACAGCCTGCTCGGGCTCCTGCTTGCGTCCGAGGAGGAACTGTCGACCGACATCGAAGATTGCCTGGTGCGCATCCAGCATCAGCTGTTCGACCTTGGCGGCGAGCTTTGCATCCCGGGTACGACGGCAATCACCGCAGAAGCCGTACAGGGTCTCGAGAGCACGCTCGATGCGTTCAATGCGGATCTCCCGCCGTTAAAAGATTTTGTGCTGCCCGGGGGGATACACGAGGCGGCGGTCTGCCACGTCGCGCGCGCCGTCTGCCGGCGTGCCGAGCGCCGCGTATGCACGCTGGCCCGGGAAGAGAACATCAACGACAACGCATTGAAGTTCCTGAACCGCCTGTCCGACCTCTTGTTCGTGCTGGCCAGGACGCTGAACCGCCAGGCCGGTGAAGACGAGCCGCTCTGGGGTCACCGGCAATAGCGGGGTAACCCTTGTACCGGTGTAAAGTACGTTAACCGGCACCCTGAGCCCGTTTGCGCCGCGCCTCATCCAGATGCAAACAAAGCTGCTCGATACCGTCGAGGATACGGACGCTCGACCGGTGCATGTGGTCCGCATCGATGACAAACAGGTTGCCGTCGCGAACGGCCGGCATATTCGGCCACTCGGCCCACAGCAGAAACGGGTCGTCGGCCATGGCCCGGGTCACGGGCAGGCGACCGGCAATGATCACCTCGGGCTTCGCAAAGATGACAGCTTCCAGCGAGACGGCCGGACTCAAGCCCTCGACGTCGGCGAACACGTTACGCCCGCCACACACCTCGAGTGCCCGGGTGATGACATGTCGCCCCGATATCGTGAACAGCGGGTGAGCCGAGATCTGATAAAAAATATCGACGGTTGACTTGCCACGATATCGATCGCGCAGTTCGGCCAGACGCCGGGCATAGGCATCGGCGGCACGATCCGCCGCGACGGAGGTCCCCGCCAGCTCGCCGATGATGCGTAGCTGTATGCCGATGTCCTCCAGCGTGGCCGGCTCCAGCGCGACCACGCGGTAACCCAGCTCGCGCAGTCGGTCCTGAACGGCCCTCGGATTGCCGGACTCCCACGCCAGGATCAGGTCCGGCGCAAGCTCGGCGAGGCGTTCGAAATCGAGGCGGAATGAATCACCGACCTTCGGGAGGCGGCGGGCCGCGGCCGGGTAATCGCTGTACTCGACCACAGCGACCAGCCGATCGCCGGCACCCGCCGTATAGACCAGTTCGGTCAGGCCGGGCGCAAGTGAGACGATGCGCTGCGCCGGGCCGGGTGGCGCCGGGCTGTTGCCCGGGTCATGCGATCGCCCGCAGCCGGAGAGCAGCAGCGTGGTGACCAGCAGCAAGCCGCAGCCGGGTGCCCACCCCGCCATTCAACTCAGCCAGTCGGTCAGGGTCAGAATCGCGATGACCGGACACCAGATCCACCACAGGGTACGCCTGACCAGGCCCATCGCCTCGGCGACTCGCACGGCTGCGACCGGCTCGTCGCCGCTGTCATCATCCAGGTTGGACTGATGTACCGCGGCGGCACTGCCGACGCAATCCAGCAAATCGTTGGTCACGACGAAGAACTCAGCGCGTGGTGCGCTGAAGTTGCCACGCCATGCCGAAATGGCGCTGTCGAAACTGCCGGCCAGCGCATAACCGATTATCAGCAGCCGCGCGGGCAGCCATGCCAGCAGCCCATGCAGACTGCGCACCGCCCAGATCATCGCGGCGTTGTGCGTCTCGCCCTCCGCGCGCATGTACTGGAATGCAAGCCGCCGCCGCAACAAGTCCAGCACCCGGAACATCCAGGCGCCGGTCGGGCCGAGCACGACGAACCAGAACACGACAGCGAATATCCGGTTATTCGCCTGGATGTACACCGCCCGCTGCACACACCGAATATGCGTCTCCGGATCCTCGTCCGGGTCACCCTCCCACATCTCGCGCGTCACCTGGCGCACTTCGTCGTGGTCTCCCTTGAGTACGGCAGCGCAATAATCATCGGCCTCGATCTGCAAATCGCGCGGCCCGAGTGAGAACAGCAGGACGAATACGGCCAGCGCGAAATACGGGATCTGATACAGAGCCCCGCTCAGCATCACGGAAGCCAGCCCGACCGGCAGGACGATCGCCGCAGTCAACGCGGCCACGCGGAGCACCGCCCCGGTCGGCGACACGCCGGCAAGCGAGTCGGTCAGCCAGTCGAACACCGGGTCCAGCCAGCGGAACTCGCGCAAGTGAAACAGGTGGGTTAGCAGCCGCTCGACGCCGAGCCCTAGCAGCAATGCGACGAAATTCATACGGCTGCCTCGCCTGTCAGTTCCGCGCGGAACTGCCGCCAGTCGAAAGCCGGGCCGGGATCGGTCTTGCGCTCCGGCGCCACGTCGCTGTGCCCGACAACCGGCGTAGCGACCAACGATGGAAATGCACGCTGCAACGCACGGACGACGGCACACAGGGCCGTGTACTGGCGGCTTTCATAAGCGAGCGTGTCGGTGCCTTCGAGTTCGATGCCGATCGAGTAATCATTGCAGCACTCGCGATCCCGATAACACGACTCCCCGGCGTGCCAGGCGCGCTTGTGCAGCGATACAAACTGGACGACGTCGCCGTTGCGCTCGATGAGCAAATGGCTCGAAACCTTCAGGCTCGCAATTTCCTGGAAATACGGGTGGGCGGACGGGTCGAGCTGGTTGGTGAAAAACTGGTCGATCCACCGACCGCCGAATTCGCCGGGGGGCAAAGATATGCCATGCAGGATGATCAACTCCGGCCCGCAGCCCGATGGCCGCTCGTCGCAATTCGGCGACGGCACCTGACGGGCACCATCGATAAATCCGGTTTCTCGATCGATTCGTATCATGCTCTGGTTGCACCCGGTGTCGACCGGCCAAAAGCCCGGCCGCGAGGCCGCTCCGACCCACCTCCGAACGATAACCGAAATGTATCCCGGCGGCACGTAATTCTATAATGTTCGAATGGAACCCCGAATCTTCTGCACCGGACCTCTATCGGCGGACACCGAGGTCACCCTGACCGGAGATTCCGCCACTCACATCAGCAAAGTCTTGCGCCTGCGCGCGGGGGACGAACTGATCCTGTTCAACGATTCCGGCCTCGATCACCCCGCGCGAATCGCCTCGCTCGATCGTCAGCGCGTGAGAGTTCGGGTCGGGAAAGGCTATGACCCCGGCACCGAGTCGCCGCTGCATGTCACCCTCATCCAGGGTATTTGCAAGAGTCAGCGCATGGATATGCTGATTCAGAAATCAACCGAACTCGGCGTCAATGTCATTCGACCGATGATCTGCGCACGGAGTGTCGTGCGCCTGGGCGACGCTCAGGCGAGAAAGAAAACGGAACATTGGCGACAAGTGGCCATCAGTGCTTGCGAACAAAGCGGTCGCTCGCGCATCCCCACGATCGCCCTGCCAGGCCGGCTCGACGACCTGGCATCAGCTCGGAATGAGCATACGACCACCCGCCTGCTGCTGGATTCACGCGCCGACACCTCGCTCGGCGCGGCGTTGGGTGATTCGGCATCGGTCGTGCTGCTGATCGGCCCGGAAGGCGGCCTGACCGATGCGGAACGATCGCTTGCGCTGACCGCGGGATTTCAGCCGGTCAAGCTGGGCCCGCGGGTACTGCGTACGGAAACCGCGCCGCTGACGGCGCTGAGTATCGTGCAATATCTGGCGGGGGATCTGGGGTGAAATGAGGCGCCAGGCGCCTCTTCACGCCGCCTCCGCCATGCGCTCCGCGATCAGTTCTTCGAGACGCTCAAGGTCAGGAATTAACGGGTACTCGTTGATCATGCGTATCTGGCAGATGATCGGGCCGTTATCCGGCCACGCATTCTCGTCGTGAACTTCCATGACCTCGCGATTAACGCGTACGAGTTGCGGAAACCCCTCCGTCAGCAGCCCGAATGCCCCGCCTTCGATCACGTCTGACAGGCAACTGAAAATCGCCAGCCGGGTTCGGCCACCGGGTTCGGCAGGCTCCAGGCCGCACAAGTCTTCCATGCGCACGACCGGAATGCGCTGATCGCTCCACTGAACGTAGCCACGAAACCAGTCCGGGCCGCTGCGCGCCTGCTCCGCCGGCGAATATCGAATGACCTCCGAGATGCAGGATCTCGGCACGATCAGGCGGCCCTGGTGCAGGGGAACCAGCAAGCTGTATAACTCTTCGACCTGTGATTGCATGACGCCCTGGAGGTCTCAGGTCAGTCCTGGTTCAGCAAGTGATTGACTGCTGCCATCAACTTGCTTTCCTGATAGGGCTTGCCGAGGTAATCATTGACCCCGAGTTCGATCGCTCGCGCCTTGTGTTTGTCACTGACGCGTGACGTGATCATGATGATCGGCAGGCTGGCGATCTCCGGATCGTTGCGCACATGGCTCGCGAACTCGTAGCCATCCATCCGCGGCATCTCGACATCGAGCAAAATAATATCGGGCGTGTGCTCGCGCAACACTCCGATCGCTTCGATGCCGTCCTTGGCCGTGATGACGCGCATGCCATGACGCTCAAGCAGGCGCTGAGTGACGCGGCGCATCGTGATCGAATCGTCGACGACCAGCGCGAGAGCCGTTTCCGGCACAGGTTCGGCCTGAATCTCGCCCGGCTCGATCGGCTTTGGCGCAGCCCGAACGAGCGAATTGATATCGAGGATCACGACGATGCGTCCGTCGCCGAGTATCGTCGCGCCGGATATCCCCTGAATTGCCGCCAGTTGCCCCCCGACCGGCTTGACGACAATCTCGCGGCTGTCGAGCATTTCGTCGGCGACCAGTGCAGTCAGATACTGGCCCGAACGGGCAAGGATAATCGACACACGCGCCTCGTCCTCAGCCAGGTGCGCGGGCCCGAGACCGAGATATTGGCCAAGATGCCGGAACTGGTATTCGCGACCGCCATATTCGATGACCGGCGCCTCGGCGGCAAGTTTCGCGGCGAACTCGTTCCGCGAGATCCGGATGATGCCCTCGATGGTCGGCAACGGCAGGGCAAAGAGTTCGTGTGCGACGCGCACGATCAGCGCCTGGGTGACGGCAAGCGTGAACGGCAGACGCACCGAAAAGGTCGACCCTTCGCCCGGCTGCGTGTCGAGGTGCAGAGTACCGTCCAGCTTTGTGATCTCACTGACAACGACATCCATGCCGACGCCGCGGCCGGCCGCATGGCTCAGTCGATCCGCCGTCGAGAAACCTGGCTTGAGTACGAATTGAAGAATTTCGTCACTCGACAAGTCGACATCCGGCTCGGCCATACCCAGCTCGATGGCTTTGCGCAGAATTTCGTCCGCGTGCATTCCGCGCCCGTCATCTGCGACCTCGATAACGATCTGTGCGCCCTCGCGACGCAACGTGATCGTGATACGCCCGACCGCCGGCTTGCCGGCCGCCTCGCGTTCGTCAGGCGACTCGATGCCGTGAATGATGGCGTTACGGATCATATGTTCGAGCGGCGGCAGCATCTTCTCGAGCACCTGCCGGTCGATCTCGCCACCCCCGTGCAATAAAAGCTCGGCCTGCTTGCCGTGCTCAGCGGTGATCTGCCGCACCAATCGGGCCAGGCGTGCGCCCTGCTGCTGAAACCCGACCATGCGGGTGCGCATCAGCCCTTCCTGCAGTTCGGCCGCTGTGCGGGCCTGCTGGACGAGCAGCGCCTCCGTATCACTCGCCTGATTTTGCAGCAGATCCTTGAGACTGCTGACATCGTTGGCCGTCTCTGCCAGGGAACGGGATAGTTGCTGAATTTTCGAATACCGCTCGAGCGTCAACGGATCGACATTATCGTCACCTGAATCGAGATGATGCCGGTAGATAATCTGCGCCTCGGTCGCCATTTCAAGATTGCGCAGCTGATCGCGCAGACGTACGACCGTTTGCCCGAGTTCGACCAGATTGAACTGAATCTGGCCCATCTGCTGACTCAGACGCGAGTGGAAGATGCTGACCTCACCCGCATTGTTCAGCAGATTCTCCAGCAATTCCGGATCGACACGCGCGAAGTCGCGGCGTTCCGGCACCCGCATTTCCGGCACTTGCTGGACCAGTTCCGCAAGATCGCCGATCTCCGGTATGGCCGGCGCCTCCAGTTCGCGTGCGAGTTCGCCGAGCTGCTCGCTGGCGGGCAGCAACGAGGACTCCTCTTTCTCAGCTTCGGCTTCGGCTTCGGTCTCAGCCTCTTCCTCCGCCGCTTCCTCGGCTATGGCCTGGCCTTCCTCGTCGACGGCATCCATCTCGTCGACTGGTGTCTGCAGTTCAGTCTCATCGTCGTCCGACACGAGGTCGAGTTCATCGGCACTCAGCAGCTCGTCGCCCGCACTCTCGGTGGCCGGCACTTCGGTATCGAGAGCAGGGTCAGAAGACCGAACCGCAGGCGTATCCGCCAGTGCAGCGTACAAGCGTGCCACCAGCGCCGGCGGCGTTGCCTCAATCTGGCCGAGCACCAGTTGGTCTCGCATGTGGTGTAATTCATCGATCGTCGCGCGCAGGACATCGAATCGCTCGGCGTTCTGTTCGAGCTGACCGGAGTCGATCCGGACAAGCAAGGTCTCGAGATCGTGACTGAGATCCCCCATTGCCAGCAAACCGGTAAGACGAGCTCCGCCCTTCAGGGTGTGCAGATAACGCTGCAGTTCTGCCAGCGCCGGCCCGCCAAGTTCGTTGTCGGTAGCCTGCTCCAGTTGCGCATCGATGCCTTCGAGAATCTCGGCGGCCTCCTCGGAGAAAATTACCGCGATCTCCGGGTCGAAATCCGGCTCGGTCGCCGGCGCCTCAGTGACAATCGTTTTAGGCGGGATCGTCTCGTCCGCCTTCACTGCTGCGAGCGCAATCTGTGCCTTGAGGTCCGCATCGATCGACCCGAGCCGGGCACAAAGCTCAGTCGTATCCGGCAACGCACCATCGCCCTGCTGCAGGCAGTCGATGATCAATGCGATCACCTTCACCGTATCCGCGCACGCCGTGACCGCCGACTCGTCGATCGGCTGTTCGTAATCATACGCGCGCCGGATCATCTGGTTCAGCGGCCCGGTAACCGCTGCCGCCGCGACCGCGTTGGCCATCGTGACGCTGCCGTGGAGCGTATGGCACGCGCGGTGCAAATCCTCATCGACCATGAACGGCGCTACGCTATCCGTCGTCGTCGCAATAAACGCAGTGATAGCGTCGAGATGCGTACCCGTCTCTTTCGACAGGATGTCGAGCAAAACCGGATCGATCGCCGGCGGCAAATCTGTGGCCTCGGGTTCCTGACCGGATCGCACGACCGTTTCGGCCTGCCCCTCACCCATCGTCCCGGGGTCAATCGTCCCGAAGTCGGTCATTCCAGGATCGATCACCCCGGTATCGATCACCCCGGGGTCGATGACCTCAACGTCGATGCCGAGCATGGCCGCAAACGTTGCATCTGCATCGCGCTCTTCCTGGTCCGCTTCAGCCGGGCCCTTCGCCAACTCGCCCGCTGACCGCATGATCGCCTCGAGGTCGGTTTCCGGCGCCGTACCCGCCTCGAATTGCTCCAGCAGCTCAGGCAATGCTTCGGCTGCCTGGCGTACACAATCGACAATCGACGGCGTACGTTTCAGCGTGCCGTTAATCAACCGGTTCAGCAGGTCTTCGACCGCCCAGCAAAACTCGCCGATTACCTCGGCCCCAACCATGCGCCCGCTGCCCTTCAGCGTGTGGAACGAGCGACGAATCTGATTCAGCAACTTATGCTGACTCTCGTCATCCTGCCAGACCGGAAAATGTTTGCGGATCGAATGAACTTCCTCGCCCGCTTCCTCGATGAAAAGCTCGATCAGCTCCGGATCGACGCGTTCCTTCTCGCCCGATGTGCCTGCCGACAAATCGGGTATGACCTGCGTCTGAGCCGCGAGCAAGGTCGCAGTATAGTCCGGCATCTGCATCGTCGTCGTCAGACTCGAGACCTCGTCATCCCTGATTTTCGGTAGCGCAGAAATATCAGTCTCGCGCAGCGCCTTCAGACACTTCCTGGCATTATCGAGCATATAGACTGGCTCTTTGCGCCCGCTCTGCAAGGTCTCCATGTAGTACTCGAGACTGACGATCGCATCAGCCAACAGGTCAAGTTGCTGGGAACTGACGCCGGTGTATCCATGCTGAATCAGCTCACCGATCAGGCTGCCGATCTCCTCGACAACCGACACGACCTCCTCTTTCTCGAGAATCATCAGGCCGGCCATGATGCCACTGAGCTGCCGCGGCACCGTGTCGAGCAGTGCCGCCTCACCCGGCCGGTCGAGCACCTGCGCGACCGCGTCCTTGACGCGCGCGAGGTTTATCACGCATTCGCGCATCACCGCCTGCGCAACCTGGTTAAATTCAGCGTCGATCGGTTCATCTGCTGCACCGACCGGTGCAGCCCAGTCCGGGCGAATCAGATCGAACAGTTTCTCGTCGAGATGATTCTCGACATGCAGCAAGGCGGCGGCCATATCGAGCAAAACCTCTTCTGAAACCGGCTGGCCGGAATCGATAATCTCCTGCAAATCGCGGCGCTTGAGCTGAATCGTCTCGCGCAGATCACCGAGGCCGAGTACGCCCATCGTGTCGCCGATTTTCTTGAGCAACTCGATCTGGGGTGTCAGCTCCTCGACATGCTGCATTCCCGTACGCAGGTAGATATCCAGCACGTCTTTGACGCGCGCCAGGTCCTCGCGAATCGCCTGCGCGACGGTCGTCATGAGCTTCGCACTTGGCGCCGCGAGGCCCTCCCGGGCGATCTCAACCTGGTCGTCACCCGGTATGAGGTCGGACAAATTGAACGCCGCCCGAATCGCACCGCCCCGCTGGCCGGTCTTTGTCGACCGCGCAATGTAATACAGCAGGTTATTAACGAGACCCGTCGGTGAATTCTCGGCATACTTGTCTTCACCGAGCAGCGGCAGTCGCTTCATCTCCCGATCGACCTGACCCATGAGCCGTTTCAGCGCCACGCTGGTCTCGAGGCCCCCTTCGAGTAACGCCTCGATGACCCCGCCGACCACCCACCACAGTTGATGGGCTTCCCCGGTCACTGCTGCATTCTCGAGGCGTTCCGCAACCTCCGCAATTTTTTGGAGGTTGCTATCCGTGTTGTCGCCACGAATCCATCCGAGCAATGCGAGTTGGAAGCGTGGTCGCGCACTTTTGCATAGCTCCACGATATTCTCGCCGCTGGCTACGCGCGTCTCGAGCTCGCGACGCTGGCCATCGGCAGAGCCGATGTTCAGCAACAGCAACGTGCTTTCCGACAGCAATGGCCGGCCGCGCGCGGCGCGCAGGTCATTCAGCAGCGGCAACAACACGAGCGGAATATCGCGCCCACCATTGATGATCAGATCGACGTAGGCGGGCAGCTGGATCGCCGCCCGGCTCAGTGCCTCGAGCGCCTCATCGGAACGCGAGTCGTCCGCGCTCAACTTGCTCAGGTGGTGGCAGGTGCCTTCCATTTCCTCGGCCAGGAGGCTAGCGCCATAAGTTTCGGTCAAGCGCAGCGCACCGTTCGCGGCATGCAACAGCTTGACGCAACGTTCGATCGACCGTGGACTGGCCCCGCCGTCGGCATACTGTTCGAGCGTAGTACGGACGTCATCGAACGTCACCAGCAACTCTTCGCCAACCAGCTGCAGTGATTCAGAAACGAGTTCTTGCATTATTCAGGTTGCCGCGACGGACTTTGCCCCGCTCAGGCTGTCTTCTGGTCAGCAAACGAAATTTCATCCTGTCCTTCTTCGTCCAAAGAATCCCCGATCAGGACGTCGACGTCCCGCCCCACCATCTCGTCCACGCGTTCATCGGCATCCGCCTCCGCATCGGGTAACCGGAATCCCGATACGGACTCTCTCAATTGCGCCGCAAGCTCCACCAGCTCTCGAATCGACCCGGTGGTTGCGCTCGTGCTTGCCTCGGTCTGCACATTGATCTCCTGCAGGCGATCCATGTTGCGGGTCACCATTGCCGCGGCTCTGGACTGCTCCCGGGACGAGCCGGAAATGTTCTGTACGAGCGATGCGATCTGATTGGAAACCTGCTCTATCTCCTCGAGCGCGGCGCCGGCGTTTTCGGCCAGCAATGCACCGCCGACCACATCGGTGGTGCTGCGCTCCATCGAGACGACAGCCTCGTTCGTATCGCTCTGAATCGTGCGTACCAGCACCTCGATCTGCTTCGTCGCGTTTGCGCTGCGCTCAGCGAGTCGCTGCACTTCGTCAGCGACTACCGCAAAACCGCGGCCGGCCTCACCCGCCATCGACGCCTGAATCGATGCATTCAGCGCCAGAATATTCGTCTGGTCGGCGATATCGGTGATCAACTCGACGATGTTGCCGATTTCCTGTGAACTCTCGCCGAGGCGCTTTATGCGCTTCGAGGTCTCCTGGATCGTCTCGCGAATCGTATTCATGCCCTCGATCGTCCGACGCACGGCATCGCCACCTTTGTGCGCAACGTCGACCGAGTGCCGGGCAACATCCGACGAACGCTCGGCATCGCCGGAAACCTCTTCGATCGATGCGGCCATGCCCATGATGGCTTCCGACGCGGCTTCGATCTGTTTCGACTGCGCGTCACTCGCCTCGGCCAATTGCTGCGCGGTTATGTCCGTCTGCCTGGCTGCCGCGTCGACCTTGATCGCGCTGTCGTTCAAGGTGATGACCAGTTCCCGCAGCGCCTCGATCGCGTAGTTGATGGAATCGGCAATCGCGCCGGTAATGTCTTCGGTGACCGTCGCGGTGATCGTCAGGTCTCCGTCAGCGAGACTGCCGAGTTCATCGAGCAAACGCATGATCGCCTTCTGGTTACGCTCGGTCTGCTCTGCCTGCAACTCCGTCGCCCTGCGAAGGTCGCGGGCCCGGTGATTGAGCCAACCGATGACCAGAAATAGCAACGCCGCTACGCCGATCAGCCCCGCCAGGATATTGCGCTGCATTGCACGCGCGCCGTCCTCAGCAGCATCCGGCTGCCGCGGAGGACTCAGCTCGGCCGCCAGCGTACTGAGCTGACTGCGCATAAAACTTGCCACTACGAACTGGTCGGATACGACCAGCACGTTACGGGCCACAGCACTGAGCAATGTGGCCGAACGTTGCAGATCGGCCAGGGCGTTGACAGCCTCCTCGCCACTGACCGCACGCAAACCGAGGACCGGGTCGCCGGCCTCGAAGCCACGAAGAATCTGGGATACAGCCATTTCCGCATCGAGCAGGCGCTGACTGATCAGCGCCGCATCACCGACCCCGGCGATGAGCATCCGGGTATCACGATCGAGGCCGTCTGCCAAGATGCGCAAGCGCCCGAGTTGGGCTGCAACAATCGGCTGATTCTGCAGCATTGCTGCCTGTTCGAGGACGTTCGCTCGATCCTGAACGTCAGGCAGCAGGCTGGTCAGTTCCGCGCCGGTGGCCACCAGCGTGCCACGCGCATCGCGCCCGGCCAGGATCGACTCAATGCTGATTGCAAGGCTGCGGAACGCCCGCGACTGTTCAGCCGTCAGGCCGCGCTGTTCCGCGGCGGCGAGCCCCTGTTCCGCATCGATGAGTTGAACATAGGCCTGATCAGAACCCGTGGTCAGGGCTGCACTGGCCGCACGGATGGTCATCTGTGCGTGCAACAAAGTCGCAACCGTCGCGTTGCCCGATGCACCGTTGCCGGCATCGCCGGGGCCGCGCAACAGCAATACGGTCGCGCCAAGCAAAAGAAGCACGCCCATACCGACGAGGGCCGGCATGTGCCGCGCGCTACTGGCCTTGTTTGTCATCTGTCGTTCCTACCTTATGCCTGTGCGCCGATCGATTGTTCCGTGTTCGCGGCGCCTCCACTCTAATGCGTCGCCGGCTCAGCCGCGTGCTGAAATTCGTCGCTGGCCTCCAGCCGTTGCATGCTGAAGATCAGCCAATTCTCGATACCGCGCTCGTAAACTCCCTCAAGGTATCGTTCGCAACGAATGATGGTCCGCGATATCTCCGTCGTACGTTCCGTGTCCAGAAACCGCCGGAATCCGTAAACCTCGTCGACGATGAGTCCGATCGGCATCTCGATGCCATGCAGCACGAGCACGCGCGCCTCGCGGTCGCCGCTGTTCGCACCGGCGCCGAGAAACGCCTTCAAATCGACGATCGGCAGCAGGTGGCCGCGCACATTCGCCAGCCCCTTGATCCATGCCCGCGCGCCGGGCACGCGCGTAATGAACGCGGGCACCATCAGCACTTCGCGAATGGAATCCCGGGCGACGATGAACTGCTCGTCCCCGAGTCGGAACCCGATACCGACCCATTCCTCCACATTGACATCGATGCCGGTCGCGCCGGCCAGAGCCGTCTTGCTGCGCCGCTCAATCTCCCTGAGCAAGTCGAAGGGGTGATCCTTGAGCGATCGCAGAGCGATTGCCTGCGCATCGCGCATCAGGTCAGGTTGGCCCGCACTGCGGCCACCAGCTCTTCGTCAGCGAAGGGCTTGGTCAGGTATTCGACAGCGCCCTGGCGCAGGCCCCATACCTTGTCGGTTTCCTGATCCTTGGTCGTCACGATGACGACCGGAATCGAAGCCGTGGCCGGATCTTTGGATAACTCACGGGTTGCCTTGAAACCGTCCATGCCGGGCATCACGACATCCATCAAAATGACGTCGGGGTGCCTGGACTGGGCGATATTGATTGCCTCTACGCCATCGCTGGCAACCACGGTTTCAAACCCGTGCGTCTCAAGCATGGTCGAGATAACATGCTGTTCCGTAGGTGAATCGTCAACAATTAACACGAGCGCCATGGCTCACCCCCGTGTGGTTTAGCTGGAGACCTGGCTGGCAATTGCCCCCAGAAGCTCGTCTTTGGTGAAAGGTTTGGTTAAATAAAATTCGGAGCCGACAATGCGGCCCCGCGCACGGTCGAACAGACCGTCCTTGCTGGACAGCATGATGACCGGTGTATCCCTGAAGGTCTTGTTGTGCTTGATCAATGAGCAGGTCTGATAGCCGTCGAGACGGGGCATCATGATGTCCACGAAAATAACATCGGGGTGATGATCGGCGATTTTCGCCAAGGCATCGAAGCCGTCGATGGCAGTATAAACCGTGCAGCCTTCTTTCGTCAGCAACGTCTCGGCGGTGCGCCGAATCGTCTTGCTGTCGTCGATGACCAGAATCTTCAGCCCGCTCAGATCCGGAGCAGCGTGAGAATCTACCGGTACCTCAGTCAATTCAGCCATCTTGCCCCTTTTACCATAACGCCCCGGGTTCATCCATGCAGGCATCGTCGAGTACTCATGAACGACGGTGCGGCCTGAGACCCGCCTGCAGCACCTGATTGCGCACCAGACAAAGTCATCCCACCCGCTGACTTCGCGCACCAACAGATTGCACGCTTTGAGGATAATACCCGCCTATAGGTGATATTTCAGCAGCTCTGGGACAGAATTGAGACCTGCTTCCGCCGGAGACAAAAATGCCACGTTTGCGCCTCGGGGTCGTGATGGACCCAATCGGTGAAATAACACCCGCCAAGGACAGTACTCTGGCGATGCTGCTGGAGGCCCAGGCCCGGGGGCATGAAATCTGGTATTTCCGGCAGGGCGATTTGCGACTGACCGACGGCGAGTCATTTGGCGCCGCTCGCTCGCTGCAGGTCGCCGATGACGCGGAACGCTGGTTCGAACTGGGCACCGCGACCGATATGGCGCTCGCTGATCTCGACGTGATTCTGATGCGCAAGGATCCGCCGTTCGACACCGAATACATCTATACCACGTATATTCTGGAACGGGCGGAACTGCGCGGCGTACTGATCATCAACCGCCCGGCCAGCCTCCGGGACATGAACGAGAAAGTCTTCACCGCCTGGTTCCCGCAATGCGCGCCGACGACCGTGGTCACCCGATCGATGACGGAAATGCGCGAGTTCCTGAACCAGCATGAAAGAATTGTCGTCAAGCCGCTCGACGGCATGGGTGGCCGGTCGATATTCGTTGTTGATATTGCTGACAAAAACGCCAATGTCATTTTCGAAACCTTAACCGACTACGAATCGCGTTTCGCGATCGCACAGAAATTCATCCCGGAAATCTCGGCTGGCGACAAACGCATCCTGCTGGTCGGTGGCGAACCGGCAGGCTACGCGCTCGCGCGCGTGCCCGCAGCCAACGACTACCGCGGCAACCTGGTTGCGGGCGCCCAGCCCGAGGTTCGGGAACTGACCGAGCGCGACCGCTGGATCTGCGCCGAGGTCGGCCCGGTACTCAGGGAACGCGGTGTCCTGTTTGCCGGCCTCGATGTCATCGGGGATTACCTGACCGAAATCAACGTCACCAGCCCGACCGGGATTCGCGAGCTACGCAGACTCGCACACATCGACGTCGCCGCCGACCTGCTGGACCTGATCGAGACCACCGTTCAAGCAGCCACAACTGCTGCCTGACACGGGCTGCCATGCGGGTATCGCGGCTGAAGCCGTTCCCACACAGGCGCTGCTGCCTGACGCTGTGTGCCCTGCTCGCCCGACGCACGATCGGGCTGCTGTTGTCGGGCGCGCTGATCATTACCCTGGCCGGCTGCGCTGGCGAGACCCCCCCGCACCGGGAAACGTTTCCGGCGCTCGGCACGCTGGTTACGATCGAGATCTACGGCGCCCAGGCTCAACCGGCGACGGCGGCCATAGGCGCAGTCGAGGACTATCTTCAGCGCATCGGCCGCGACTGGTATGCCTGGGGCGACGGCGAACTCGGGCGGATCAACGCGGCGCTGGCCCGTGGAGAATCGGCTGTGGTATCCGCCGAACTCGGGGCGTTGATCCAACGCAGCCTCATATTGCAAAGCCGCAGCGACGGCTATTTCGATCCAAGCGTCGGTCTGCTGGTCGAACTGTGGGGCTTTGATCGCGCCGGCCGGAACGATGAACCGCCGACCGAAGCCCGGCTGGAGCAATGGCTCGCCAGCCGGTCGTTGCGCCGGCAGCTGACCGTCGCAGACGGCACCATCCGCGCACCGACGCCACTCAAACTCGACCTGGGCGGCATTGCAAAAGGCACCGCCCTGGCGGGCGCAACCCGCATCCTGCACGACCACGGCATAGACCATGCGCTCATCGATTTAGGCGGAGACCTGCAAGTGACCGGGATGCGTGGCGAGCGGCGCTGGCAAATCGGTATTCGCGATCCTCGCTCGCCCAAGGTGCTGACCACGGTTGAGCTTGAACCGGGCGAGGCCATCGTGACCTCGGGCGACTATGAGCGTTACTTCGAGCATGCCGGCACGCGCTACCACCATCTGCTCGACCCCCGGAGCGGGCGGCCAGTCACGCACACGACCGGCGTCAGCGTCATCAGTTTCGACCCCGAGCTGGCCGATGCCGCCGCCACAGCCCTGATGGCGGCGGGTCCGGACCGCTTCGAGGCACTGGCGGCACGCCTGGGAGTGAAGCTTGCGCTGCTGGTCACGAACCGCGGCGAGTTGCTCGCTACCGACGCGATGCGGGCGCGGCTCGCCGCCCTGGGCAAACCGGAGCGCCCGGTCCCGGTCGATCATGCGGCACAACATCCGCGCCAGGTTCCGTAAGGCCTCGGTTTTGTGAACCAATACAATGCATCCGGACGCGGGCGCGTATAATGAACGCTGATCAGGGTTTTGATCGTCAGAGTACACCCGTACGGGCATCAAAGGATGCGACCACCAAGGCACCAGGCCAAATCCGGAATTGCAGATCCACGCCTGCTGATGCCGTGGTCCGAGGCGGCAGCCCATGACCGCCTGTCCTCGACCCTGTTTCTCGCCGCCCTCCTGCACGGCGTGATTCTGCTCGGGGTGACGTTCACGAGCGACGGGGCGCCGCCGCCACAAAGCCTGTCTTTCGAAGTTGTCCTGATCACGAATAGTGATGAAGATCTTGCCACGCCGGTCGACACCGAAATGCTGGCCCAGCAGAACATGGCCGGTGCCGGCAACACCGACGAGCCCTTGCAGCTCAAGACAGCATTGAGTCAGACGCTGACAACCGGCGTCCTCGGGCCGGAACAGACTGGCATCGAGCAACCCCGGCAACTGAATCGGTCGGCAATCGAAGAGCGCCCGACCATCGTTGCCAGATCGATCAGCAGCGCGCTGGAAGTTCCTGATTACACCATCGACCAGCAACACAGCGCCGAATTACAGCAACAGTTCCTGACCGGCGAAGCGAGAAATATCGAGGTCATCAACAAACCCGAGCTGGAAACACTGATTTCCGATCCGGAACGTCGCGAACTCATCATCAGCCCGAACACGCGCGAGGCCAGAATCGCCGCGTACCTCAGCAAGTGGAAGCACCAGATCGAACGGGTGGGAACCCTGAACTATCCGCACATCGCACGCAGCCAGGGCCTGACGCGATACCCCACCCTCGAGGTCGCAATCGAAGCCAGCGGTGAGCTGCACGAAGTGATCGTGCGCAATTCGTCGGGCGTTCGCAGTCTCGACCAAGCGGCGATGAACATCGTCAATATCTCTGCGCCGTTCGAGCCATTCCCGGAATTCCTGCGTGCGGAGTACGACATTCTGCGATTTGCCTACGAGTGGCGCTTCAGCGATGGTTATGCTGCGCGCACGACCAAGACGATCGAGGGCCTGTAATATGGCGGTGAAGATAACGGACGCAACCTACCTGACCGGCCAATTGCTGATCGCCATGCCGGCGATGGCCGACCCGAATTTCCATCGCACGGTCACCTATATCTGCGAACACAGCGAACATGGTGCGCTCGGCCTCATCATCAATCGTCCCCTCGACATCGATCTCGGCGAGGTATTCCAGCAATTGTCGATGACCGCGCACGATCCGGAACTTGCCAGTCGGCCGATCCTGCGTGGCGGGCCGGTACAGATGGACCGGGGCTTCGTTATTCACGGCTCCGAGCATACCTGGGAAACGACGGCCAACATCGCAGACTCGATCCAGGTCACAACCTCGCAGGACATCCTGACGGCCATGGCGGCCGGTGACGGTCCGACGCAGGCGATGGTCGCGCTGGGCTACGCGGGCTGGGGTGCCGGGCAGCTCGAATACGAGATCACGGAAAACGCGTGGCTCAGCGCCCCGGCGACACGCCAAATCCTGTTCGACACGCCGTTCGAGGATCGTTGGGCAGACGCCGCGGCACTGCTCGGTATCGACCTGGCCACCCTGAGCACGGATGCCGGTCACGCCTGACGACCCGGACACGCCACACATTACTGCGAGCAACAACAAAAAGAATGCGGCGCTGGCCTTCGATTACGGCGAACAGCGGATCGGTGTTGCCGTGGCCAACCGCACCGCCGGTAGTGCCCGGGCGTTGAAAACCCTGCCGAATCGTGACCCCGCTGCGCTCGACCGCAACCTGCGGGAATTGATCGAAGAGTGGGAACCCGACACGATCGTCATCGGCATACCCTATAATATGGACGGCAGCGACTCCGGCATGACCGCCCGGGCAATCGAGTTTGCGGCCCGACTCGGCGAGATTCACGGGCTGCCGATCGACCAGGTGGATGAACGGCTGACTTCGTCGGAAGCCCGTATGATACTGGGCGAGCAACGCAGGTCCGGTCAGCGGCGCAAGCGCGTGCGCCGGGAAGACATCGACAGCCTCGCTGCCCAACTCATCGCCGAAAGCTGGCTGCGTCTGGGATAATGTTCGGGGTATGCTGCCCCGGCGCGGATGCGCGAGCGTCGAAAATGAATAACTGATGGACCATAAACCACTCGAACCCGCACAGATGGCCGAAGACGGTCACCTGCACCACCTGCTGAAGCTCGCTGGCCTCGAGCCGAAAGTCCTTCTGGATATCCTCGACCAGGCCGAAACCTACCTGCGGCCACCGGGCTCGGCGCCGGCGCGCGACGACTGCCTCGCGGGCCGGACGATCGCCAACCTGTTCTTCGAGGCCAGCACCCGCACGCGCGCATCCTTTGAACTGGCCGCCAAGCGCATGAGCGCGGACGTACTGAATCTGGACGTCAACACATCATCGCGCATCAAGGGCGAGAGCATCCTCGATACGATATACACGCTGCAGGCAATGCAGGCGGACATCTTCGTCATCCGCGATGCCTCAGCCGGCATCCCGGCGCTGATCGCCGCCAAGGTCGAGCCGCACATCAGCGTACTGAACGCCGGCGAAGCCGACGTCTCACACCCGACGCAAGGCTTGCTGGACCTGCTGACGATTCGGCAGCACAAGGGCGGGTTCGACGGCCTGACCGTCACCATCATCGGCGACATCGCCCACTCGCGTGTTGCACGCTCTCTGATCGAGGGCTTGAGTATCCTCGGCAACAGCGAGGTGCGGCTGGCTGCGCCCCCCGGGATGGAGCCGGATCCGGACCACTACCCGGGCGCGACGATCACCAGTGACATCGACGGCGCGATCGAAGGCACGGACGTGATTGTCACGCTGCGTATTCAGCGCGAGCGCATCCGAGAAAAATCCAGCCTGATGACGAATCCCGAATACCTGAAGCAATACGGGCTGACCGAAGCGCGGCTCGAGCGGGCCAGAGCCGACGCCATTGTCATGCACCCCGGCCCGATGAACCGCGATGTCGAAATCGCCGGCGCCGTAGCCGACGGGCCGCAGAGCGTCATCACCCGGCAGGTCACGAACGGCCTCGCCGTCCGCATGGCGATACTGGCAACCCTCGCGGGCAATCGAAATCTCGCTTGACCGGCTCGAATCGAAACACGATCTGCGTCGAAGACGCCAGGGTGCTGAAGCACACCACCGGTCCTGACGAGCAGTATGTTTTGCGCCTGCATGCACCGCGGTGCGCGGCACGGGCAATTCCGGGCAGCTTCGTACATATTCGCTGTGCCGCCGATCTGCCGATGCGCCGACCGCTGTCAATCATGCGGGCACGGGCAACGGAAGGCTGGATCGAAGTGCTGTACAAAACCGTCGGTCAGGGTCTGCGACGCCTGTCCACGATACAACCAGGCGACCGGCTCAGCATAGTCGGACCGATCGGCAATGGATTCAGCGTGGATGACGCACGGTCGATACCGGTTCTGATCGGTGGAGGCGTCGGCATCCCGCCTCTGGTGTTTCTCGCCGAGCACCTGGCCGCGAATTGTCCTGACCATCGGCCGGTTGCGTTCTTCGGCTCGGAGATCCCTTTCCCGTTCGAACTTTGCGATCACGCTCTCGCGCTCGAGGGCGTCCCGATGACGGCAAGCCTGGCGCTCAGTGACCTGAACGCAATCGGCATCCCGTCACGGCTGGCAACGACGGCAGGCTTCGAGGGGTGTTACGCCGGCTACGTCACACAGCTGGCCGGCGAGTGGCTGAGTTCACTGCCCGCCGGGCAGCTGACCCGGGTGATGCTGTATGCCTGCGGGCCGGAACCGATGCTGGCGGCCGTTGCCATGCTGGCGGCACAATTCGCCGTGCCTTCGCAACTGTGCCTGGAGGAATTCATGGCCTGCGGAGTAGGCGGGTGCGCCGGCTGCGCGGTCGAGGTGCAGACCCCGGACGGGCCGGCGATGAAGCGTGTGTGCGTGGATGGGCCGGTGTTTGCGGGCGACACGGTGTATCCGGCTGCGGGCTGATACGGGGCGGACGGGCGGTCATTTGCTGCGCGGTTTTCTGACTCCGCGGGAGACTTTCTGCCATTTCGGGGGAGGGGAAGCTTTCTGACTCTTTGGGAGGCCGCCCGCCATTTCGGCAGTTTCTGCTTTCTGACTCTTGAGGAGGCTGCCCGCCTCTCCGGCGGCGAATAATTCGCAAACCGGCGCGTAAAGGAAATTGGTGTCAGACGCGAAACACCTACCCGAACACCTTAGCCGAAGTGAATCTGCGCCTCGAGATTAGCCCGTGAATCGGCGTTCGCCAGGGCCTCATCCATCGTCACCTTGCCGTCGTGGTACAGCTTCAGCAGT
>SMWD01000041.1 GCA_004357495.1 Gammaproteobacteria bacterium
CCCCATTTTTCCATGGTGCCGGGCTTGAAGTTCTCGACCAGGATATCGGATTTCTCGGCGAGTTGGCGGACGAGGTTGCGGCCCTCGTCGGTGCGCAGATTTGCGGTGATGCATTTTTTGTTACGGCCGAGGCTGCGCCACCAGTACGAGGTGCCATCCTCGTCGAGGATCCGCCATTTGCGGATCGGGTCGCCGTCACCCGGCGACTCGACCTTGATGACTTCCGCACCGTAATAGCCAAGGATACTGCCGACGAACGGGCCGGCCAGTAACTGGCCGACTTCGAGAACACGAAACCCGTCCAACGGGCGTGGTGCTGAATCCTGACTCATGGCTTTTCCCAGACTCTGTGGTTTTTGAACGGCCCGCAGCGCTGTTTTTACATAACTTATGGTTATAAATGCGCGGACCGACAGCGCGGAGTCTAGCTTACCTCGCAGCCGGATTACAGGCGGGAGTCGATGCCCAGGTGGCGGCGGAAAAACGCACCGATCTCACCGGCTGCCTGCCCGGCCTCCGGGATCACCGGGTTGCCCTGCCACACGTGCCACATCCCGTCCCAGACATCCAGCGTGACCGCTACGCCTGCCCGGCGCGCGTTACGCGCGAGGCGAACCGAATCGCTGAGCAAACGTTCGCGCGTGCCGACTTGGATCAGCATCGGTGGCAGGCCGTGCAGATCGGCAAACAGCGGTGACACGAGCGGATGGTCGAGGGCGACATCGACGGCATAGACTTCCGCGGTCGGCGCCCCCAGCACTGGATCGAAGGCCGGCATCGTCGCGTGGCTGTCACCGGTGCGGGTGCGGTCGATGCTGGGCGACAGCAGGACGAGTGCCGCGGGTTGCGCCAGACCCTCGTCGCGTGCGAGCAACGGCATGGCCAGAGCCAGGTTACCGCCGGCCGAATCGCCGAACACGCCGATGTCCGCGGGCTCGAATCCGTTCGCGAGTAACCACCGATAGGCCGCCAGGGCGTCGTGCAAACCCGCGGGGAACGGATGCTCCGGTGCCAGCCGGTACTCGACCGACAGCACCGGCACGCCCGTTGCTCCCATCACCCGCAGCGGCGTCACGAGGTTGGTTTTGGCCGAGCCGAGAATCTGGCCGCCGCCGTGCAGATAAATCAACACCTTGTCCGTACGCAGTTCACCGGCCCGCAGCCAATAGGCCTCGACGGTATCGCTTGCGGCGCGTTCGAGCTGATATTCGATACCGAGTTCGACGGCATGGGCCGCGAACATTTTGCCCAGGAACTGACGTGTGAATGCCAGCACCTTGGGGTTGCCGATGTCCGGGGGGCTGGACGGCCGGGGCCTGAGATTGGCATAGAACGCCTGGGCCGCCGGGCTGATTGCGGGCGGCACCGGCATGCTTTGCGGGCCGGGCTTGCGGGGTGGGTCTGCCGCCAGGAGCGGTGCGGCGGAGCAGATCAGCGCGAGGGTGATACACAGGGCGGGCAGGCGTGACATACAAAGTCTCCCGGTTGCAGGGTCGGCCCATCTTGGATTACCGAACCGGGAATGTGAACCCGGTCACGCACAATCCCGAACCCGGTCACGGGATTTCTGCCCGGCGTTGACTAGTGTCACTCATCCAAAGGTTATCGATCGGCATACGGCGCTGCCGCGCAGGCTGATCGAGGTGGGGACAAATTGGGCGGTTTTTTCATCTCGTGGCCGATGTTCGTGGCTGCATGCAGTGCAGCCGGATGCGCCGTACGAACGGCCAGATGCGCTGACCGCCGGATCGGCTCCGCCGGCTATCGAACTTGCGGCTACTGAGCCAGCGGCACCACCTGGGCAAGATCGTACGCGATAATCGCATCCAGTTTGTTTTCGAGCTGGAAATAGCGGAGTGACGTACGCCCGCCGATCGCTTTCTCGAATTTTTTGAGGTACTTCTTGCGCAGCTTCTGGATGTCATCCTCGAGTTTCATCCAGTTAGCCAGAGTTTCCGACGACTGCGCATCGTCCATACCGTCAAAGTTATCGCGGAACTTGCGCAACAGATTGATGCGTCGATCGCTCATCGTGTTGCGTTCCCCCCGGTACTCGCGGTACAGCGGCCAGAAAACTTCACTCTCACTGGCAGTCAGCATCATGTTTTCTGCAACCAGCGCCTGGCGCTGACCTGCGATCTGGGTTGCAGCCGACCTCCAGAACGCGGCCGGTCGCAAGCGGGGGGATGCGCGGGCGGTGTGCTGCCAGCGCCTTGTTCTGCATGCCACGGTCGATCAGCGTCGGCAGGATCTTGTTTGCGTAAAAGCCCATCTGGTGTTCTTCAGTCGAGGTTCTGTATGAATGTTACGGTTGCGATGCCGATTTCGTCTGCGGAATCTTCCTGGATGAAATGAATGCCCGGCACGGTAATTTCGGTCTGGTTGTGCCAGCGCCGGCAAAACTCACGTTGCGCGCCGACCAGTATGGCGCCGGGCTCGGCATTTATGAACAGTTTGGGGATGTGATTGCTGGCCATCCATTGCGCGTAGGTGTCGATGATGCCGACGACATCGGCCGGTGAGCCGCCGAGTGGCAAGGTGCGCGGCCAGCTCAGCATGACGCGCCGCCCCTCACCGGCGTCCGGGAAGGGTGCCCGGTAGGCCTCCATTTCCGCGGCCGACAGTTGTCGTTGTATCGATCCGGGCAGGATGCGTTCGATGAAAATATTCTTGTCGAGAATCATGTCTTCGCCGGCATCACCGCGCAGCGCCTGGAACATCGGTCGAATCTGTTCGGGCCATTCGTTCCACGTCAGTGAGCGGACCAGGGCTTCCATGTAGACGAAGCCGGCCACGCGATCGGGATGCCGGCATGCCCAGTCGAAGCCGAGTGCCGAGCCCCAGTCGTGAACCACGAATACGATTTTTCGGTCCCGGTCGAGCAACTGCTCCAGCAACCCATCCAGGAAACGGCGGTGGGTCTCGAAGTCGTAGCGGCCCGGATCGTCGCCCTCGAGTTTCTCCGAGTCGCCCATGCCGATCAGATCGGGCGCCAGGCAGTGCGCCTGCGGCGCGACGTGCGGCAGGATATTGCGCCACAAGTAGGAAGAGGTCGGGTTGCCGTGCAGGAACACGACCGTGCGGCCCGGGCCGGATTCACCCTGACCGGATTCACCCTGACCGGATTCACAATACGCCATCCGCCGGTCGAGCACCGTCACGAACTGTTTGTCGGCTGGCGGGTCTGTCATGCCGATTACCCGTGCTTGCGTTCGATGGCGTCGGCCACGAACTCGATGAAGTCCTGTTCGCCCTCAATTTGCTCGAGTTCGGCCGCATCCACCGTGTAGCCATCCCGTTCGGCGATGGCCTCGTACAGTGGCCGCCGGTGTTCGAGGAGATGCGGGAATATCCACCGGACGAAGTGGTTCGGTTCAATTTCTTCGGCCGTTTTCAGCCCTTCGGCCGACAGATAATCGGCAAGTTTGCGGTCCAGAAAGGACTCGCAAAAATACAGCGGCTTCGGGTCGCTGGCGGCACGCTCGATGAGTTTTTGCTCCGTGTCCGGGCCGGCGCGCAGGTAAAGGATCAGCGTGCTGGCGCGCAGGACCTGCAGCGACTCGCCCGCGGGCAATTCGCAGATGCTGCCACCGGCGTCGTTCAGGAAGTTGTCATAACCGTAAATCTCATGCGCCTTGTGGATGAAGTCGCCGACATCGCTCATTGCGGCAGCCTCGGCCTCGAGATGCAGGTGCTGACGCCGCTTGAATTCCGACAGGGGCAGGCCGCCGAGGTCGACTCGGCCGATCTTGCCCAGAAATGTCGAGATGGGCTCGAGGTTGTGCACGCTGATGTTATTTGCGATGTAGATCGAGTCGCTGCGCAGCAGGTCACGCAGGAAATCGATCTGCATCGCCTGGCGCTTGATGTTGTCGAGGATCGGCTCTGCCAGATACTTGGTGCCGAGTCGGTAATCGCCCGAATAGTGAAACCAGCTGGTCTTCGGCAGCTTGTTGGCCAGGTAGGTTTTACCGACGCCCGACATGCCCAGCAAGGTCACGGCCTTCTTTGGCCAGGCCAGGAATTCGGTTCGAGTCATGCGCATGATATGATCTCAATAATCTGTGTAAAAACATAAGCTAATAAAACTTATTTCAAGTCATTTATGCGTCAGATATCGGGAAACCGAAGTCTCCGCAACTCACAGCCCGACCAGCCGTCGGTGCAAATCGAGGCCCTCGGCGCTCGGCCGCTGCGTCTCGTCCTTCGGGTAGTGCAACGGTCGGTCGGCGAGTATACGGTAGCTGGATTTCATTAACTCGTCGCTGATGATCACCATCATCGTCCGGGTATCGACGGCCACCTTGCCAAGATCGAACAGCGTGTGGACATCGGCTCGCAACAGCAGCGTATTCGATGTGTGATGCGTGTATTTTCCGCGAAACGGGATGATATAGGCGGCTTCGAGCGCATCGGGCGCGTTGCAGCCGGTGATTGCACAGGTGTAGTCGTAGGCCACCAGCAGGCTTTGGCGCAGCTGCGGTTGCCCGCGCCGGAGCGTGATGTTCTCGACGATCTGCTCGCGGCCTTCCTTGGTGCTCTGGGGGTCGAAGGACTTCAGGCGCGCCTGGTCGCGCTCGGTCAGGCGAATAATGCCGCTCATGTCGAGGATAGGGCCGCCGACCCCGGTGTTCAGCAGCCGATGGCGAAAAAAGCGCTCGACGGTGCCGAAATCCGCCTCGATTCGCGCCAGCGTGTCTTCGGGCACCTGGTTGAAGTCCGTGTTCTCGCACGCGATATAGTCCTGCAACTCTTCGGTCGGTAGCTGCAGGCTGATGGGCTCCGATAAAAAGAACAGCAGTTCGCGGACCGGCTCCTCGGCTTCGGTCTCGCCCCAGATGGCCTTTGCGGCGCGCAGGTTCTCGTAGCGTCCGAGGACCTTGCCGTAGTGCCGGTAGGCGCCGTCATAGCTGAGCAGCACGAAGTCACCGACCCCCATATGGAACCAGTGCCGCACGTTGTCGGCCTCGGCCGCCAGGCCCCAAGCGTAGAAGCCGCGCCCGCGACGCTCGATATCGATGAGCTCAGGATAGGTCGCATCACTGAAATTCTGGATGATGATCTGCCGTTCGACCGGGTTTACGATCGAGCGGTCGAGATGGCTTCGATCTCCTGCATCGTTGGCGGGAGCGATGAATATTCTTGGCATGGACAATCCCCCCGGAATCCCCCGGATTGGCTTCAGGATGGAGCGCTGAAATTATTGATACTCACGGGTCGATTTGCAACGTCAGGAGCGCTGCCGGGCCGGACCATAAAGGGTATTATTAGCGGCTTTTCGCGCCATTAGCTCGTATTTCAGTGGCGGCGGGCGCGGAAAATCGCACGGATTTGACTAATCGGACGTAGCGGGTCATGGCACAGAACGGATGGCAGGTCCATAAATTCGGCGGCAGCAGCCTGGCCGATGCGCGCTGTTTCCGGCAGGTTGCAGATATTTTGCTGAGCGCATCCGCGCCCAGGCAGGCGGTCGTCGTCTCGGCGATGGGCGGGGTGACCGATGCGTTGCTGGGTCTCGTGGCCGTCGCCGAGCATACGCCCGGGCAGATAGCCCCCCGGCTCGATGCCCTCGGCGCGCGCTATCGTGCCACCGTCGATGATTTGCTTGGCGACGGTGAGGCGACAGACGGACAGCGACCGCCGAACCCGGTCAGGGACGCGTTGCTCGAATCCTTCGCCGCTGACCTGTCTGACGCCGCCGATGTGCTGCAGGCCATTTCACTGGTGCGCGCCGCCGCGGATCGCAGCCGCGACCTCGTCGCCGGCTTCGGCGAGTTATGGTCGGCACGCCTGCTGGCCGCTTATCTCGAGCAGGAAAGCGCGGCACGCAACGCGGGCCGTTCGGCCAGTTGGCTGGATGCGCGTGAGCTGATCGTCGTCGAGCACGGCGAGATGGGGCCGGGTGTGCTGTGGGAACGCTCGCGCGCGAATGCCCGGCAGTGCTTCGCGGACGATCGCGAAGGCATCGTCGTCGTGACCGGTTTTATCGCGTCCGATCCGGACGGGCTGCACACGACGCTGGGCCGCAACGGCAGCGACTATTCTGCGTCGATTCTTGCCGCCTTGCTCGCGGCCGATGCGATCACGATCTGGACCGACGTCGACGGCGTCATGAGCGCCGATCCGAACCGCGTGCCCGATGCCACGGTCATCGGCGACCTGTCATACAACGAGGCCATGGAACTCGCGTATTTCGGCGCCCGGGTCATTCACCCGCAGACGATGTCACCCGCCATCGAGCGCTCGATTCCGATCTGGATCAGGAACACCTTCAACACCGCCGCCCGCGGTTCGCGGATCGGCCGGTCCGACGGGGTTGAAAAGGGCATCAAGGGTGTCACGTCGGTCGACGATGTCGCTCTGGTCAATCTCGAGGGCGCCGGCATGATCGGCGTGCCCGGCACGGCCGACCGGTTGTTCGGCGCGCTGCGCGATGCCGGCATCTCGGTCATCCTGATCTCCCAGGCCAGTTCCGAGCATTCGATCTGCTTTGCAATTCCGGGTCGCAACGGCGGCGAAGTCGAGGCCGTCGTGCGCCAGGCCTTTCACGGGGAACTCGAGCAGGGCCTGATCCAGAGCATCGAGGTGCAGGAAAACTGCAGCATCATTGCCGTCGTCGGTGACGGTATGGCCGGCCTGGCTGGCATCGCCGCAAAATTCTTCGGCACCTTCGGCGCCGCGGGGATCAGCGTCAAGGCGATCGCGCAGGGCTCGTCGGAACGGAATATCTCGGCGGTCATCGCGCGCGAGGATGTGACGCGGGCACTGCGCGCCGCACATTCCGGTTTCTACCTGTCGGCAAAAACAATCTCCGTCGGTCTGGTCGGCCCGGGTCATGTGGGTGGCGCCCTGCTGGATCAGATCGCGGCCGAGGCCCGGCGATTGCACGATGAATTTGCTCTGGACTTCCGGGTCCGGGCCATCGCGACCTCGACGCGCATGCACCTGGCCGAGCGTTCGGTCGAACTTGCCAACTGGCGCAGCATCTTCGAGCAAGACAGCGAGCCACTGGACTGGAAGGTATTCGCCGCGCATGTCAACGCCGACCATCTGCCGCACGCCGCGATCGTCGATTGCAGCGCGAGCGACGATGTCGCGAATCGCTATCTCGACTGGTTCCGCGACGGCATCCATGTGGTTACGCCCAACAAAAAAGCCCAGTCCGGGCCGCTCGAATACTATGATCGGTTGCACCGCGAGCGGCGCAAGCATAATGCGCATTTCCTGTATGAGACGACGGTCGGCGCGGCACTGCCGATCATCGGGACGCTGCGCGACCTGCGCCAGACCGGCGACGAGATCATCAGCATCGAGGGGGTATTCTCGGGCACGCTCGCGTACTTGTTCAACGTGTTCGATGCGCGCAAGCCGTTCTCGACGATCGTCCGCGAGGCACGTGATGCAGGGTATACGGAGCCGGATCCGCGCGATGATTTATCGGGCATGGACGTGGCGCGCAAAGTCATCATCCTGGCCCGCGAGATGGGCCTGCGTCTCGAACTTGCCGATCTCACGATCGAGAGTCTGGTGCCGGATGGCCTTGGCGGCGGCAGCCCCGACGAGTTCCTGGTTGCGCTGAAAGATTACGACGACGTCATGGCGAGGCGCTGGCAACAGGCCAGCGAAGCCGGTCAAATCCTACGGTACGTCGGCCGCCTCGATAAGGACGGGACGGCCACCGTCAGACTCGAGGCTTTGCCAGCCGATCATGCCTTCAGCAACATGAATCTGACCGACAATATCGTCAGATATGTCTCGCGGCGCTACCACGATAATCCATTGGTAGTGCAAGGGCCCGGCGCCGGGCCGGCGGTGACTGCCGCCGGCGTGTTCGCCGACCTGCTGCGCTTGGCGACTTACCTCGGCGCCTCGCGCTGACGCATCCGGAGCCGGGTCACAGTCGATGAAATACATAAGCACCCGCGGTGGTGACGCCGTCAGTCTCGAGCAGGCCATCATGAGCGGCACGGCACCCGACGGCGGCCTGTTCGTGCCGGATGCGTTACCGGTTTTCGAGTGCGCCGCGTTCGACGGGCGGAATTCGTTCAGCGATGTGGCCACGCGATTGCTCGAGCCCTTCTTTGCCGGGTCGAGCCTCAGCGAGCATCTGCCGGGTTTGTGCGCCGATGCGCTGAACTTCCCGGTCCCGTTGCACCGGCTCGAAGGCGAGGTGAACGGTTTGTCTGTACTCGAGTTATTTCACGGGCCGACCGCGGCATTCAAGGACGTGGGCGCGCGATTCCTGGCCGCGACGATGGTTGCGATCCTGGAAGGGGGGCAGTACGCCCGGCCACCGGTGACGATCATCGTTGCCACATCCGGCGACACCGGCGGTGCGGTTGCGGCGGCTTTTCACCGTCGCCCCGGTACGCGGGTCGTCGTGCTGTTTCCCGCCGGCCGCGTATCGCCGCGCCAGCAGCATCAGCTGACCTGCTGGGGCGACAACGTGATCTCACTGGCGGTGCGCGGTGAGTTCGACGATTGTCAGCGTCTCGCCAAGGCGGCGTTTGCCGATCGGGATCTGTCCGCACGCCATCACCTGTGTTCGGCCAACAGCATCAACGTCGGGCGATTGTTGCCGCAAGCTTGCTATTACGCATTGGCCAGCCTCGGGCACTACCGCCGTACCGGCGAGGCCAGTCACTTTATCGTGCCGACCGGCAACCTCGGCAACGGCCTGGCGTGTGTCTGGGCCAAAAGCATGGGTCTGCCGATCGATCGAATCGTGTTTGCGACGAATGCGAATACGACGATTCCGGATTTCCTGGCGAGCGGGGAGTGGGCGCCGGTACCGAGCCGGGCAACGCTGGCCTCGGCGATGGACGTCGGTGACCCGAGCAACATGGAGCGCCTGCGCGCGCTGTGCGGCGATGCCGATGCACTGCGCGATATCGTGCGCGCGTATCCGGTTACCGACGACAATATTCGCGAGACCATCCGGGACGAATACGCGCGTCACGGCAGCGCCTGGTGTCCACACACGGCGACCGGCTTTTCGGTTTACCGCGCACTGCCGGAGGCGGAACGTCGGGATGGTCATTGGGTAGTCGTTGCGACCGCGCACGCCGCAAAATTCGATACGATTGTCGAGCCGCTGCTGGACATCCGGATCGAGCCGCCGCCGGATCTCGCGGCATTGCTGGATTGGCCCACGCAATTCGATACCATAGATGCACAGCTGAGCGAGATCGAGCGCCGGTTGTGAGTTCCGAATCGAACCCGGCAAGCTATGGCAGGCAATGCCAATGAATGTAGTCACGAGCCTGAATGACGTTGACCCGGCGTGGATCGTGGGGGGTGTTGCGTTACTCGTGCTGCTCGCAGGACTCATCCGGGCGTGGTTGCGCCGCAACCGGAGCCTTGAGCAACGTCTTGGCCAGGTCAGCGCCGACACGCTGTCCGGCATCCTGATTCCTGACGGCGACGACGGAGAAATTCACATCGAGCACGCCTTGCTTACGCACCGCGGTGTGCTGGTGATCGACATCAAGAGGGTCGAGGGCAATGTTTTCGGCAGTGATTCGATGCATGACTGGACTGTGATCTCCGATACGCACCGCTTCACATTCAGCAATCCGCAGCCGGCACTGTATGACCGGATGGCGGCGATTCGCCGGCTGATGCCGAACGTGCCCGTCACCGGCTATATCGCCTTTACGAACCGCGCCGAATTCAGCAAGGGCCAGCCGTCGAACGTCGTCATGCTCGATGAACTGCTCGATGCGTTGCGGGCCGAGCAAAAAACGGCGCAGGTCAAGTCGGTCGATGCATTTTATCCGCACTGGTCCAAGTTGCGCGACGAAGCCGTGACAGCGCAGGTGGGTCAGTTGCTGAAAAGGCAGCTGTAGAAAACCTAGCTCAAGCGGAGTCATGCTTGACTCCGGGCCGCCCAATAAAGATTGCCTCAGCCGAAACACGCAGAAGTAATTCTGCATGCAGCCCGTAGCCGGGTCATCTGGAGAGCGTGTGCGATCCAGACCGCCGTCGGCAGGTTCAGCCAGGCGGCAGGCTGAATAACCGTTCCGTATTGCGGGTCGCGGCTGCGGCAACCGCAGCTACGGGGTGACCCATGTGCCGGGCCAGGGTCTGCAGGATGTGCGGCAACACGGAGGGCTCATTGCGTCGGCTCGATGGCCTGTCCGGCAGATCGCGGGGCAGTAAATAAGGCGCGTCCGTCTCGAGCAGCACACGATCGAGCGGCAGGGCACGCACGGCGGCGCGCAACGCATCGCCGCGTCGCTCGTCGCAGATCCAGCCGGTGATGCCGATGTGCAGGCCGAGTTCGAGATATTGCTCCATTTCCGCGTGGTTGCCGGTGAAGCAGTGTGCGACGCCCCCGTTGATTTTCGGCAGGTACTCGCGGAGCAATGCGACGCACGGGTCGTGCGCATCGCGCTGATGCAGGAAGACGGGCTTGCCGACCTCGACGGCGATCGCCAGTTGCGCTTCGAACGCGCGCAACTGCGCATCACGGGGGGCATAGTCGCGAAAGTAATCGAGGCCGCATTCACCGATGGCGACCACGGCAGCGGTGTTTGCCAGGCTGCGTAAGGCTGCAAGCGTGTCGGCATCGACCTCGGCTGCATGATGTGGATGTACACCGACGGTTGCGAACAGCACACCGCTTGCGTGTTTGCCAAGCGCCAGCGCGCGCCGACTC
>SMWD01000042.1 GCA_004357495.1 Gammaproteobacteria bacterium
AGCGGCAGGCTGACGTCGGAAAACAGGATTGCACCCGCCAGTATTGTGACGAACATAACGAGCTTGATTCGGGCGTGTAGCTGCGTCATTCTCCCCGCATAAATAGAAAGATATCGATGCGTTATCTGTTATCTTCGCTCCTTCTTAATTGCTGTCGCCCGGGTTGGGTTACCGAGCCTGTAGAATCCGGTTGCACCACAGGGTTGCACATCATCAAAAAAGTGAACGGATGCGACTATGAAAGTGCGTGAAAGCGGGATGCCGGCGCAGGATCAGTGGGAAGCATTTTTCGATCCGGAGCAGATTCTCGATGAACTCGGGCTGACGTCGGCGTGCGCTGATGTGATCGAGTTCGGGTGTGGTTATGGCACCTTCACACTACCGGCCGCGGCGCGCATCAGCGGCACACTGCACGCATTCGATGTCGAGCCGGAAATGCTCGCCGCCGCCGCCGCCCGGGCCGTCGAATGCAGATTGCCGAACATCAAATTTACCCTGCGCGATTTCGTCGCCAACGGATCCGGGCTGCCGGACTCCGGTATCGACTACGCGATGGTATTTAATATTCTTCATTGCGAGCGCCCGGTTGAGCTGCTGCGGGAGATCTGGCGTAATCTGGCTGCCGGAGGCACGCTCGCCATCGTGCACTGGAATCACGACGATGAGACGCCCCGCGGGCCCCCGCTGGCGATTCGACCGCGGCCCGAGCAATGCAGCCAGTGGGCCGAGGCGGCCGGCTTCGTTCCGGCAGGTACGGTCCGGAACCTGCCGCCGCATCATTACGGCATGACCCTGCGCAAACCCGATCTGGGCTGACAGCGTCGGCGGAAGGGGCTGTAGCTACGGGCGGGTGGGTCGCAGACGGCTATCGAGGTGCCGCCCGGCCGCGACTACGATCTCGGGTAGTGCCTCAATATCCGCGGCCGTGGTGCGAAAGTTCACGACGCAGGTACGCAGGTAATAGCGGCCACCGATGATTGCGTTGGATACGTAGATATCGCCACCGGTTTGCAGCTTCGTCAGCAACTGTCGGTTCAATTTGTTCAGATAATCATCGTCGGTGGCATTGCGCCCCGAATAACCCGCCGGGCGGTAGCGAAAGGTGGTGATACTCAGGTGCTGCGTGCAGGCCTCGAGTTCCGGGTGCGCTTCGGCAAGTCGATATATCTGCTGCGCGAGCGCGATGTCGTCGCGAATCATCTGCACGTAGCCGCTGCGCCCGACATGCCGCAGGCCCAGCCAGACTTTCAGTGCGCGGAAGCCGCGGGTGTTCTGCAAGCCGAGTTCATAATAGTTGTTGCCGGGGGCACCATCGGACGCAATCGCCTCGACACTGTAGTACTCGGGCTGGAAGCAGAACGCATTCGGCAGTGTTTCCGGGTTGCGCACCAGTACGCACGCGGCCTCGATCGGCGCGTACAGCCACTTGTGGGGATCGAGTGCAATGGAGTCTGCCAGCGCCAGTGCTTTGAGTTCCGGCGACGCTTCCGGCAGTGCGGCGGCGGGCGCACCGTACGCACCGTCGACATGAAACCACAGGCTGCGTTTGGCGCAGACAGCGGCGATATCGGGCAGCGAGTCGACGGCGCCGGTGCTGACATTACCCGCTGTGCCCACGATCATGAAAGGCAGGCAGCCGGCGGCAACGTCTGCATCGACACATCGCTCGAGTGCGTCGATGTCGATGCGCTGGTCGGTATCGGTGTCGATCCAGCGGATTGCGTCGGTGCCGATGCCGGTCACGTCGGCGGCTTTCTCGATCCACGTGTGGGTCTGCTTCGACGCGTACACGGTCAGTTGGCGTGGCTCGGCATGCAGCCCGCGCGCGCGGACGTCCCACGCCGCCTGGGCCGTGCGCGCCGTCATGAACGCGATGATGTTGGCCAGGTTGCCGCCACTGACCATCAGACCGCCACAGTCGGTTGGAAAGCCCGTCAATTCCGCCAGCCAGCGCACGGTTTGCGCCTCGATCTCACTCGCAATCGGTGATAAATCCCATTTCACGACATTGGCATTGATCGATGCGGCGAGCAGGTCGGCCAGTGCGCCGAGCGGTGCCGCCGACGATGTAATGTACCCGAGGAAGCGGGGGTGCCCGTTATGCAATGAATGCGCGGTCAGAATGCGGGTCACCTCGTCCAGCAATGCGCCGGCGTCCGTGCCGTGCTCGGGCAAACCTTCGGTCCCGATCAGTTCGCGTGCGACCTGCGGCGAGTCGGCGCGGGTGATCGGTCGTTCTGGTAACGATGAGAAGAAGTCCGCCAGGGAATCGACCAGGCGGTGGCCTGCGGTGCGGAATTCCTCGGCATCGAGGTTCGCTGGCGCAATGCGGGTGTCCGTACCCTGTGGTTTGCTGCTCATTGTGGCGAATTCCTGCGGCTGCATGGCGACCCGGTAACAGGGATGATCGCTCTGTCCGGCGCTGACGGCAAGTCGCTTTCATTGCCCGGGGCACCCGCACATGAGCAGCATTAGTCAATCATTCAAGCGCTTATTGTTCAGCGGGCAGGGTGCCGGGCGGGTATGATGCCGGTTGCCCAGTCACAGAACGCATCGTCCGCTGCCCGCATGGATCAGATTCACGACACGCTCCGACAGGTTTTTGGTCTGCACGAGTTTCGGCCCCATCAGCAGGACATCATCGAGGGCCTGATCTCCGGGCACGATGCATTCGTGCTGATGCCGACCGGCGGCGGCAAGTCGCTTTGCTACCAGTTGCCGGCGCTGCACCGCCCGGGCATTGCAATCGTCGTCTCGCCGCTGATCTCGCTAATGAAAGACCAGGTCGACGCACTCGTCGCCAACGGTGTTAACGCGGCCTGTTATAACTCGTCTCTGGAGGCCGCTGCCGCGCGCCAGACGCTGGCCCGACTGCATGCTCATGAGCTCGATCTGCTGTATGTCGCGCCTGAACGGTTAATGAGTAGCGGCTTCATCGACCGGCTTGGCCAGATCGAGATCGCTTTGATTGCCATCGATGAGGCGCACTGTGTTTCCCAATGGGGTCACGACTTCCGGCCCGAATATGCCATGCTTGGGGCGTTGCGCGAGCATTTCCCCGGCGTGCCGCTGGTCGCATTGACGGCAACTGCCGATCCGCACACGCGGCAGGACATCGTCAAGTTGCTCGGGCTGGGTGACGCGCGGCAGCACATCACCAGTTTCGACCGGGCGAACATCCGCTATACGGTGCTCGAGAAGCACCGGCCGAAGGATCAACTGCTGCGTTTTATGGCGTCGCAGTCCGGTGAGGCCGGCATCGTCTATGCGCTGTCGCGCAAGCGTGTCGACGAGCTGGCGGAGTTCCTGCAGGGTCAGGGTTTCGCGGCGGCGGCCTACCATGCCGGACTGCCGGCCAACGTCCGCCGTGATGTACAGGAGCGCTTCCTGCGGGACGATGTCCTTATCGTCGTTGCGACCGTGGCATTCGGCATGGGCATCGACAAGCCCAACGTACGTTTCGTCGTGCACTACGACATGCCCCGGCACATCGAGGGCTATTATCAGGAAACCGGTCGCGCTGGGCGCGACGGCCTGCCGGCGGAGGCCCTGTTGCTGTTCGGCGCCCAGGATGTCGTGATGGCGCGCATGATGCTGGACAACACCGCGGACGAGGATCGTCGTCGCATCGAGTCGTACAAGTTGCAGTCGATGGTCGGTTTTGCCGAGAGCCTGACCTGCCGGCGCCGGGTGCTGCTCGGGTACTTCGGCGAGCACGTCGAACAGGACTGCGGCAACTGTGACGTGTGCCTGAATCCGCCCGAGCGTTTCGATGCAACCGAGGACGCGCGCAAGGCGCTGTCCTGCGTTTACCGCGTCGGCCAGTGCTTTGGCATCAAGTATGTCATCGACGTGTTACGCGGCGCCGACACCGAGCGTATCCGCACGCGGCATCACGATCGGCTGTCGACTTACGGCATCGGCGCAGATCGCAGCGATGCCGAGTGGACATCGATCATTCGCCAGCTGATCCATCGTGGCCTGCTGTTGCAGGATATCGCCAACTACTCGGTATTGAAGCTGACGGACCAGGCGCGGCCGCTACTGCGTGGAGAGGTCTCGCTGGAGCTTGCCAGGCCGCGACTGGTCGCAGATCAGCGCTCGGGTGAGAAACCTCGCAAGAAGACACCACGCTCGGCGGTCAGTCTCGAAGGGGATGATATGCAGCTGTTCGACAGACTGCGCGCGTTGCGCAAGGACATCGCGCGGGAGCAGGGTGTGCCGCCGTACGTAATCTTCGGTGATGTCTCGCTGGTTGAGATGAGTCAGCGCCGCCCGCGCAACGAACGCGAGTTCCTCGACATCACCGGTGTCGGGCAGGTCAAGCTGGAGCGGCACGGCGCGACGTTCCTGGAGGCGATCGGGTCGGACCTCGGTAACCTGTAGATTCATAAGCGAAAAGATTCTGCAATGGCGCCATTTAGTGACTTGAATCGCTCCCTGTCAGGCGATTGCTGTGCGGATGGCTTTGATCTCGTCGTGGCAGTCGGCGACGAGGCGCAGAAAGGAGCAGCCCCAGACCTCGATCGGTTCCAGCAGTGCCGCAGCCTCGGCGGCTTTCTCCCCGGCTTGTTGATCGCGCACACCGTTGTACAGTTTGGCGGCCGCGAGTAACGCGGAGAATGGGTTGAGTTCGTCAATGTCAGGCAAGCCGAGGGAATCCTGCATGCTGACCGCGTCGGCGATATAGTCCGGCAGTTTCCATTGATGCAGAATTCTGCCGCCGATCGTTGCATGCCACTTGGTGACGATTGCATCCCACTCAGGGTCGTTCTGAATGTCGACATCACGTTTGACGGCCTGAACGAGCAGGTACAGATCACCGATGCGATGTAACAGCCCGGCCACCATCGCCTCGTTGGACAGGTGTCCGACCCGCTTCGCTACGACGTAGCAGATTGCGGCAACCGCGTTGCTGCTCAGCCAGATCTCGGCGAGCCACGGTCTGATCGGTCGCAGTGAATCCTGCTTTTCCATCTGTTGCAGCGAGTAACTGTGTGCAGCGCTCAGCACGACCTTGAAGCCGAGTCGAGCCACGGCAGCTTGCAGGTCGGCGATCACCTTGCCACTGGTATTGAACGCGGCAGTGTTCGAGATTCGCAGCAGACGGCTGACGAGTCCGGGCTCCGAGTTGATTAGCGCGACGATCTCGTGGGCCGGTGTCTCCTCTTGGCGCAACGCCTCATGCAGGCGCAGTGCGATGTCCGGGAATCCGGGGATTTCCAGCTTGCCGGCCGTCAGATCCTTGTCGAGGGTCGTGAGCAAGCCGCGAATATTCCGCGATTTCGCCTCTGCGG
>SMWD01000043.1 GCA_004357495.1 Gammaproteobacteria bacterium
CGAAAAAATTCTCCGTGACGCCGAGCGCATCGACGTTCAGGATCTCGGACCACAGTCTCGCGAGGTCGGCTTCGAGTTCAGTACGTTCGGTGACGCCACCGTTCACTGGCCCTTGCCGATCGGACAATGCTCGTTCGGGCGATGGTAACGCGCCGCGATCGAGCTTCGCGTTGGGCGTCAGCGGCAACGCCGCCAGTTGCACCCAGGCACTCGGCACCATGTAGTCGGGCAGACGGTCCGCGAGCCACGCCCGGGTGTCGGTGACGGAAAATCCCTGATTTTCTATGGCGCCATTCGACCATAGCGCGCGGTGCACCGGCGTCGCGTTATATGCGAACTCGTCGTACAAGGATGCGTATGCGTATTCCTCAAGCGGCCCGTCGCGTCGCACCACCGTCGAGCGCATCCGGTAGTCCGGATGCAACCCGTCGGTCACGGTCGACGACCATTCGCCCGTAACCAGGTCGCCGGCACGCACGGCAACGCCCGGCTCCGCGTGGGTCTCGCCAAGCGGAAAGAAAACCGGCAGCCAGGCCTGCTGAGTGCGCAGGTAATCAAGCTCATCATCGGCGCCCGTCGTGACCACGGTCCACAACACGTAGCCGTCGATGCGGGCATCGCGACGAATGCGGAAAGCGGCACTACCCGATGCGGTGGCGGGCAGCGAACCATGGAAATCCAACTCCTCGAACACATGGGCGTCGGAAATGATTGCATCGTCCGGCAGGTTGCGCAGGCACAGGCGCACGTCGAAAGATCGCCCAAGCCTGGCGAATGCCCGTTCGACGTACTGGCGAGCAAGGCGTCCAAACGCGCCGCCGCGGGCCAGGTTATCCGGCAGTTGCACCGCGGCAATCAACGTGCGGCAACGCGCCGGTACCGGCACGCACCCCGGCGCGAAGAAACGGCGTGCCGCGTTCCAGATCGGCACGATGCCGTCCGCGCTGCCGATGTTGCCGATGATGCCCTGGGTGCACACGTCGATCGATTCCGGCAGCTCGAGCGTCGCCATGTCACCGTGCATGACGACGATGCGATCGGCCAGACCCTGCTCGTGCACGAGCGCGCGCGCCTTGCGATACGCCTCGTCCAGCACCTCGACCGCATAGACGCGGCGCGCACCCGCCTCGACAGCCATGCGTGCGAGCAGGGCATTCTCACCGGTACCGATGTCGAGCACGATTTTCCCCTGCACCGAACGTTCGAATGCCGCCCGATACCGCGCCAGTCGCTCCGTCTCGGCGCTCATCAGGTCGTAGAGGAACTCGTCGTAGACCTGGTACGGACCGACCGACGGCCAGAATTCCGGTGTTGCCCCGGCATCGTCGGCCGGGCTCGCCCGCGGCACGACATAGCCGACCAGCCGCGGCCGACCGTTCGCGCCGTCCCGCACCGCGACCGCGGCATCGAGAACGGCCGGGTGTGCACGCAACGCGGTCTCGATCTCGCCGAGCTCGATGCGGAAGCCGCGAATCTTGATCTGGTCATCGGCGCGGCCGAGGAATTCGAATTCGCCGTTCGCCAGCCGACGTGCCCGGTCACCGCTGCGATAAACGCGCACTGGATCGCTGCCATTTTGCCTTAGCCGGACGAATCGTTCGGCAGTCAACTCAGGCTCGCCGATGTACCCGCGCGCAACACCGGGCCCACCGATGTACAACTCACCCACTGCACCCGGCGGCACGGCCCGCAGTTCGTCATCGAGGATATGCACCGTCACATGCGCGAGCGGCCGACCGAGCGACCGGGTGTGCGGGTCGACCGGATCTTCCGGCAGGTATTCGCGCCGATACTCACGAACGGTCAGTTGCCCACTCGTCTCCGTGATCGCGTAGGTGTTCAGCAAGCGCGGTGCGCTGACCGTGTGCCCGATCCGCGCGAACCATCGTTGCAGATCCTGAGCCACGACTGCCTCGCCACTCAGGACGACCGCGCGCAGCGCGAGCGCGCCGGCATTGAACTCATCGGCCAGCAGATTCAGCCGAAACGCGCTCGGCGTCTGACTCAGAACCGTGACACCCTCGTCGTCGAGTAATCGCGACAGTCGCGCGGGATCCGTGCGCAGCGCCGGCGGCACGACGACGAGTCGGCCACCGTGTTTGAACGCACCCCAGATTTCCCAGACGGAGAATCCAAACGCGTAAGTGTGATAGAGCGTCCAGACATCTGCGGGGCCGATGTCGAGTTCCGCGCCGATATCATCGAACAGGCATGTGAGGTTGGCGTGCGTGACCATGACGCCTTTCGGCCGGCCGGTCGATCCGGACGTGAACAGCACGTAGCACAGGTGTTCGGGCGCGATGAGCAAACCGGGATTCGAGGTCGGCCCGTGCGGGTCGTCATCCCGGTCGACGAGCAACACAGGTGCGCCCCAGGCACCAGCCCGTTCTTCACCCGCTGCATTCGACACGATCAGCGCCGGCCTTGCCTGTGCGGCAATCCGGCCGAGGCGCTGCGTCGGCAACTGTGGATCGAGCGGCAGGTAGGCAGCACCGGACTTCATGATCGCAAGCATGCCGACCAGCACCTCGATACCGGTCGGCAGACACAAGCCCACCACGTCGTCAGGCCCGACACCGCGGGCAATCAGCGCGTGTGCCAGTCGATTCGCCCGCGCATTCAATTCAGCGTAGGTCAGGTGCTGAGAGCCATAGCTGACCGCGCGAAAATCCGGCCGGCTCTCGGCGTGTGCCTCGAAATGCGTATGCAGTATGTTCATGGCATCAGACCCGGCACTCGAGGCCGATGATCGGGGGGTTCGCCAGGTATTCCTGCCAGTAGTCACGGCCGTGCGCGTCGACACCCGCCGCGTCCAGTTGCAACGGCAGCCATGCCGAGCTGCGAAAGCCGGCCACAGCAAACACCCGTTCGTAGGTCATGCGCGAGAAATGGTAGGCATGAAACTCGAACAAGCTGGCGTCGGCGATCATGAAATACGTGATCTTCGAGCCGTCGCGCCGCGGCCGCTCGACCGTCTTGTTGAAGCCGTATTGCTCATAACCGGCATATTGCCCGACCGCCTGATCCGGATTTTCGTTCAGCGCCACGAAGCGGCCGCCCGCCGGCAGCGAGCGTACGATATGGACGCACATGCGCAGCAATGCGCGCTCATCGGGGGCGTAGTGCAGCAGGTAGGCGGCGGCGATCAGATCGAAACTGCCGAGCTCCGGCAGTGCCTGCACATCGGCACAGACATAGTCGATGCCGAGTGGCGCCGCCTGTTCCTGCTGTTCGGCCAGCGTAATCATCGCCGGCGAGACGTCGACGCCGACGACCTCGGCGGCACCGAGCTCCTTGATGCGCCGGGAATAAAACCCTTCGCCGCAGGCAAGGTCGAGTACCCGCTTGCCGTGCACGTCGCCAACCAGTTGCATGAATGTATAGGCCTCGACGTACCGGCGTAACGGCGCGTCCTTGGAACGTCGATACTGTTCGGCAATGGCGTCGTACTGGGCGTTCATGCGGCTGCGTCTGTGCGGAGTCCCGAATCAGCGGGTCTGCAAACCGCGTGCCCAGTCATCGAGCAAGGCGCGACACTCGTCGGCGAGGCACTGCCCGCTGACCGCTACGCGCAAGCCGCCGCGCACCAGGTCATCCCGTGTAATGGTCAGCTCAGCACCGGTCACGGCATGCATGTCGGCGAGACTCGCACCAAATATCACGCGATCCACGCCGGCGTAATGACAGGCAGACAGGCACATCACACAGGGTTCGACGGTCGCGTACAGCGTGCAGTCGCGCAGTTCGAGTGTGCGCAAGTGTCGACAGGCCTCACGAATCACGCGCACCTCGGCATGCGCGGTCGCGTCGAGTTCGCTGATGACCGCGTTATTCAGCGTCGCGATGACTTCGCCCTGGCGCACGAGGCAGGCGCCGACGGGCGGCTCACCGGCTGCAAGACCGCGACGCGCTACCGCGATCGCCGCGCGCATATGGGGCGTGTGCAGGCGATCGATTGCCTGCTGCTCAGTCATCCTCACCCCGGTAGATGCAACCGGACGTACAGGTCTCGTTGATGACAACCCGCGATAAAGCGGGCAACGCAGGCTTCAGTCGAGCCCATATCCATTTGACGAGCACTTCGCTGGTCGGGTTTTCCAGGCCCTCGATCTCATTCAGGTAGTTGTGGTCCAGCTGCGCGTAGATCGGCGCGAAGATTCGTTTGATTTCGCCGTAGTCCATGATCCATCCAGACGCCGGGTCGAGGTCGCCGGCGACATAGATCACGCCTTTCCAGGAGTGACCGTGCAGGCGCGCGCACTTGTGGCCCGCGGGCACATTCGGCAAGCGATGCGCCGCTTCGAACATGAATTCTTTATATATTTCCATATTATTATTTGCTTATTTGCCGACAGCGTTCCGCGACTGGCGTATTTCATTGTGATGGCCGGAGCCGCCCCGGTATTCTGCATCACCCATGGCCCCCTCGGCCACTGAAAACCGGAGCCGAAACGGTTGGCCCGCAGGCGCGCACGGGCTACCATTCGCCTTCGCCGCATGGAGCCCCCCGAAAAATCATGGAAATAGACCAGAATATCAAGACAATCAGTATCATCGGCGGCACCGGTGCGCTGGGCAGCGGCCTCGCGCGCCGCTGGCTCAGGGCCGGATACGCGGTCGTGATTGGCTCCCGAACCGCCGGGAAAGCGGCCGACGCGGTGGCCGCGATGTCCGCCGACCTGCCGAATGCGACCGTCACGGGCGCCGAGAATCTCGCTGCGGCCGAGGCCGGCGATATCGTGGTGCTGACAGTGCCGTTCGCCCATCAGCGACCGACGCTCGAGAGTATTCGCCAGGGACTGACGGGGAAAATTCTCATCGACACCACCGTCCCGCTGATGCCGCCGAAGGTCGCACGCGTGCAATTGCCGGAGGAAGGCTGCGCGGCGGTGCGCGCCCAGCAGATCGTCGGCCCGGAGGTCATCGTGGTTTCGGCATTCCACAACGTCGCAGCAGACCTGATGGCGTCGGACAAGGAAATGGCTTGTGACGTGCTGGTGGCCGGCGACCAGCTCGCCGCGCGCGAGCGCGTTATCGAACTCGCACGCCAAGCAGGGTTCCCGGCCTTCCATGCCGGCCCGCTCGTCAACTCGGCCGCGATGGAGGCGCTGACGTCAGTACTGATCTTCATCAACCGACGCTACAGCGGCAGCCATACCGGTATCCGGATGACGGGCATCAGCGAAGCGTAAGCTGCCCACGCAGGCGACCCATCATGCCCACACCAGCGCTGTCATTCTTCCCGATCCCCGGCATCCCGGAGATCGAACCAGGCACCGACCTCGCAGCCGTGCTGATCGAGCGCATCGCGGCGGCCGGACTGACGCCCGAGGCCGGCGACATCGTCGCGATCGCGCAGAAAATCGTCTCCAAGGCGGAAGACCGCTTCATCGATCTGCATGACATCGAGCCGTCGGCACAGGCCTGCGCGCTGGCCTACGCCCGCGACAAGGATCCCCGCCTGGCCGAGTTGATCCTGCGGGAGAGCACGCGCATTGTTCGAGACACCCCGCTGGTGCTGATTGTCGAGCACCGGCTCGGCATTGTGCTGGCCAACGCCGGCATCGACCGTTCGAACGTCGGCGGCA
>SMWD01000044.1 GCA_004357495.1 Gammaproteobacteria bacterium
CAGGACTACCGGTCGCGCTGATCTGGGTGAAGCTCTTGATACTGGCAGGGCTGAGCGACACCACCATCGCACTGGCCTGAAGCGGTACGGCGAACGCCAGCGTCAATGCGGCGATAATGCTGATTTTGTGCATGGATATCCCCTTATCGATACCTGTCCCGGCAAGGAGTCAGTTTTACTATTTTTCTAAATCAGGACTATCCAATGGATGTGCGTCATCGGTTGGTCAGTCCAAGAGTGAAAATAGTTAATTCGCCCGTCTATGTCAATTATTATCGTATACGGAATGATACCAGTTCATAGAATCAGTGACTTGGAACACTTTACCTTGTAATTCCGATTATATTTCAGCTCCGGTCCTGCGCAAATCCAGAACCACGGGCACCAGATTAGGTTCAATCCCGGCATGAACTGACCGCAGGGGCTTAACGAAACCGTCCGCGATACTAAGGCAAAACCAGCGGGTCGAGTCCGAACCAAACCACCTAGGGAAGCAACGGCCGATGATCGAGGCCGGTGCCGGCCACCTGGACGTCTTTGATCTTAAACAGCGACTTCCAGTCGCGCGCGATCAGCAAGTCCATGAGTTCGGACGGCTTGCCGGCCTTCTTGTTCTCGATCTCCTGCATGATCGTGATCAGCGACTGGTCGACATCGGGGCCGAACAGATAACGCAGGTAGTCCATCGGCACACGGGGTTCGTCCGAGAACCGGCCTTCCTCGTCGAATGTCGGCGGCAGGATCGGCGGCACGTAGAACACATTCGGCTCGGTGCCGAACTCAGGGTGTAGCGGCAGCGCGACTTTCCATTCGTAAACCAGTTTCCAGATCGGGCCATCCCGGTCCTCAAGAAAGCCGACAAACCGCAACCGCCCGGGACACTGGCGGGCGCAGGCGGGCGCGATGCCTTGCTCGATGCGCGGGAAGCAAAAGATACACTTCTGCGATGTGTTCGTGACGTAGTTGAAATAAACCTTGTCGTAAGGACAGGCCTGGTTGCACAGCCGCGTGCCCTGGCACTTGTCCTGGTCGACGAGCACGATGCCGTCTTCCTCCCGCTTGTAGATCGCACGCACCGGACAGGCTTCGAGGCAGGCCGGCTTCGTGCAATGATTACACAGGCGCGGCAGATAGAAGTGATAGTTGTTCGGGTAGTCTCCGGAACTCGTGTCCTCGTCCCAGTTGGCACCGTAGCCCATCGGCTCTTCCTGCTTGAGGCGCGATGCGGTGCCGTCGAAATAGACGGCTTGGTGGTTCAACGGCTTCTCACCGCCGAAGTCACCGTCCGGGTGCAGCCCGCCAAACTGGAGTTCGCCGTCCTTCCAGCCGGATTGCGCACCCTTGTCTTCCCAGTCACGCGGATAACCCGGACCCGGCTTGGTCTCGACGTTATTCCACAGCATGCTTTCCTGGCCTTCCTCATCGGTCCACAAAGACTTGCATGCCGCCGTACAGGCCTGGCAACCAATGCACTTGTTCAGATCGATAACCATCGAGACTTGCATACCCATATCTAAAACTCCCGCACCTTGTCTTTATACCAGCGACTTACGCTTCGCTGTGTTTCTCGAATTCAACCGTGCAATCATGATACGTCTGGTTCGGCACCTTGTCCGGCGTCGCAAAATGAATCTGGCCGTATCCGCCCACCATGTTCGTCGGCTTGATGAGCCCGGCCGTCGGTATGACCGAGCTGAAGTTCTCGCGGCCCTCGAACATCATCGGATCCCAGCCGTGATACATGAACAACGTCTTCGGCTGCAACGATGAACTCACATGCGCCTGCACGATGAACGAGCCGAATGAGTTAAAAACGCGCACCTTGTCGCCGTCCTGCACGCCACGTTCAGCGGCGTCGTCCGGATTGATGAAAATATCCGGCTCACCGCGCTGCAACGACATCAGCAGCGGGTCGTCCCGGAACATGCTGTGGATACCATGTCGGGCGTGGCCCATCGTCAGTCGTAACCCGTAGCCCTCGATTTTCAGCGGCTCTTTGAACTGCGGCAGGGACTCGCCCTCCTGCTGGAACCAGTCGTGGTCAATATAAAACTGCTGGCGGCCGGTCAGCGTGTCATACGGCTTCTTGTCCTTGACGCTTGCCAGTGTCTGGTAGCTGTAGTTCGAGTTCTTGCCGAACTGCACATCATCCGAATCGTCAGAACGAATGAAACCCTTCTTCTGCAGGTTCGCGTAATCCTTGACCTGCGACATACCGGCTGAATTCGAAATCATGTAATCAACCACGTCGCGCGTGCGCTGGACCGTCTTCGTCGTGCCGTCGCTGAGCACGAGCGTCGTGTAGGTGTCATGGAGCTTCGTGTAGTCCCATTCAACCCGCTGGCCCAATGCGAAACCCTTGATCGGCGCGATGCCACGCGCCCTGGCACGCTCACTGATCTTCCGCGCCAGGATCTCGAGCACTGCCCAGTCGTCCTTCGACTCGCCAAGCGGCGCAACCGCCTGGCTGATCACATGCACGAACGGCGTGCGGCCCTCCATCGTGAAATCTTCGCGCTCGTAGTGATCTGCAACCGGCAAGACGTAGTCGGAATACATGGCCGTGATACTCATATGCGGCGTCATGCTGACGAGCGTATTCAGCCGGTCGAATGCCCCGCTCCGAAAACCGTTCTTGCCGCTGGCGCGCCAGTTTGCCGGGTTATGCCCGGCCATTAACGCCATCTTCCATGGCGTCTTCGTGTAATCGGGAATCCAGCGCTTCTCGACAGCCTCGGCATGATGTTTGGCCACGTGATCCGCAACCTGGTCGCCATACACCTTGCGATTCATCTTCTCGCCGTCGCTGTGCACGTAGTCCCACAGCGAGATGGCCGCAACGTTCAGACGCGGGCCCATGCCATTGAATGCATAGCCCATCAGGCCATCGCCGTTCGGCAACTGGGTGGTCTGGATGCCGCCGCCGGCGCGACCGGTGTTGCCGGTCAACGCACACATCAGCAACCAGGCGCGCAGCAACAGATCACCGTGCAGCCACTTGTTCGCGCGATAGCCGGCGAAAATCATGCCCGGCTTGGCGGTCGCAAACGTATGCGCGACATCGCGGATGACGTCCGGATGAATACCCGTCATCTGCCCGGCAATCGCCGGCGCATAACCCTGAACGTGCTGTCTGATCAGTTCGAAAACCGTCGTCACCTCGACCGGCCCGTTGAGCGTCTCGACCGCCCACGTACCCTGCAGCGCGGGCTTGATAGCGCCGAGCGCCAGCGAATCGCCGTTATCCGGCGGCGGACCCATCCAGGCCGGCGCGCCGCGACCGGTTGCCGGAACCGGCATCAACTCGTTGGTGTTTTCATCCCAGAAGTAAAAGCGACGGTCGCCGCCTTCCCGGCCGTCGATATCAGTCTGACGCAGGAACTTCCGGTTGTCCGTACGGACCAGAAACGGCAAATCGGTTTGTTCGCGGACATAGTCCCACTCGATCTTGCCCTCTTCCAGGATGACCTGCACGATCGACAAAGCCAGGGCCGCATCCGTGCCGGGTTTGGGATTCAGCCACTTCGACGAGTGCATGGCCGAGGCGTTGAAATCCGGTGTGATCGTGATGACCTCGGTACCGTTGTAACGCGCCTCCCAGAAAAAATGCGCATCCGGAATACGGGTAACCGCGGGGTTGCAGACCCAGATCAGGCAGCACTTCGACTTGAAAACCGCCGCCATATTGTCGCCGGGTAATGCAAAACCGAGCACCTGGTATGCGCCGACCGGCAGATCGCCGACCCCGGCAAAAGTCTCGGGTACAACGATGCCGGTCAGGTTCGCGAACCGGAACAGGGAACCGAACGACGCGCGCTTCAGAATGAGGGCCGTGCCCATCGCCAGAGTGATCGATTCGCAACCATGCTCGACAGCATTATCGATGAACTTATCCGCGATCTCGGTCGCGGCCTGGTCCCAGGAGATGCGTTCCCATTTGCCCTCACCGCGCGCACCGACCCGCTTCATCGGGTACAGCACGCGCTGCTTGCCGTACATGTATTTCGCCGCGCGGATGCCTTTCTGGCAGCCACGCGGCCCGTAATCAGGGGTGTCGTCGCCGGACCGGCCGTATTCGCCCTGCTGCTCTTCGCGCCAGACGATGCCGTCCTTGACGTAAATGTTGAACGCGCAGTGCCCGGTGCAATTGATGCCGCGGCTGCCATGCACGACCCTGTCCCAGGTCCACTTCTGCCGCATCAGGTCTTCCCACGCCCCGTACGGCTGATCGGGCACCTCCTGCCCGAGTGCGGCCGGCGCCGCGTAGTTCAGTGACAACGTCGCCGCGAGGCCCCCGGTGCCTCGCAAAAACTGGCGGCGGCCGATATTCAACTGGCTCATCAGGCATTTCCTCCCCATGGACCCATAACTCTAGCAGGCTGTTGAAAGAACGTCAGATCAATCCGGCCTTGATCAGCCGCTCGATGTTCTCTGCCTGCCGACGCCGGAAGACATCGCGGTTCGGCGGCTCGACGACCTCACCCTCGTCGAGCAGAAAATTGGCCCGGTGATGGTCGGCCTGCGCATAGCTGTCGGCGAACAGCCCGTAGGCCTGCCGCGACAGGATATTCGCCATGCCCACACGGCGGCGCGCCCGGCGCAGCGCGCCGATGTCGAGCACAGCGTTCGCGGACATACTCTCACCACCCTGCCCGGCCTCGGCCATAACCTTGCCGTGCATGTCTACGATTTTCGACATCGCACTACAAGTATACGCCGGAATTGGAATATTCTCGATACTCGCCGAGTTCGGCGACACGACGTATGCCATGTTCTCGACCGCGCGGGCGCGCCGGGCGATCTCCTTGATCGTCAGCTGCGGGCTACCCGGCTCGCTGGTCGGGTGGATAATGACCTCGGCGCCGCGCATGACGTGCATGCGCGTGAACTCGGGGTAGAGAATTTCCTCCGATGCGATCATCGCGAGGTTGCCGATCTCGGTCTTCGCGACCGGGAACACGCCATCGAGGCCGTAGATATCGAGATACTTGTCCCATACATCGTGCGGCGTGGGCTCAAAAGCCGAGGTCAGGCGGCGGTAGCGCAATATGACATCGCCGTTCGGACCGATGATGAAACAAACCTGGAAATACAGCTGCGGAAAATTCGGGTCGACCTCGTAAACATTACCGGCAAGGAAGATATCGTTGTCCTGCGCGATTTTGCCCAGCGCCTCGTACTCGGGACCGTCATACGCGAAACAAGCCTTTTCCCGCCACTCGGCCGGTGTCTCCTGCATCGGAAAGCCGGTAACCGCATATTCGGGCAAGGCGACCAGGCGAACCGGTACGCCATAGAACCATTCGCAGAAATTGCTGGCGGTCGTAGCATAGCCCTCGATCGTCTTGATCGACTCCATCATCCTGGCGCGGGCCTCGCTGACATCCGAAATCAGGTTGAGCCCGTAGCAGGAAACCTGCAATGCAACCGCGATGAATTCAGGCCCCACCGGCTCTTGGTCCGTCATGAAGTGATCCCCTCAAATTATGATGTTATTGATCGCCGGGCATCGGCGAACTGACTATAAAGCAGTATAGTAAGGTGTCGTCCCGGCCGCGCAGGGCAACGAACCGGGCCGACCACGTGTCAGCCAGCCACGGCCGGGCTCTGTCGGCGGCAACGAACCTTGGTAGCATGGCAAGCTGCCGCAAATGGGGTGCGGGCCAACCCGCACGACAGGACTCAATCGATGGCCACGAGCAAGAAAAGCGCCAGGAAATGGAGCAAGCCGGGCATGGAACCGACGCTGAACGGCACCGGTTTCATGTTCAGCGTACTCGACGAATTCGCCACGGATTTCATCAAGTTCGCAGGCGAGGGTCCGGACGAAGTACTCGACCTCGGGTGTGCGTTCGGCATTGCCTCGCTCGGCGCACTGGAAGCCGGTGGCCGGGTCACGGCTTGTGACCTCGACCAGGGTCACCTCGACATTCTGACCGGGAAGACGCCGGAGGCGCAGCGCGCCCGCCTGCACACCGTGCAGGGGAAGTTGCCCTACGTCGATCTGCCCGAGGCGTCGTACGGGGCGATCCTGTGCTCACGCGTGTTGCATTTCCTCGACGGATCCGCCATCGATGCGTCGGTGCGCAAGATGTTTTCATGGCTCAAGCCCGGCGGGCGGCTTTACCTGGTCGCCGACACGCCATACGGCATCTGGCGCAAAATGATCCCGATCTTCGAGACCAAGAAGGCCAGCGGCGAACGCTGGCCCGGCCTGATGATCGGCCTCGAGAATTACCTGCCGTATGCGCCGACCGATCGCAGCATCGACGGACCGCCGTTCATGAACCTGCTCGATCCCGACCTGCTGTCACGAACCTGCACCGAGGCCGGTTTCACGATCGAGCGCGCGGCCTTCATCGACCGCAGCGACTTCACCGGGCTCGGGCGCCTGGACGGCCGGGAGAATGTCGGCGTCCTGGCGTTCAAGCCGCAATAAGCTGCGCATCAGCGCACGAGAAAATACGCCGGGGCCGCATCCTCCTGCACGCTAAACGAATCGACGTAGGAACGTACGTCGCCACGGCTCAGGATCTCGATCTCGATCGTATTCACGCCCCGGTCAACACGTAGCTTGCGCCGGTCGATCTCGAGACCTAATGCGCCAAACAGAATGATATCGATTGCGGGGGCCGCGATCGGGGCAGTCTGGTTTTCGAGCACGATCCTGAATTCGTAGCCGTTATTTTGTTTCGTGCGCACATTCGTGAATGCAATCGTGCGTACGTACGGATGATCAACCTCGAACACCCGGTCGAACTCCATATCGATCAACCCGGGCAAGCGCTGATTTACGAAGCCCTTGATACTGGCCTGCTGCTGCTCGACCGTAGCCCGCAGCTTCGCAATTTCGATATCTTTCCGGTTCAACCGGAATTCCATATCACGCTCCTGATTGCCGGCGCTGGTGCTGATGCCAACGGTCACCAACAGAATGAGCGCGGCAATGCCGATCAACACGACCATGGCAATGCGCTGATGCCGGAGCCTTCGGGTAGCATGCTCAAGCTTTCTTGCCATCGAGTTCAGCGAGCGTCGGCGTCGCGACGACCTGTCCCCGGCCGTCTGGCCGCTGTTCACACTGCGTGACCCTGCCGCGGCGGCTGAGCTGACCTCTTTTCCGGCCGGCCGCTGATTCTCCGCTACCGTATCAGGCGCTGGCTGCGGCTCACTCGATGCATCGGTAACCCGCGATGCGAAGGACTCGTCCGCGGCAATATCGTCGCTCGCCCCGGCATCCGGCACTTTGACTTCCGTCGCTCGCTCGCCGGCTACGTCCGTGTCATCCGCTATCGATGAACCGACGGCATCGAGCGACACGGGCTCGGATTGTCGGTCATGGTGTTCGGAGTCAGCTTTGGCCGATTCGTTTCTCATTTTTATCACTCGATAACCAGGCTGCTTGCGGCCATTTTATCGAAAATCGGCGCAACTTGGCAGTACCGGTCAAGACAGCGTGCCGGAGGCATCACGAGCCGCGGCTCCGGACAATATGTAACATAATCCCGCGCGTACCGTTGTCTCTGTGGGAGCGGTTCCCACAAAAGCTTCCACAGAAGCTCCGCCGGCAACCTATCGCAATAAAGCGAGGTCTGCGCCCGGAATCGCCGCAGCGCAGATAACCCGCAAGCACTCGTCGACTTGCGCATCGCGCTCGACCGCAGACACTGCGACGTACGCCAGCAAACTGCGCTGGGCATCGATGGCCCGCTCAGGCATCGAGCGCTCAGTGACCGGGACGCCACCATCGAACCGGTTCTTTAGTGTGTCGGCCAGCACCAGTTGCTCAACATGCTCGGCGTCAATCTCGGTGCCCTGCACGAGCGGCCGAAAAATCTGCAGCAGGAAGTCCGGTACGCCCAGTGGTTCGTCGCGGCATGCACGGCGAATTCCACGCAACGGCTTGACGATAGTCTGTTGCCAATCCCGCGTGCGGCGTATGCAGAGGTCCAGATCAGTCGCATCGAGCGAACCCATACCTGCCGCTCCGGCCCAGACACAGAGCAACAGCAGGTTTACATTCATGGCGCAGCAATCCTGCAGATAGATACATGAGTCCGCGACGCGCGGCTTACCGTATACCTCGAGAGAAAAATCCCAGAATGGGTTATCGGGAAACTGCGCGCTCATGCGTCATGCCGGGTGCCGTTGGATTGACGATCGGATCGAGCAGCACAATAGCACGGCTCCGCCCGAGGCCTGAGTTGACATAACGCAAAGCCCGGCCGAAATTGCTGTGAAAACGTGATCCGATCAGCCATTTCAAAGAGTTAGCACTGCTACACTTCGCCGAATATTGGTTATCATGCAACACAGAACCGCGCCGACGCTGCGGCACAGATAAAAAGAAATAATTATGGCTTACGACCCGCGCAATCCGGATCACGGAGAATTGCCTGACGAGTTTTGCGACTCGCTGGACTCTTATGTGCTCGGGCTTATCAGCATCGAACAGATGCGCCGACGGATTGCATCAATGTTGTCCGGCCGCCCTGAATGCGATGCGAACATGCTGACTGCGATCGATGCCGCGTTTCAGGACGGACACCTTAACAGCACAGCCTTCCGCACATTGATCACCGAAATCGATCTTGCGACATCCGAAGATGAGCCGACCGAATGGTCGGAAGAAACCCGCCAGGAACATCAGGGCGAAGACAAGTTGTTGGATGCGGAGATTGATGGCCTGGCACCGGTTGCGCAACCGACTGCTGCCAATCCCGGCGCCCGACTTCGTGATCGCTATGTCCTTCACGAAAAGGTCGGCGCCGGCAGCATGGGTGAGGTGTACAAAGCGCTCGACCGAAAGAAACAAGCCGCGGGCGACACGCATCCGTGGGTTGCTATCAAAATCCTCTCGCCGGCATTCGCGCAGCATCCGAATTCGTTACAGGCCCTCCGGCAGGAAGCCGCGCACGGGCGTCGCCTGATCCACCCGAACATCATTCGCGTGTTCGAATTCGACTGGGATACCCGCGACCAGTTCTTCATCACCATGGAGTGGCTCGAGGGCGAGTCGCTCGTCGACATGCTCAACGCGAAACGCTTCCAGCCGTTGCCGTTCGCGCAGGCCAGGTCGATTATCGAGGGCCTGTGTCACGGCCTGACCCACGCCCACGAACATGGCGTCGTACACGCCGATGTCAAACCAGGCAATGTCTTCATCACGCGTGCGGGCCACGTCAAGCTCCTCGACTTCGGCATTGCACGGGCATTGACCGGGCAACCGGATGGGTTCGATGCGACCGCGATTGGTGCGCATACGCCGGCCTACTCGAGCTGTGAAGTCCTCGAGGGGAACCCGCCCGAGGCGGCGGACGACGTCTACTCCCTCGCCTGCCTGGCCTATCGTTTGCTGACCGGACGACGCGTGCATGCCGGTGCCACGGCCCTGCAGGCCGAGTCCGGCCAGTTGGAGCCGACCCCGATCCGGACGCTCAACCCACAGCAGTGGACCGCCCTGAAGAATGCTTTGGCCTGGCGGCACGCGCACCGCACGCCGAGCGTCGCGCAGTTTCTGGCTGAATTTTCGAGCCCCGCCACGGCCAAAAAACCGGTTATCGCGGTACAAAAATCGGCCGTGATCCACGCGCCATCCGCCGGCATGCCGCTGAAGTACAGCGTGCCGGCGGTTGCTGCAGTCCTGGCCACGATCGCCATCGTCACCTGGTGGCCGCAACCACCAACGGAACAATCTGCCGCGATGCTGACCGGACCTGCGGCCAGACGCACGATCGCGCCCCGCAAACCCAGCGCGCCCACGTTGCCCGAAGCGCCGGTTGCTCCAATCGAAGCGGTCGAGCCTGACTTCGACAACCCACCTGTCGACAAACGACCCATTGCAGCCGAATCCGGCGCAGCAGATGACCAGACCGCCACCGTCGAACCGGCCGTGCCGCAAGCGGCCCCGGCGCGGGTCGTGCCGACCGAAGAATTGGTTGACGCAACCATGGCCACGACCGCGACCCAACTCGCCACACTGGCTGCGGCCGCCAACCAGCGCATGGACGAAGGTTATTTAGTCAAACCTGCCGACGACAGTGCACGGAACATCGTCGCGTCGATCGAGGCGATCGATGCGCAATCCGACGAGCTGGCGCAAACTCGGATGCGGTTAGCGAACCTGATGTTACTCGAGGCGATGGTTGCCATTGCCGATGAGAAATTTAACACCGCCGGGCAATGGCTTGCCGACGCACGCGCACTCGGCGTGCCGACGGCGATGACCGATCGATACGCGGACAAACTGGCGAAAGCACGCGCGGCCAGCGCCACACGCGCCAGTGAATCGCTCGGTGCGATCTTCGCATCCGCTACCCCAGCCGCGATACTCGCTGATCCGGACATTAACTACGGGCCGATCACGATGTTGATGCCCGACCTGGACGGAATGTCGGGAATGGCTGCAACCACAGACGCGACGACGCTGGCGATGGTGCTGCCCGGTGGTCTGCTCCATCCCGGCGACCAGAGCGTCACGGTGCCACAGGGGCCGCCGGCACCGACGCTAACCCCGCTGTCGCAGCTCAGGTTCCGCAGCTACATCGAGCCTGAATACCCGCAACGCAGAGCGACACGCGACGAGACCGGATGGGTCGAACTGCGCTTCAGGGTCGATGCATCGGGCTATACGAAGAAGGTACGCGTCGTCGCGGCCGAACCGGCCGACCTGTTCGATGCCGCCGCGATGAATGCCGTCCGGAAATGGCGCTTTTTACCCTACGTCGTCGACGGCAAACCCACCGTAACCGAAAGCGGTGTGCGATTGCGCTTCGAGGCCGAATAAACCGGCCTGCTCGCTACAAGCCGAGCGGCGTGAAGATATCGCGCTTGACGAAGCGGCTTTTGAAGAAACGCCAGCCGACTTTCCGACCGGTCAGCCAGCGTACGGCGTCGCCGTTTCGCGTTGAATTCAGCATCCCCTCGACGAGATACGGCGTCACGGTGTCGACCGTATCGGCCAGCACGTTCATAATCTTTTTGACCTGCTCCCAGCCCTCGCCGCGCTGCTCCGGCGGCGGTACGAGCATGTCGGTGACGACAATGCCGGGGCTCAGGTAGCACATCTTAACCGGTGTATTTTCAAGTTCGGCGACCAACGACTTCGTGAAATAGCGCAGCGCATATTTCGTCGCGCCATAGACGCTGACGCCCGGCCGCACCTGGCCGTTGCTGCCGAACCCCTCCATATTCCAGATCGTGCCCCCGCCCTGCGCATACATGCCCGGGATGACGACGCGATTACAGTTCAGCATGCCGATGATGTTGGTCTGAACCGTCTGCAGGTAGTCTTCCTTCGGCAGCGCGAAGAACGGTACTTTGGAGCCGTCACGGCCGGCGTTGTTGATCCATGTGTCGACCGAACCCAGACCCTCGACGGCTTGCGCCCACAGCGTCTCGACCTGCGCGTAATCGGCAACGTCACAAACCTGACCCAGCACTTTTCTGTCGGGAAACTCGACCCGGAGATCCGCGACGCTCTGCTCGACCGCAGCGGGCCGCCGACTCGAGATCATGACGTCATGGCCACGCTTCAGAAACTCGCGCGCCATGCCGTAGCCGATGCCCTTGGTGCTGCCGGTGATGGCGATGTTCATACGCTTCCCTCGATTGACCGAAGTGCTATTAAAAAGGGGAAACCGGAGTCTGGCAAGCCGATGTCAAGAACTCGCCATCCAACGGTAACCGGATGATCACACTCGATCCGGTCATCGGCCACGAGCGCCGGGGCCACGTTCCGGATATCCGCATCGGTGGCTATGCGACCGGGAGCAACCCGGAAGGCATGCGGAGCCCGGCCTGCGCCCTGCCCCGGTAAATGGTCATACTCTGCCGGCGACCGTGCAGTAAACGCGGCTGCGTGAGAGCATCCCCCGCGTTTCACCGAGGCACCCATGACCGACTCCAGTAACACCTATACCTACGGCAAATACATCCTGGCCACCGGCGTGGTGATTTTCGCGATCGGCCAGTCGCTGCTGTTCATCATCGTCGCGCCGATGGCGCGATCGATCGGGCTCTCGGAGATGGAGTTCGGCATCACATTCTCACTCGCGAATGTCTCGCTGATCTTCGCAGCGCCATACTGGGGCAGGAAGAGCGATGCGATCGGGCGCAAGCCAGTCTTCATTATCGGCCTGTTCGGCAGTGGCGTCGGCACATGGGCGATGGCCTATACATTGCACTTGGGCCTTACGGGCGTGGTTGCAGGCATCAGCCTGATGGCCGTGATTTTCCTGTCACGGATCATCTACGGCTTAACGGCGTCGGCGATCTACCCGTCGGCGGCGGCGTACATCGCCGACGTAACGAACTGGCAGAACCGCGCCAGGGGTATGGCACTGATCGGCAGTGCCAACAGCATGGGTTCGATCCTGGGCCCGGCGATCGGCGGCGGCCTTGCCTTCATGGGCGTGCTGTTCCCGATGTATGCGGCAGCCGCGATTTCGGTCATCGGTGCACTCGCCGCGATCATCTGGCTCCGCGAGCCCGAGCAGCACCGCGAGCGCAAGGCAAACAAGAACACGCCCGAGTCAACGCTGAAATTTACCGACCCCCGCTTGCGCCCCTACATGATCATGTGGGCGACTTTCTTCGTCATCTTCATCTCGCTGAACTTCGTGACCGCATTTTATATACAGGATCGTTTCGGCGTTACGGATATGGCAGATGTCATGCGCACGGCCGGCATGATGCTAGCCTGCATGGCGATTGTGATCACGCTCATCCAGGGGATCCTGTTTCAGTTCATCAAGCTCTCCCCGCAGTTCCTGCTGCGCCTGTGTGCACCGAGCTTCTCCGCCGGCCTGTTCACGATGGCCTTCGCGCCCTCGCTCCCGTTCCTGGGCGCCGGCTTCGCGCTGCTCGGCGTCGCCTTCGCCTGTGCCACCCCGGGCATCAGCGGCAGCGCGAGCCTGACCGTCGAGCCCCACGAACAGGGCGCCGCGGCCGGCTACCTGTCGGCCGCCAACACCACCGGCGCAATTCTCGGCCCGATCGTCGGCACCAGCCTGTACAAGCTGCAACCGAACGCACCGATGCTGATCGGGGGAACCTTGATGGCCATCGTCGGCATCTACGCGCTGACAATCCCGGCGCCGGTGCGGCGGGACAGGAAATAGCTGCAATAGCCCGACACGGGGTCGAAAACGTTCCCGCGGGAACGCCCGATGAGCTTTACGTGTACGGACGGCAGACCGATTCCGCGATGCGGAGGGTCGAACAGCGGCAAGCCACGACGGCGACCGAATGGACTGCGACATGGCACTGGAGACGCTGGCCGGACGCGCAAGATAACGGGCAGGCGTCGCCTGTTCACAAGTCACTCAAAAGCCGCCCAACCGAAGTGTCTGCCCGATCTGCTCCTGCCATGCAACCAGAACTCCGGCATCACGGGCATACACTTGCCATCGCGACACGACGGCCAACACTTCGGCGACGATGGCCTCGGCCCGACCGCGTTTCATCGAGGCCGTATGGGCGCACGCCTTGAAGTCTTCAATCGTGAACGCATCGCGTTTGCCGTTCAGGGTCATCTGGTGACTGGCTGTCCATAAACCAGAAGGATTAAAACTGTAGGTCAGGTCGAAGGCGGGTGACAGCGACCATTGACCCGACTTGTCCATCAGGAAGGCGATATTCTTGACGTGGTCGTCCCAGGACCGGGGCGCGTCGGATCGCTCTGTTCCACGGTGCGCGGACGCACGCTGACGGACTTTGCCCTTGCGCTTCAGCAGATCCATGGGCCTTGGACCGGCTGCGGGGATCAAGTGATTCAGGTTGGGCAGGAGTTCCAGCACGCGAAGAATACGGATCAGGCCTCGACATCTGTGCCGAGGCGCCGGCTTCTATCCGCTCCACCGTTCGCTTGGCGACACCGGCCTGCTCGGCCAGCGCCGCCTGGGTCAATTGGAGGTCCAGCCGGCAACGTGCAATGCGTTCGCCGAGTTCAGCAAGAATGCCGTCATCCAGGAGCGGTTTCGGTATCTGAATAGTCGTCATCTCTGATGAGTTATATCGATAATAATCAATATATCGACATATTTGACGAGATATATATTAACAAAATATTCTTGTCAAGTCGCTATTATGTTGACTCTCATTACTGAGACAAGGGCGAAAGAACACGGGTTGGATCTGCTATACGCACCGGTGGGTGGGCCGACCGCTTGGCCAAGTACAATAAACTTAATAATTGACCCACCGGATATCTGG
>SMWD01000045.1 GCA_004357495.1 Gammaproteobacteria bacterium
AGGATGATGTCCTTGCGGCGTGCACCGAGTGCCTTCCCGAGCAGTTCCTCGGCGCTGCCGTGTGGCCCGCCGTAGGTATCGGCGACATCGAAGAAATTCACACCGGCGTCGAGCGTGGCATTGACGACTGCATCGGTGGTTGCCTGGTCGCACATCATGCCGAAATTCATGCAGCCGAGGCCGACGGACGATACCTCGATGCCGGATTCGCCTAACGGTTTCATCTCCATGCTCTGATCCTTTTTATGGGGGTGCCAAGCTTGCCGCCACCCTAACAGCAGTCATGCCTGATGCAAAAGATCCATCGCCGTATCCGGCGCAGAGCGGCCAAAGACGTCACACATGCTGTGTACTGTGGGAGCCGCTCCCACACCAGCCATCTCCCACACAGCCTCCCCACACAGGCTCCCCCAAAAGCTTTTTCAGTTGCGATGGGTGACCGATGGCCTGCGCAGGCCCGCGTTGCGCCTACCAGTAATGTGACCAGCGCGAATTCTTTTTGAACTGCCCAAAGGCGTCGCGCTTGTCCTGCGGTAGATGCTCGAGGTAGGCGCTATGGTCGTAGCGCGTGCGGTACGCGTCGAACACCGGTCGATACAGATCCATGTGCACGTCCGGGATGCGATGCTTGGCGCGGAACTCCGCCATCGGCAACAGCGCGAATTTCTTGCACTCGAAGACACCCGCCTTCGCCAGTTCGACACCGCGTGGGCCGAAGATAGCGGAGCGACCCGCCCCCCCGTACGACTCATCCTCGAAGAAGCCGGGATGACGCCCCTGGGTGCTGACCGAGTTGTTCGCGATCATCGTGTAGAGGCTGTTGTGATAGGAGGTCAGGCGCATGTCTTCATACTCGAAGCCGCCCGTGGCGACCCGGCAGATGATTTCGGCGCCCTTGAAGGCCATGCAACGAAATAATTCCGGTTCGAACTGCACGGCGGACAATGCGATGTTGCCGATGTCGGTCTGCGCGATTGGCACCACCGCGTCGATACCGTACATTTCGACGAAGCGGTCATAGACATCGTAGATGACCGATGTGTATTGCTCGGAGCCAGGGAACATGCCACGCACGTTACGTTGCTTCCAGTGTTTGGCCACGATGTTGCCGTCGGGACCCATCAGGATCATCAGGTGCAGAATGTGCCCGGGCCAGTTCTCCGGGTCTTTCGCATAGGTGCCGAACGCGATGTAGCAATTGTATTTTTTCGCCTGCTTGCCGACCGCCTCGATTTCCGGCCCCGGCACCTCGAGCGCCAGGTTGTGATGTTGCTCCCGGGTCCACTCGCTGAACCCGGTGATCGGGAACTCGTGAAACAGCAGCAGGTCACTCGGCATGCCCGAGCTCTGCGCGATGTCGATGCATTCGAGGAAATAGTCGAGGTTGCGGCGGATGTCCGGGCCGGGGTTGGCCCCGTCGACGCCCGCGACGCGCGTCTGCACGACTGTGGCGGCGATCATGTCACGCCGCAGTGCCACCGTCGGGTACGTTCCATCTTCGCGTACCATGGGCTCTGGTGTCTGGTTGTTATCGGCCATTACGTTGTGCGCTCCCTGTATCTCGCATCCAATCAGGCTATCATAGCGGTATGTCCAGCCTGACAGGTCCGGCGATCCGCGCCGGTACCGTCCGGTGAACGATGTCTCGCGATCAGTCTCGCGATCTGAAGGTGACAATATGGCAAGCAATCCAAACGACGCGGCGCCGCAGGCCGGGGCCACCGACCAGCCGATTCGCACCGGCGAGGAGTATATCGAAAGTCTGCGTAACCGGGGCCTGAAGGTCTACCTGTTCGGCGAACTCGTGGACGAGCCGGTCGATCATCCGATGATTCGGCCGTCGATCAACGCGGTTGCCGAGACCTATGATCTTGCGGCAAGCAGCCCGGAGATCGCCACGGCGCTCTCGCCGCTGACCGGCGAGCGGGTCAGCCGGTTTTTGCATATCGCCGAAAGCGCCGAAGATCTCGTGCGTCAGAACAAGATGCAGCGCCGGCTCGGTCAGCTGACCGGCACCTGCTTCCAGCGTTGCGTCGGCATGGATGCGCTGAACTCCCTGCACTCCGTGACCTACGAGATCGACGCGGCGCACGACAGCGTGTATCACCAGCGTTTCCTCGCCTTCGTCGCCATGATGCAGCGTCACGGCTATGTCATCGGAGGCGCGATGACCGATGTCAAGGGTGATCGGAGCAAGGCGCCGCATGAGCAGGATGATCCGGATTTGTACGTGCGCGTCGTCCGGCGCACCGATGATGGCGTCTATATCAGCGGCGCGAAGGCACATCAGACCGGCTGTGTGAACTCGCACTGGCTGCTCGTGATGCCGACACTGCGCCTTGGCCCGGCGGACCGGGATTATGCAATCGTCGGCGCGATTCCGGCCGATGCCGATGGCATCACTTATATATATGGCCGTCAGTCCTGCGATACCCGCAGCATGGAGGGTGGCGACATCGATGCCGGCAATGCCGGGTTTTCCGGTCAGGAAGCGATGATTATTTTCGACCAGGTCTTCATCCCGAACGAGTTCGTATTCATGGACGGCGAGCACGAATTCGCGGGGATGCTGGTCGAGCGATTCACGTGTTATCACCGCCGCAGTTATGTCTGCAAGTCCGGTGTCGGCGATGTGTTGATCGGCGCGGCGGCGGCGATCGCTGACTACAACGGCGTCGAACACGCGTCGCATATCCGCGACAAGCTCGTCGAGATGACCCACCTCAACGAGACGATCTACAGCACCGGTATCGCGTCGAGCTACCAGGCGGCGCCGATGAAGTCCGGCGTCTGGCAGAACGACGACATGATTGCGAACGTCTGCAAGCATCACGTGACGAAGATACCCTACGAGATCGGCCGGCTCGCGCAGGATCTGGCGGGCGGGCTGATGGTGACCTTGCCGTCGCAGAAGGATCTCGATCATCCGCAGATCGGTCCGATTATTCTCAAGTACCTCAAGGGGCGCAAGGAAATTGCGACCGAAGACCGCATACGGATTCTGCGGCTGATCGAGAACATGACGCTGGGCCGCAACGCGGTCGGTTACCTGACCGAATCGATGCACGGCGCCGGCTCGCCGCAGGCCCAGCGCATCCAGATTGGCCGACAGATGCAGCTGGACTTCAAGATGCAGCTGGCCAAGACGCTGGCGGGCATTGCGCCGGCGTCCGCCGAGGAGATTTCGGGCGAACTGTCTGATTACATGGCGCGTGTATTCGGCGTCGATGCCGACGTCGATTCCTGATCCGGGCGTCGTTCGCCGCTGCCGGCCGGGCGGGGTTGTCGACCCGTGCGGCGCGCTGTTCAATCCCGTGTCGTCGGCCGATAATTCCCCGCTCGTAATGCCGCAGAGCTGCCTGTGAAATCCGTCAACCCGCTGGGAAACCCCGATTTTCGCCGCCTGTTCTCGGCCCAGGTCATCGCGCTCGTCGGCACCGGCCTCAGTACGATTGCATTGACGCTGCTGGCCTATGACCTGGCCGGCGGTAATGCGGCGGCGGTGCTGGGCACCGCGCTCGCTTTCAAGATGGTCGCGTACGTGGTCTTCGCCCCGATCGTCGGCGGCCTGGCGCATCGCTTTCCCCGCAAGCCGTTCCTGGTGCTGATGGACGTGATCCGCGCGGGCGTCGTTCTGCTCATGCCATTCGTAACCGAGGTCTGGCAGATCTACGCGTTGATCTTCGTGCTGAACCTGTTTTCGGCCGGGTTCAAGCCGGTATTCTCCGCGACCATCCCGGACATCGTGACCGACGAGCGCGGCTACACCCGCGCGCTGGCGATGTCGCGGCTCGCCTACGATCTCGAGAACCTGCTGAGCCCGCTGTTCGCCGGGCTGGCATTGCTGTTCGTGACGTACACCGGTCTGTTCGTCACGAACTCGGTCGCATTCCTGATCTCGGCGGCCCTGATCCTTGCGACCACGGTACCGGCCGGCCGGCGGGTCGATCGTCCCGGTTCGATCCGCGACCAGATCAGCTACGGTCTCCGCGCTTACCTGCAGACGCCGCGGCTGCGGGGCTTGCTGGCGCTTTATCTGGCGGTCTCTGCCGCGAGCGCTATGGTCATCGTCAATACCGTGGTGTATGTCCGCCAGTCTCTCGGTGGCACGGAGTCCGATGTCGCGATCGCGATGGCGGCGGCTGGTGGCGGGTCGATGCTCGCGGCACTGGGCCTGCCGCGCCTGCTGGACCGGATGCCGGACCGGCCGGTCATGCTGGCGGGCTCACTGACGATAGCGGCCGGGCTGGCGCTGATGGCATCGGGCCCGACGTTCTTCGGTCTGTTGCCGATCTGGTTCCTGGTCGGCTTCGGTTGGTCGCTGATACAGACCCCGGCCGGCCGGGTCGTCAACCGGTCGGCGGCGCCGGCCGATCGACCGGCCTATTTCTCGGCACAGTTCGCGCTGTCACACGGTTGCTGGCTGGTGTTCTACCCGTTGGCCGGCCAGCTCGGCAGCCACATCGGCATCGAGTCGACGGCCATGTGGTTCGCCGGCGGCGTACTGGTGTTTACGCTGCTGGCGGCGAAGCTGTGGCCCGCTGACGACAGTGCAGCGATCGAGCACGCGCATGTGATCGAGTCACACGAACATGAGCATTCACACGGGTCGCATCACATGCATGAGCACGCGGGCAGGGAAGGCCCCGCGCCGCATTCGCACCCGCACCGGCACGACCGGTTGCGGCACTTGCATACCTACGTCATCGACGACCATCACGCGTTCTGGCCCGGCTAGGGACAGCAGCGCCTGTTATCTGTGTGGGAGTCAACTGTTGCAGGAGAGACTGGAGACTGTGGTGGGAGCAGATGGTTGCAGGAGCAGACTGTGGTGGGAGCGGCTTTAGCCGCGATTCCTTGCCGGCAGAATCGTGGCTAAAGCTGCTCCCACATCAAGTCGGGCCGGCTCGCCTTAGAGCAAATCACTCCACGGGATGGTCAGGGTGATAACGTCGCCGTTCACGTCGACGTGAAGCAGCGCCGTCAGGTCACCGAACGCGACCAGGGTGATGCGCGTGCCGTCCGCACCGGTAATCAACATTTCGCCGACCATCGGATTATCCGCGTTCTCGCTGGCGAAGGCCGTCTGGATGTTGAACATCACTTCATCGTCGAACTCGGAGCTGGTCAGCGCGCCGCTGCCGGTGGTGGTGAACTGAACAAGCGAAGGGGTGGTCTCATCGATCACCGTGGTGATGATGAAGTCGGTCATCGTCGTCGCACCACCGGCGGAACTCGACTCGGCGATTGAGCCGCCCGAGATCGTATTGGTGAGGACCGGTGCATTCAGCAGGTCGAACTTCATCGTCATGTTCGCATTCAGCGTGGTTGTCTCGCCGTCGACCGTTAACGAGAAGTTCGTCATCGTCAAGGCTGCCTCGAGCAGAAACAAGCCGGTGTTGAGGTCGCCGTCGAAGGCCAGTACTTCCAGGTTGAACTCACCATTCGTGACGACGCCATCGCCCTCATCGCAGTTCTCGAAGCGCAGGTTGAAGGTATTACCGGGGCTCAGGGAGCCGGCTTCGATCTCGACCAGGTCGCCGTCGGTAATCGTGATGAACGAAGTGCCCGAGGCGCAGGGTAATTCATTGGTTTCGTCGCCTGCCGCCTGCAGCGAGCTCTGCGACTTTGCAGCCAGCGTTGACCCGCCGCCGGCGACC
>SMWD01000046.1 GCA_004357495.1 Gammaproteobacteria bacterium
CGCCCCCCGAATCGATACCCGACGCGATAGCCGTCGATTCGCTCCTCCTGGTACGAAACCTCTTCAAGCTCGCAGCGACGCTCGGTCGTGTAAGGCCGCCGCGCCGCATGCCGGCGTTGCCCGCCAATATCGCGACCAATCGATGCGCCGAGCAGCGCACCTGCGATTGTCATCGCATCCTGACCGCGGCCGCTGCCGAACTGGTTACCTGCAACACCGCCGAGGATGCCGCCGACGATCGACGAGGTAAATGAACGGTGTCCCCAACCGCCTGCGTGTGTGCGGCGAACCGGCTCATCCCAACATACCTCACGCGGCGTCGAAACCTGCACGACGCGCACGATCGGCTGCACGTCCGTTACGGTCGCGTACTCGTAGTGCACGCGCACACCGGCATCCCAGCGATCGGCCGCTGAAGCCGGCGACAGGCCGGCCATTGCCAGCAGCACGATGCCAAAGTGCTGCCCGATCAATAGCCTGCCATTGAGCCCGAATATTCCTCTCGAATGCGCCATGACGTTCTCCTTTCGAGTGCCGGGAAAACTTCTCCCAGCATCGGGCTCAGCATAGGCGTATTGCACTGAACCGAAGCTGAACAGCCCGGATCAACGTGCGCAGACGGACTGGCTGTCATCCGGCCGGATACTCGAGCTTGGCGGCAGTGCAGATCAGGTGCGCTTCGCGGTATAGAAGATATACATTCCGCGGAAGGTTTGCGGGTATTGCTGCTCGAATTCGGCCCAGCAATCGAGGTCGAGCAGTGCGGTCGGATCCGGGAAAGACGCCCGGAAGCGCACACCAATTGGGCCAACCCCCAGGCTGAAGCCGAGAAACCGGAGCCTCAGATCATCAATGTGCCGCTTGATCTCCGGTATGCTGAAGCGATGCTCCTGTACGTGGAACAGCAGGCCGCGGCAATCGCCCATGCTGTAGAAATCCACGACCGTTACCAGACTGCGGAGGTGTGCCAAGGCCGGGTCGATCTTTACCCGCTCACGGAACTCGCGAATGCCGTCGGGTGTTCCCGGCAAAGCCAATCTCGCGATTTCTTCGCGAGCCACGATGACATCTTGCCTCGCGCGTTCGCTATACAGGCCGATTTCCATGATCCCGTTCTGTTTTAACAAGCGACGCAACACTCGCCACCCTGCGATCGGGTCATCGAGATGATGCAGGACGCCGACGCAGTCGATGAACTCGAAGCGCTGTTCCAGCCCGTCGAGACTCAGGATATCTGCCTGGCAAAACTCGATGTTCGATAACTTCAGCTCACGCGCCTTGCGGATGCCGTATGCCAGGCTGGCGCGACTCAGGTCCAGGCCGAGCACCTCGGTTTGCGGAAACTTTCGAGCGTACGTAATCGGCGCTCGGCCGGTGCCGCAGCCGGCCACCAGCAGGCGGGGAGTATCCGGCCAGCCCGGATCCTCGATGCCGGGGCATTCTCGTATGAGCGTCTGCGCGAGGTGCTGCGGGACATATCGCTGCACGCCGATCCAGCGCGGGTACGGAAACGCCTCATACTGCGCCTGGACTTTCTTTGAAACCTCATCGTGTACCGGCGACAACGACATGATATGTGTTTGTATGGTCCGCTCCTCGAGCGGTTCACGCAACGTCCGGTCGATCACCGTTTTGACGAATGGCGGCGAGAACGGCCGCCGCAGCAGACTCCGCGCCCCGGGTACGTCAACCAGCGCCCGGTAGGTGCCGAGTGACATCAACTCGATCTGCGTCATGAGTTCGACCGGCTGCGACAGCAAGGCCTGCTCGATTTCGGTATCGCGTACGCTGCGCGGATATACATAGTCCGTATTAAAAGCCTGGTGAGCAATTGCCGCCAGTAACGGAAGGTGCTCCGGATTCTGCCACTCCGTCAGCGTCACACGCAGCTTGGCAACCAGGCTCTCGAACCAGAGTAGCGGCACCACCGCGGCATGCAACATCGGCAGGAACAAGGGCTCGACCGTCAAGGCGGCGATGTGTCCCTCATCCAGCTGGTCGGTGCTAATCGCAGCTGCAACCGCCGGCTTGAGCGCCAGCATCGTACCGGCAGAACCGGCAACGTCTGCGTGATTCAGATACGAATTTTTCAGGCAGCCGACGAGAAACTGCTCATACCACGGGTCGGCGACGGTAAACGCGATACTCATTTAAAATGAGCATCAACCCCTGCGTGTAGATCATATTGCCGGGTGCAATGGTCAGCGCTTCACGGAATCGCGCCAGAGCTTCGTCGACCAGACCGACGTTATTCAGAGCAAGGGCGAAATAAAACTGTGCATCGGCCGAGGATGGTGCGATAGTGATAGCGCGCTTAAAATACGGGATGGCCGCCTGCATATCGCCCTGTCCGTAGTAGACCTGACCAAGACCTATGAGCGACTGTACGTGCTGCGGATGTAGCTCCAGTGCATGACGGTAGTGGTCTATTGCATCATCCAGCATTCCGGATTCCCTGTAAGCACAACCCAGATTGTTGTATGCATTTGCGTAATCGGGCTTGGCCTGAATTGCTCTCTTCAGCACCAGGCACGCTTCTCCAAACCGGCCCTGCGCGAGATACACATCACCCATAGAATTCAGAAACAGCGGATTTTCCGGCGCCTCGTACAGTGCCCGGGAGATCAGCGATTCTGCTTCGAGAACATGGCCACGCTGGCGCTCCACGATACCAAGCAAGTACAGTGCGTCGACGTGACGTGGTTCGTGCTTCAGGATGCGACGATAAAGTCTACATGCCTTTTCCAGATGACCTTCCGGATGACTGCTAAGCGCTTTGTCCAGAGTTTGGTTCGCATAGCTCACACGGAATCTATCGGCATCGGCCGATAAAACCTTAGACAAGCTTTGACTATGCCGCGAAAAAAATCGGCAAGAATTTTCCGCTGCAGCACCTGACATGACTGCATGACAGAAAATCAATTGCTGCCATGCGTGGCACACACACTACGCGGCATCTGGCCGGCGGTGCCGGCCTTCCAGGTAGTCGATCGGCGGGTTGATAATATGATCCCGGGTAAGTCCCGCCGCATCGCGTGTCCGCGCAAGTTGCATCTGGAACACCATCTGGGCACCGGTCCGGAACATCGTCTCTGCGCTGATCAGGTAAAACTCCCACATGCGACAGAAGCGCTCATCGTAGAGTTCGGCAACCTGGTTACGGTTCGCCTGGAAACGACGATTCCACTCGGCCAGCGTATCGGCATAATGTACGCGCAAGACTTCAACATCGCTGACCCACAGATGCTCTCGCTCGGTAGCCGAAAAAACTTCAGATAGTGCCGGCGAATAAGCGCCCGGGAAGATGTACTTGCGCAGCCAGGGACTGGCGGTCGACGGCGGGCTCATATGGCCGATGCTATGCAGCAGCCCCAAGCCGTCATCCTCCAGTAACGCATAAAACTTCGCGAAGAATTCGTCATACCGCGCAACCCCGACATGCTCGAACATGCCAACCGAAACGATTCGGTCGAAACGCTCGTTCAACTCTCGATAGTCGCGAAGTTCGAAGCGAACTCGACCGTCGAGCCCGGCAGCTTTCGCCCGCCCGACGGCAACCCGATGTTGCTCCTTCGATAAGGTCACGCCGAGTACCTCAACGTCGGCGTGACTCGCCAGCGATATCGCCATGCCGCCCCAGCCGCAACCGATATCGAGAATCTTCTGCCCGTCCTGGAGTCGAAGCTTCGCGGCGATATGGCGTTTCTTCTTCTCCTGCGCTTCCTCAAGCGTCTCGTCGCCGTTCTCGAAGTAGGCACAGGAGTACTGCATATCTTCGTCAAGAAACAGGCGATACAGCTCCTCGGACAGATCATAGTGATGCGCAACGTTCTCCTGCGCCCTGCCTACAGGATTGTATTGCTGAAAACCGCGAATCATCCTGGAGATCCGACGCAGTACCGACTGTAACGGGTAACTCGCGATGGTCGCGCGATTGATCGAGAACAGAGCGAGGAAATCTGCCAGACTACAGTCCTCGAAAGTCAGCGTCCCGTTCATGTATGCCTCGCCGGCATGTAACTCGGGGCTGCGGAAAAGCTTCATCGGGAGGCTGGAATCATGCAGGCGAATCGTCGCCACCGGGTGTTCGCTGCCAACAAATTCGTGAGTCTCGCCATCGGCCTCGATCAGGCGCAAGGTACCGTGTTGAATGAACTTGCCGAGCATATGCGCCAGCAGTTTCATGCCCAGACTGCGATCCTTATTGCGGCCAACCTCTGTCATCTCACACCCCCGGAATTTCTTGTTCGCGAAGCCAAGGATACAGCAGCCGGCCTTGCCGGCCGAGCGAGATTTCGGATCCTGTTGCGCGCAGCGCTATTTTATCAATGGACTTGTGCTTAGAATGAAGCCCGGCGGTAAAGTTCAGGGAATCTCGCATGCATCCGTTCAATGACCCGCGTGCCGGAAATTGGCCGGCGATCCTGCTCATGCTCCTGGTATCGATCGGCCTGGCGGCGGCCGATGTTCAGGACGGCGCTGAGCGGGATGCGGAGCATCCCGCGGTGACGATGCTCAGGGATTACCTGCGAGTCGACACCCGCAATCCGCCCGGTAACGAATCGGCCGCAACGGCTTTTCTCGGCGCGATCCTCGCGGCCGAAGGCATACCATTCGAAACCGTGGAACCGGTCGACGGCCGGGGCAATCTGTGGGCCACGCTGAAAGGTGGCGACGCGCCGGCTCTGCTGTTGCTCCATCACACCGACGTCGTACCGGCTAACGAAGCATTCTGGGACATGCCGGCATTCGAGGGTGTACTCCGTGACGGCTACATCTACGGCCGTGGCGCACTGGACATGAAATCACAAGGCATATTGCACCTGTCAGCCTTTCTTGCCCTGCATCGTGCTGGCAAACCGCTGAAACGGGACGTTATTTTCATGGCCACGGCGGACGAAGAAGCCGGCAGCAAACTGGGCATGGGCTGGCTCATCGACCATCGCCCCGAGTTGTTCGACAAACTTGGCATGGCCCTGACCGAGGGCGGCCACGGCACCGTCATCGGCGACCGAATCACGCTCGGCATCGAGGTCACCCAGAAAATTCCGCTGTGGCTGCGGCTCGAGGCCACCGGCCCCGCCGGCCACGGCTCTACGCCTCACGTCGATAACGCCGTGTCAACGCTGCTGGCCGGGCTGAACCGAATCCAGTCACATCAGTTCGAACCGCGAATCATCCCGATCGTCGATGCATATTTCAAACGGCTGGCAGCGGATTTCCCGGGACCCATCGGCGCAGCCTTTGCCGATATTGCCACGGCAGTCAAAGACCCCGATTTTCGCCACCAGCTGCACCAGAACTTTGCAAACTTGTCGGCGCTGACCCACAACACTTGTGCTATTACACGACTGTCCGGCAGCAACAAGGTCAATGTCATCGGGCCGCTCGCCTCGGCCGAACTCGACTGCCGGCTCCTCCCCGATCAGGACCCGGTGAATTTTCTCGCACAACTCGAAACAATCATCGCCGACGAACGCTTCTCCATCAGCCCGCTGATTGCATTTGCACCAAGCGCATCGTCACCTGACACGCCGCTGTTTACTGCAATCGAGACAGTCATGAGCCGCCACTTCCCCGGCGTCGAGGCCGTAGCGACGATCTCGGCAGGCTTCACGGACAGTCATCATCTGCGCGAACGCGGCATTACGAGCTACGGCTTCGCGCCGTTGATGATTCCGTTGCATGACCTCAGCGGGTATCACGGTAACAACGAACGTATTTCCGTCACGAACATGAAGCGCGGAGCGGCGCTCATGCTGGAAATTATCGAGGAGATGGTGTATTGATCGCGGCAAAGTTGCAGAATCGGGCCAAACCGATATACCGTAATCTGCGCAACGGAATTTTCATGCTCCGGTGATGGTCTAACCCATCACGGTATCGCGGCCGCCGGATTACAACTTCCCTCGGAGCCAGCGGTGTGCGCTGCCGGAAACCAGCGAGCAGGAGTCATGCCCTTCATATCAGACGATCGGAATCACCGTCACGCCCGCCTGTGGACGCGCGCAGCAGGGTGGTTCATCTGTCTACTGCTCACAGCCTGTGGTGGCGGCGGCGGCAATCAGGCGAGTTCCGCGCCCTGCCCGTTCGATGCGAGCCTGACGATCAATGACCCCGGCTGCAGCAATTCCCTACCGATCGCCGATCCCGGATCGCCACAAACCGTGGATGCCGACCAGGTCGTCATCCTGGACGGCGCCGGCAGTACGGATCCGGACGGCAAAATCACCCTATATAGCTGGACGCAGACCTCCGGACCCGCTGTCGCCCTGACCAACGCGACGGCGGTGCAGGCCAATTTCAATGCGCCGCGCAGCGCGGTGACCCAGACGCTTGTCTTCCAACTCACGGTGACGGATAACAACAGTGCGAGCCGGTCGCGCTCGGTCAACATCACGGTCCGGCCGTTCGCGAACAGTCTGCCC
>SMWD01000047.1 GCA_004357495.1 Gammaproteobacteria bacterium
CGACGCACAATAGCCCGGTAATCACGGCAAACGGCACGAAATACGAGCCCGTTCGGTCATACAGCAAACCGGTCATGATCGGCCCGGCCGCGCCGCCGGCGGCGTCGAGAATATTGATGGCGGCCAGGATCTTGCCGAGCGAACGCATGCCGAACAGGTCCGCCGACAGCAACTGAATCAGGGTATAGATCCCGCCCCAGCCGAAACCGAAGCAGATCAGCCCGCCCCACAGGAACGTCGCGCTGGTCTGCGCGATCGCGAGCAGCAGGAACACGCCACCGGACAGCATCAGTGCGAGCCCGGTCAGCAGGATTCGCTTGCGGCCGAACGTCTCGGCCAGAAAGCCGCTGAGTATCTTGCCGAAGAAGCCGCCGATGAACAGGATCGACACGCCCGTCGAGGCGACCTGCGGGGAGTAGTTGGACTTGCTTATGTAGATGAATACGTTCGTGCTCATGGCGAGGATCGAATAAAACGTGCACATTGCAATCGTCGCGACGATCCAGAAATTGCGGCTCGACAAGGCTTCGCCGAGCGTATAGCCCGACAATGTCTGCGGCGCGCCAGCGGATATGGAATCGGCACGGCCCGCCCGCCCGGCGCTCATCGGGCCGTTCCGGATCAGGAAAAATGCGATCGGCAACAGCAACAGCGGAATCAGGGCCAGCCAGTCGAATGCTTGGCGCCAGTCGGCGGCCTCGATAAAGAAGGTGCCCAGTATGGGAAAAAATGCGTTGCCGAGACTCGTGCCGGCCAGCATGAGGCCGATGGCCAGGCCGCGTTGCTTGTCGAACCAGCTGGATATCAAATAGACATTGATCATCAGGCCACACAATGCCAGCACGACACCGAACCCGGCCTGGATCCAGTAAATCTCGCTCAGCGTATCGATCCGTGCATACAGGAAGTTCCCGGCGGCCAGCAGGGCCAGCCCCACCAGGATCAGCGGCTTGACCCCGACCTTGTCGGCCAGCCAGCCGGAACCGAGGCCGCAGAAGGCCGCCGTCAGGAACATGATGCTGTCGCGCAACTTGATCTCGGATATCGTGATCTCCCTGCCCATGCTCTCGGTCAGCGCGTCGATCAGCTGCAGATCGAAGACCGCCAGGCCGCCCAGCGTCATGCCGTTCGAGACGAACAACACGAGGGAGGCGATGGCGCAGATGACCCAGCGGTACGCGCGAACTTCCGGACTGCCCGTCATTCATTCAACCTTTGCAATTCAAACCCGCCTGAACATTAACGGATTTGCCGGAACGCACCAAGCCACGGTCGGCCGCCGACAGGATGTGCCGGCGATCAAGCGGTCGGCAAACCGGCAGTTTGGCGCAGCTTCGGGCCCAGCCCGGCGAAGACCGCGAGCAGATAGACAATGATCGATACGATCAGCCCAAGCAGCGCCGGCACGGTCACCTCGGCGCTGAAGACAATATTATTCGAGTTCATGATGGCTGCGGTCGCGCCGGCCAGATAGGCGATGACGGCCGCCGGATTCCAGGTTGGCAGCGTGTCGAGGTCTTCGGCCGCGAAACGCGTTTTGCGCACGACGTAGTAATGCGCGATAACCGGCCCGATCAGCGGCGGCACGATATTGGCCAGCAGGCCGATCCAGTCCATGAAGCGCTCATAGATGCCGAGCCCGACGAGGGTGCCGAGCAGGCCGCAGATCACGGTCATGACCCGCTGCGGCCGCTTGAACACGCTGGAGGTCTGGATGACCGGCAGGTAGAGGTTCGCGTCACCGGTCGTCCACAGCGCGAGACTCATGCCGATGATGCCGGCATACATGATGAACGCGCCCTCGCTGCGCAGGTACTGGGTGAAGTCGAATGTGCCCGAGACAACACCGCCGAGCGCACCGATGATCTGCAGGAACCACTGCGCGATGATCAGCACGATGAATGGAATCGCAATCGCGACCCATGTCCTGCGCGCGAACCGCGCGTACTCGGCCATGACGATCGCGCCGACGATCCAGGAACCGATGACGAGGTTGATGGCTTCGAGCATCGTCAGCGGGTTTTCGGTCGTCGCCGCACGCTGCGCCGACAGTGCAAGAAACCCGTTCCAGCCGCCGGCCTTGTCGATGTTCAGCCAGGCGGCGTACAGGCCGACGAGCACGAGCACCGAGACGGACGGCATGCTGACCCATTCCAGGCCCTTGATGCCGACGTATGTCGTCGCCGTGAACAGCAGGCCGGCGAAGATTGCGACGACATAGAACATCGTGCTGTCGGTGTTGCCGACCCAGGCGGCGCCGAATGCGCCGACGACGATGCCCTGCCAGCCGATCAGCAGCAGCGCGCTGATCAGCACCGGCACGTACGCGCCGATTCTGCCGTAGACCAATTGGTATAACAGTCCGCTGTTGCAGGCCGTGCGGTAGCCCATATAGGCGACCAGCGCACCGATGATGAAGTTCGCGAAGTTGCCGGCGAATGAGGCGACGATGATATCGGGCCAGAACACCTGGCCCGCACCGAGCATGCCGCCGGTGAACAGCCCGGTGACAAGAAAACCCCAGCCGAAGGCCAGGGTCAGCAACGGGCCCGCCGCCCGGCGCTGATGATCGGACAGTGGTGTGACCGGATTATCGTCGCTCTGCCGCTCCGCTTCGGAATCGTAGCTCCACCACTGCTTCCACCTGTTCATCGTGAATCCCCCGGAAAACCAAAGTAAGGACTAACCCCTTGAGGTAGGGTTTTGGTCGCTCTGGAATATTGGCACCCATGAGGCTCCGCCTATTGGGTATATAAGAAATAGTCTTATCGTAAACTCTGCTGTGATTATAGGATGTCAACATATCGGAGAACGAAGGGAAACATTATGCGTTCATTTACAATTGTCATTTTCATGATAATCAATTCAGTCGGATTCGCCGGCGCCGCAGTAGCCCAGCAGGTTCTCGATAACGAAACGCTACGCAATGCAGATTACCGCGAGGGAAAACGCGCCTTCCAAGGTCGCTGCAGTGCCTGTCATACGATAGGCGACAACGGCATGAATCTAACCGGACCGAGCTTATGGGGTATTTTCGATCGTGCGGCGGGGACGAAACCAGATTTTATTTATTCTGCCGCCCTCCAGAAAGCCGATTTCAAATGGACCGCGGATACCCTGTTGGACTACATCACGGATCCTCAAGTCTTCCTGCCAGGAAACGTGATGACCATTCCCGAGCCGGTGCCCGAAGGTATGCGCACCGTGCTGATCGCATTTGTCATGCAGGAGTCCGGCGGAGCTGACTGGCCAAAACCGGAGAATGCATTTGCTGACGAGCAACCAGACCGGTCAAAACCGTACTCGGAACGCTTCCCCAGTTTCTGGAATCACATGATGTTCAACACGACCCGGTACCGAATGGTAAGCGGTGATCAAGAATTGATTTTCAAGGCCTATTTTCAGGAAGACGGCTCAATCACCACGAATACAGAAGCTGAGGGCTTCTGGCATATCACTGAAAAAGACTTCATGTGTTACGCGATTCATAAATTGAAGATCAAACCATCGGAGTTCGTTGAGTGTTTCCCGATAGCCGCCATGGCAGTGCCCCGATTTGCCGAAGAGCTTTGGAAATCCAATCCCGCCGATGGCGTGATAATGTATGGCGGCATCAGACCGGGGCGTCCGGAAGAGTAACGCCCCCTACTTCACGTCGCGCTCGAACTCCACCAACTCATAGAACGTCTGCATATAGCCGCCGATGTCACCGCGCAGGAACGTGAAATCGCCGTCGTTCGTGCACCAGATGTCATACGGCGGGTGTGCTTCCGGCAGGCCCGGCGACGACACGAAACGGAAATGGTAAGAGTCGAAGTTGCCGGCCGCGACGGTGATGTTCTCCTCGCCGACAGTCTCGACACCGAAACCGATCCGGAACAGCATCGGTCCCGTCGCGCCGCGATGGTCAGGTGATGACAACAGCATCTCGTCGATGCTCTGCACGCCGCCCGGCTTTGACAGGTCAAACAGGCGCATGTGCCACGAGTCGCAGGCGATCGCATGATGCTGGAAGGTCTTCAGGCGCCCATGCGTCTCCATGCGCTGCGTGACGCGGCCGTCGAGCGAGGTGTTCGTCTCGCACTCGGCAAAGTCCGGGCCGAAGCGGAACCAGCCCGAGCCCATGAACTTGTCGTCGACGGACAGGCGCACGAAGCAATCCATCGGGTACCAGTCCTCGTCGATGCTGTAGGTGATATCGCGCATGACGCTCGGCCGATCATCGATCTCGCAGTGTGCGGTGATCGTGCGCTTGCCGTCGCTGTGTACGTCGACATGGAACCATTCGCGCCCCCGCTCCTGGTCCATGCGGTCAGGTTTTTTGCTCGTATACAGAATCTTGCCGCGTAACGTCCGGTGATCACGTTGCAGAATATCGTCACTCATTGCTGTCAGTCCCTGAATTCCCGATTTGCCGGCCCCGCACATGCACACCACATCGGCCATAGGGCGATCAGCACCGATGATGGCGCGATAGTATGCCTGCAAACCGGTCGGGGCGCGGAAGCAATTGTCAGTATCGAGGGTATCTGCAAACGGGGCGTTCGCTGCCACCCAGGTCGTCGTACGCTACGACACGGCTGTCGGCGTTGATGCCCCAGCCCCGTGCCAGGCGGCCCAGCGCGGCCGGGTCGGGCAGCGGATGTCGCCCCCCTGCCCCGCCCGCCAAGACGGGCGCGGCGAGATCGTGATCGAGATCAGCGTAGTATGCTCCCGCGATGTGGCCCGCGGCATACGCCTTGCGGCCGGCCCCGGGTTTGGCCAGGTTGAAGCGGCACGCGACCTCCAGGCAGCCTGCCGGACCCTGCTGCCGCGAATACCGCTTGTCACGGCCCACACGTGTAGGGGAAAATATCACGTTTCGTGGCATGTACCCTTAAGCGCCCGCTCTCAGGTCGCCGGGTGACCGCCGCCAACCACCCGCATTCAGGAGTAATGCATGGACAAAGTCATGGTCTGTCTGAAGCGCGTTGTCGATTACAACGTGCGGGTCCGGGTCAAACCGGACAACTCGGGCGTCGTCACCGAAGGCGTCAAGATGAGCATCAATCCATTCGACGAGATCGCGCTCGAAGAGGCGCTGCGTATGCGTGAACAGGGCAACGCCAGTGAAGTCTTCGTGGTGTCGATCGGTTCGTCGGATTGTCAGCAGCAGTTGCGGACCGGGTTGGCCATGGGCGCCGATCGCGCGATCCTGATCGAGACGGATGCCGAGATAGAGCCGCTGGCAGCGGCCCGCATATTTTTGCAACTCATCGAAAAGGAACAGCCCGGCCTCGTTATCCTCGGCAAGCAGGCAATCGACGACGACAACAGCCAGACGCCGCAGATGCTGGCGACGCTGTGGGATCGCCCGCAGGCAACGTTCGCATCGAAACTCGAACTGATCGACGGCAAGGCGATCGTGACCCGCGAGGTCGACGCCGGCCTCGAGGTCATCGAGGTCGATCTGCCGGCCGTGCTCAGCGTCGACCTGCGGCTGAACGAGCCGCGCTACGTCAAGCTGCCGGATATCATGAAGGCGAAGAAGAAGCCGTTCGAGACGCTGGCCATCGCCGATCTCGATGTCGATATTGCGCCGCAATTCGAGACGGTCACAGTCGAGGCGCCGGAGTCTCGCCAGAGAGGCGAGATGGTCGCTGACGTTGCCGGCCTGATCGGCGCGCTGAAGGAAAAAGGATTCTCGTTATGAGCAAGGTTCTGATCATTGCCGAGCATGACGGCTCATGCCTGAACCTGAGCACGGCCAAGACGCTGAGCTGCGCGCTGACGGTCGGCGCCGGGGCGATCGACATCGTGGTGCTCGGGAGCGGTTGCGACGCCATCGCGGCCGAGGCCGCCGCACTCGCCGGGGTGGCACGCGTGCTGACGGTGGACCGGGCCGAGAACGCCGCGCCGCTTGCCGCGGTCCTCGCGCCGCAGGCGGCCGCCCTGGCCGGCGACTACCAATATGTGTTCGGCCCGTCGACGACGTTCGGTAAGGACCTGATGCCGCGCATCGCCGCCTTGCTGGGCGTCGGCCAGCTCAGTGACATCATGGAAGTGCTCGATGCGCAGACGTTCAGGCGTCCCATCTATGCCGGCAACGCAATCGTGACGGTCAAGGCGCCGGCCAATCAGACCCTCGTCGCGACGGTGCGGGTCGCGTCCTACCGGGCAGCCGAGGCCGGTGGCTCGGCCGTTGTCGAGAGCGCGACCGTGGATGCCGCTTTGCCGTCGCACACGCGCTACGTCGAGCTTAAATCCGGAGGCGGCGACCGGCCGGACTTGCAGGTTGCCAGCATCGTCGTATCCGGTGGTCGCGGCGTAGGCAGCGCGGAGAACTTCGAGATCCTGTACTCACTCGCCGACAAACTGGGCGCCGGGGTCGGCGCCTCGCGCGCCGCGGTCGACGCAGGCTACGTGCCAAACGAGATGCAGGTTGGCCAGACCGGCAAGATCATCGCGCCGGACCTGTATATCGCTTTCGGTATCTCGGGTGCCATCCAGCATCTGACCGGTATCAAGGATGCCGGCACGATCGTTGCCATCAATAAGGATCCGGAAGCACCGATCTTCGAGATCGCGGATATCGGGCTGGTCGCTGATTTGTTCGAGGTCATTCCGGAACTTGACCGACAACTCGGTGGTTAGCGAGCGCCGGCGCGCCTGGCTGGCGCGGCCCGCCCGTTCCGTTCGACGTGTCTGACCCGCAAACGACTGCCCAGGCGCCGGATGGGTCGGCCGCAGGGTCGCTGCCGATGGATGCACCGCTGCTGATTCTGCTGAGCGCGACGAGTGCCGTGTCGCCGTTTGCACTGATTGTACTCGCACCCGCGCTGGGGGCGCTGGCTCAGCAATATGCGGTCGGCTCGGGAAACATCCAGTTTCTGATCTCGGCTTACGTGCTCGGGATCGCCTGCGCGCAACCGGTCAGCGGTATCCTGTGCGACCGGCTGGGACGGCGCCCGGTCCTGCTTGGCGGCTTCGCGTGTTTGGTGATCGCGAGTATTGTCTGCGCGTTCGTCGAACGACTCGACGTGTTGATCGCGCTGCGTTTTTTACAGGGGGCCGGCGCGAGCGTCGGTACCGTGACGAGCCGCGCCGTCGTGCGTGACATGCACGACGACGCCAACGCCGCGAGAGCCATGTCGTATATCGCCGCGTTCATGGGTTTGGCACCAATCCTCGCGCCGGCCGTCGGTGGCATCGTCAGCGCGTCATACGGCCCGCAATCGGTGTTTCTGTTAAGTGCCGCACTGGGTGCCGTGATCTGGACCTGGGCACTCGTAAAGTACCCGGAGACGGCCGACCCGCGTGGCCACGACCACCCGACACTGCATCAATGGTTCGACAGCTATAAACAACTGGTTCGGTCGCGAGTCTTCGTCGGCTATTCGCTGATGTATGGCCTCGCACAGGCCGTATTCCTGACCTTCATGACGGTCGGCGCCGCTGTATTCGCACATGATCTCGGGCGTGATTCCACGTACTTCGGCATCACCTGGGGTAGCCTCGCGATCGCGTATGTCAGTGGCGCAATGATTTGCGGGAAGCTGACGATGAGCTTCGGCCAACGGCGATTGCTCAGGTTCGGTCTGACCACGTTACTGATCGGCGGTTGGCTGCTCCTCGCACTGATCGCGGTGTTCGGCGTGACGTTCTGGACTTTGATTGCGCCGCTGCTCATCCTGTCCCTGGCCAACGGCATCGTGACGCCCTTGTCACTCGCCGGTGCGATCAGTTATCGCCCGATGATCGCAGGCTCGAGTTCGGGTTTATCGAGCGCGATCGGCCTGTCCTTGAGTGGCGTATTCACCATCATTGCAGGAGCCGTGTACGTCGATTCGTTCTGGCCCGTCGCGGTAATCATGACCGGGCTCGCAACGCTGGCCGCAGCGACGGGCTGGCTGACACGGGGTGAGTAACGTGGCAGCGAAGACCGCACTTATTGCCAACTCCCACAGAATCTCCCGCAACCGGATCAGAACCCGGCAAATGGTGCCGCCGCACCGAGAATTTCACTGACCGGCACTGCGTTACCCGGCTTGACCACGCCGAGCCAGCATTCGATGAACAGGCCCGCCCAGATCACCAGGACATAGGGGCGGCACTTGGCCAGGCTCGTCGACATGATGCTGTTCATCTCATCGCTCATCGACGGTTTGTCGGCCTCCTGGCGCAGCGTCACGATGCCCTGGATGTAGCCCGGGATGTACACCCGAATCATCAGGCCGCAGAACACCATGACCGCAAAAACCAGCAGCTTGCCGCCGACCCACGGCGCATCCGCCAGTTTGTCTGTGAACATGAATGAATAGCTGACGGACCAGAGCAAGTAGACCACGATAGCCCAGCGAAACCAGTAGTCGATTTTCGTGACCAGCTTCGACAGGTCGGTGCCGTGCGCGAAATGCAGGAACGCGACCATCGATAACCAGCCCGGCCCGAGCAATATGAATGCAACCGTCTGCCATTGCGGATGCTCGACACCGTTGTATGAACTGAGCAAGCCGCCGACGGTGAGCATCAGCGTCATGCAGATTCGCGGTACGAAGTCCAGATTCATCATGATCTTCGCCGCCGTGACACGCGCGGCATTGCTCAGTTTCGGATCGACCGACATGCCGCTCGCATAGAAGACGCCCATGTCGCCGCCGAGCCAATAGACGAACAGCAGCAGGTGAAAAATGATCAGTACTTCGTAAAGAGACATCCGGGCCTCCGGTTATGCGCGTTGTCGTTGCGGGGTGACCGATATGGGCGGGTCAGGCTTACAGGTTCGCAAGCACCGCTTCGGCAGCGCTGACTTTGAATTCGCCCGGTCCTTCGACGTAGACGCCGGTCGCGACCCCGTCGTCGACGATGATCGCGTAGCGCTGCCCGCGCTGCCCCATGCCGAAGCCGCTGGCATCGAGACCGAGCCCGAGTGTATTCGTGTAGTCGCCGTTGCCGTCGGCCAGCATCAGCACGGCGTCGCCGACGTTCTGGTGCTTGCCCCAGGCGTCCATGACGAAGACATCGTTGACCGCCATACAC
>SMWD01000048.1 GCA_004357495.1 Gammaproteobacteria bacterium
ACGCGGTAATTAATGTGGCCTTGGCCGCCGGCTACCGAGGTCGGTTTGATCAAACCCATGGTCGAGATCACGGCGCCGAAATTCTGCCGGTCGCGGAACATCATCGGATCCCACCCGTGGTACATGAAGGTCATGCCCGGTTGAATCGCGGCGCTGACATGGGCCATGGCGACGAACGAGCCGAGTTTATTGAAAACTTTGATGAGTTCCCCGTCCGCGACACTGCGCTGCTGTGCATCCTCCGGGTTCACATAGATATCCGGCTCGCCACGCTGGAGACTGACCAGCAGCGGGTCGTCCCGCCACATGCCGTGAATGCCGTGTCGGGCGTGGCCCTGCAGGAAACGCAACGGATACCCCTGCATCGCCAGGGGCGCACGGTAAGTGGGCAATGCTTCGCCTTCCTGCAGGAACCAGTCGTGATCGATATAGAACTGCTGGCGTCCCGTCAGCGTGTGATAGGGCTTCTTGTCATTCACACTGCGGATCAGAGTATCCAAATAGGGTGACGCGGGACCATACATCACGCCTTCGGTACCCGGCAGCCGGGTCATGCCGTTCTTTGCCAACGTGTCGAACGATTCTTTGGGCAAGCCGGGATTCACCGCAAGTTGAAAATCCAAAGCATCGCGGATGCTCGTGTAGGCGCCATCCTTGGTAAACAAGCGGTAGAACTGGGTGAAATCGCGTTGCACCGGCATGCCACTGTAGTTGTCCTCGATCGGCTTCACGCCTCGCTGCTGAGCCCGTTCGCTGATGGCCTTGGCGAGCCGCTTGAACAGCTCGAAATCATCGACGGCCTCGCCGAGCGGCGGCACCGCAGCATCCAGTACCTGCAGGTATGGCGTCCACGGCCAGAGCATGAGGTCCTGGCGCTCGTAGTGATGCGCTATCGGCAAGACGTAGTCGGCATACATCGCCGTCACACCCATGTCCGGCGCACAGGCGACGATGTAATCGAGTTTCTCGAAGCTCTCTTTTCTCCAGCGCTTGCCCGAGGTTCGCCAATTGGCGGCATTCGTACCCACGTAAAAGCCCATCTTCCACGGCGTGCCCCCGTAGTCCGGAAACCAGCCCTTCTCGATCGACTCCTGGAAGTACCGATCGAAATGATCGGCGAGCCCGTCGCCATACATCTCGCGATTCAGGGCCTTGCCGTCGGCATGGGTGTAGTCCCAGCGGGACAGCGTCGCGGCCCGCAGCGCCGGCGGCAGCCCGTCGAAGCTAAACGCCATCTGATCATCGCCCCGGGCCATATTCATGAACTGAAAACCGCCGCCCGGTTTGCCCAGGTTGCCGGTGATCGACAACAGCAACAGGAAAGAGCGTTGCAACAGGTCGCCATGCAGCCACTTGGATACCCGGAACCCGGAGAAGATCATGGCCGGGCCGGCACTCGCAAACTGTCGCGCGACCTCACGTATCACGTCGGCATGCACGCCGGTGATTTCAGTTGCGCGTTCAGGCGCAAACCCGGCCGCATGTTCCTTGACGAGTTCGAACACCGTCGTGACTTCGACCGGGCCGGTTTTTGTGTCGATCGTCCAGCGGCCCTCCAGCGCCGGCCGGAGCGCGCCGAGGGTCAGGCGATCCGTCCGTTCGGGCTGCGGCGATCCGGGCACCGGTATGGTGAATCCCGTGCCGGGCGCTCTGGCTATCGCTTCTGCCGCTGTATCCCAGAAATAGAATTCCTGATCCGACGCTGCGGGGTCTGCGCTCAGATCCGTCGCGCGCAAAAACTTTCGGTTGTCGGTACGCACCAGGAACGGGAGGTCGGTCTGCTCCCGAATATAATCCGCATCGAAACTGCGATCCTGAATGATGGTATGCACCATCGACATGGCCAGCGCCGCGTCGGTCCCCGGTTTCGGGTTCAACCACTTGCTGGCATGCATAGCTGTCGGGGTGAATTCCGGAGAGATCGCGATGACCTCGGTACCGTTATAGCGCGCTTCCCAGAAAAAATGCGCGTCTGGAATGCGGGTGACGGCCGGATTGCAATACCAGATCAGGCAGGTTCGTGATTTGAAGATTGCGGCCGCCGTGTCGCCGAGCATGGCCTCGCCCAGGGTCAGATACACGCCGGTAGGCAGGTCGCCGACGCCGGCAAACGCATCCGGCATCGGGCTCCCGGAAATATTGGTAAAGCGGAAGTACGGCATCATCGATGCACGCTTCATGGCCATCTGCGTGCCCATGCCGAAGGTGACGGCCTCGGGACCGTACTCGACGCAGGTATCGATGAAGCGATCCGCAATCTCGGCCATTGCCTGGTCCCAGGTGACGCGTTCCCACTGCCCCGCACCGCGCTCGCCGACCCGCTTCATCGGGTACAGGATGCGCTGATTGCCGTACATGTACTTGGCGTGGCGGAGGCCTTTCTGACAGCCGCGTGGCCCGTAGTCCGGCGCGTCCGGATCGGACTTGCCGTACTCACCCTGCTGCTCCTCCCGCCAGACGATGCCGTTCTTGACATAGACATTGAACGCGCAGCCACCCTGGCAGTTGGTACCGTGGGTGCCGTGAACGACGCGGTCCCAGGTCCACTTCTCGCGCATCAGGTCTTCCCAGTTGCCATAGGGCACCTGAGCGGCATTCTGCGCGATTGCCGAACCGGCATAGTTGAGGGTCAGCGCCGCGGCTCCCGTGCCGGTGATGAAATGGCGGCGGGTCGTGGTCTCGGTCAACATGGTGAAGCTTCTCCCCCGGTGAGCGCACAGCGCGGAATTATTCTACGTCAATTGAGCGAATGTACCGCCGCGAACCCCGCTGATAAATGCCGATGTCCGACTAACGGTCTGCCGGTGCGCACTTGCATGGCACCCTCAGCCGCGGCACGAGACAGGTTGCCGGCGAATCAGCCGCGCTTGCGTAACTCGGTCTTAAGCACCTTGCCGGTCGCATTGCGCGGAATCACGTCCAGGAGCTCGAATACCCGCGGCGTTTTCATGCGTGAAATCTTCGCCTCACAGAACGCGATCAGCTGTTCGGCATCGGGGGCTGAGTCACTGACGATGAACGCCTTCAGGCTCTCGCCCCACTTCTCGTCCGGCACACCGATGACCGCAACATCGCGGATGTCGGGATGCGTGATCAGTACCTCTTCGACCTCACGCGGGTAGATATTGACGCCACCGGAGATCACCATGTCTTTCTTGCGATCGACGATGTAAATGTGCCCCTCTGCGTCGCGGCGCACGAGGTCACCGACGGTCACCCAGCCGTCCTGGTACGCCTCTGCCGTCTCCTCCGGACGCTTCCAGTAGCCGTTGAACAGGTACGGACTCTTCGAGAACAACTCGCCGACCTCGTCGGGGGCACACTCCCCGCCTGCTTCGTTACGAACGCTGACCAGCGTGCCCGGGATCGGCTGGCCGACACAGGCCTGCTTGCGCAACTGGTCCGCCGGGCGCAGGTTGGTGACGATGCCGGCCTCGGTCGAGCCGTACGTCTCGTGCAACAGGCCGGGGCCGAAATAGTCCACCAGCGTTTCCTTCATTGCCTGCGGCAGCGCCGACGCGTTCGAGATGACCGCCTTGAGATCCTGAGGCTTGCTGGCCGCCAGGATGGCCTGCTCGAGCGAGAAGATGACGTTGAAGTGCGTCGGCACGCCGAAAAAGCCGGTCATGGCCTCGTCCTTGAGCGTGCGTATGACCAACTCGGGATCGAACTTGTCCATGATCTCGGCGTAGCCGCCGAGGAAGACCGGCGCCAGCGAGAAGATCATGCCCGCGCCGTGACACATCGGCGCAATCGCCAGGAACCGGTCGTCCGGCGCGTAACAGCCATATTCCGACGCCATCGCGAACATACTGAGTATTCGTGAGCGATGCGGCACGAGCACACCTTTCGGCTTACCGGTCGTACCCGACGTATACGGAATCGTGAACGTACCCCACTCGGCGACGACAGGTGGCGCGTCCGGACGCGATGCGGCCAGCCAGGCCTCGAACTCTGTCTCGATCACGATCGTGCGGTCGATGCCGTCGATCTGCATATCCGCCAGCATCTCGGCGGTATCTTCGTCGACGAACAGTACCCGCGCCTCGGCATCCTCGCAGATCGCCTTGATCTCGGCGGCCGCGAGCTTCGGGTTGACCGTCGCGAGCGCCACGCCCGCCTGGGCCGCACCGATGACGATCTCCATGTATTCGATCGAGTTCTTCGCGACGATCGCGCCGTGCACACCCTCGTCTAAGCCCAGGTCCGCGCGCAACGCCGTCGTGACGCGATCGATCCGATCAATCAGTTGCCCGTAACTACGCGTGCGTTCGCCATGCTTGTACGCGAGCTTGGCGGGGTTGCGGCCGGCGGCCGCGCGCACCCCGCCGGCGATCGACATGTGCGCAAATGAAAATGGTAGATCCGTCATGGCCCGATCATGCGCCCGGCAGCTTGAAGACACGCAGCGCGTTGTCGCGCATCAGGAGTTGCTTCGACTCTTCCCGAAAACCGAGTTCATCGACCTCGGCGACGCCGCGTTCGGGGTCGATGACGGGCCAGTCGGTGCCGAACATGACCTTCTCCCGACCGTAGCTGTTGGCGTAGTGCACGAAGGATTTCGGCCAGTATTTCGGCGCGTAGGCATCGCCGGCCGTATAGACATTCTCGTGTTTCCAGCACATTGAGATCATCTCGTCGGTCCACGGAACGCCGATGTGGATACCGATCAGCTTCAGTTCGGGAAAATCGATCGCGACCTGATCGAGACAGATCGGACGCCCGACACTCGGCAACCGGCGGCTGCGCGAATAAATCAGGTTATGGCCGACCTGCATCATGATCGGCACGTCGAGTTCGGCGCATTTGGTATAAAACGGATAGTACTTCGCGTGGTCCGGCGGCAGCCCGCACCAATGCGGGTACAGGTGCGCGCCGACAAAACCGTATTCCTTGACCGCCTGTTCGAGGTCGCGCACGCCCTGCATGCCGCGGAATGGATCGATTCCGGCCAGGCCGGAGAAACGGTCCGGGTGCGCCTGGCAAACTTCGTGAACACGCTCGTACGGGATCTCAAAACCGCCCTTGATGTTGATGTCGCCGGCACGCACGGACACCAGCAATGAACGCTCGATGCCGGCGCGATCCATGCGGCCGAGGTAATTCTCGATCGTGACACCGCCGCGAATCTCCTCGGGCATGCGGATCTGCGCCTTGAACTCCTCGTCCAGACCGGTCTGGCCGTTCTCGACTTCCTGTGGGGTAAACAGGTTACAAACGATATCGATGGTGCCAGCCATGCTCAGCATCCTGATGGTAAAAAATGTTGTCGGGAACCGGCGCGGGCCACGACGCCCGGGCCGGCATCAAATTACTATTGGCCGTCGAGATCCCACTCCCGCGCGGTTTTCGAGCGCAC
>SMWD01000005.1 GCA_004357495.1 Gammaproteobacteria bacterium
CAGGAACAGGTCATGCAGATCGCGCAGCGCCTGTCCGGCTATTCACTTGGCGGTGCAGACATCCTGCGCCGGGCCATGGGCAAGAAAAAGCCGGAGGAGATGGCCAAGCAGCGCGCCGGTTTCGTCGATGGTGCCGCCGAGCGGGGCGTCGAGCGGGGCGTTGCGGCCTTCATCTTCGATCTCATCGAAAAATTTGCCGGCTACGGCTTCAATAAGTCGCACTCGGCGGCTTATGCAATGCTGTCCTACCAGACTGCCTGGCTGAAGGCACATTACCCGGCGCCGTTCATGGCCGCGGTGCTGAGTGCGGAAATGGGCGACACCGACAAGCTCGAGATACTCAAGCGCGATCTTGCCGCCAATCACCTGAGCTTGCTGCCACCCGACATCAACGATTCGGGTGTCGCCTTCGCCTATCGCAGCGATGCCGAGATTCGCTACGGCCTCGCTGCGATCAAGGGTCTCGGCCGCGCGGCGGCGGAACAGATTGTTGCCGCGCGCGCGGACGTCCCGTTCGTGGATCTCGATGATTTTTGCGAGCGGGTTTATAACCACAAGATCGGGCGGCGCTCCATCGAGGCATTGATCAAAGCGGGGGCGCTGGATGCCAGCGGGCCGAATCGGCCGAGCCTCCTGGCGCGTGTTCCGGCCGCAATCGGCCACGCCGAGCGTGCGGCCCGAGCGCGTGATTCAGGTCAGGACGACCTGTTCGCGTTGCCGGCCGGCACGCATGATGAGCGGGTGACCAGGGAAACGGGCCCGATCCCGGTGTTGCCGGACTGGAGTTTCCGGCAGCAACTCGGTGCCGAGCGCGAGAGTCTCGGCTTGTACATGAGCGGGCACCCGTTCGACGAATATCGTACGGACGGGCCGTTCATCTCGGCCGGAACGCTTGGCAGCCTGACCCGCGCGACGCCGCCATCGAACCGCGGCGACAAGCCATGGTCCGGAGGGCGCGAATGCTCGGGTGCCGGGTTGGTCACCGGGCTGCGAAAACGGGGCGGACGCATCACCCTCGAACTCGATGACGGCGAGGACCGGCTCGAGGTCAGCTTGTTTCAGGAAGCCTACGAGAGTTACCGGCACCTGCTGACGTCGGATTCGATCGTCGTGATCTCCGGCAAGCTTCGCTTTGACGACTTCATTGACGGCTGGCGGCTGACTGGCAAAGAGGTCAGGGACATCGATCGCGCGATCGAAGCATGCGCCGACCGGTTGGTGATTCGCTGGCCGCAGGACACGAATGCGGCGCCGACGCCGGAGCGGCTGAAGTCGATTCTCGAGCCGTACCGTCCCGGCAACTGCAAGATCAGCCTGTTTTATAGTTGCTCCCATGCACAGGCTCGCGTCCGGCTGGGCGCGGACTGGTCGGTACGCCCTTGTCGCGAGTTGCGTGAGCAGCTGGAGCGAATTTTCGGCAGGCAGGGATATCACTTCGGTTACAGCCGCATGGCCTGACGCGCCGGCGTTGGCCTTGTAACCCCTCGCTGCACCGTTTAGGGTGCCTGCACATGGACCTCAAGTTTCTGGATTTCGAACAGCCGATTGCCGAACTCGAAGCGAAGATCGACGAGCTGCGTTTCGTCGGCGACGATTCCGAGGTCAATATCAGCGAGGAGATCACCCGGCTGAAGGGCAAGAGCGAGGCCTTGACGAAGTCCATCTTCTCGAACCTGTCCGCATGGCAGGTTGCGCAACTCGCCAGACACCCACTGCGCCCCCATACCCTCGACTATATCAAGCTGATCAGCCCGGATTTTCAGGAGCTGCACGGTGACCGGATGTTCGCGGACGACGCGGCTTTAGTCGGGGGGCTCGGCCGGCTCGACGGCAAGCCCGTCATGTTCATCGGTAATCAGAAAGGTCGAAACACCAAGTCGCGCGTGTTGCGCAATTACGGGATGGCGAAGCCGGAAGGTTATCGCAAGGCGCTGCGGCTCATGAAAATGGCCGAGCGCTTCCACCTGCCCGTCATTACCCTGATCGACACACCCGGGGCGTATCCGGGCGTCGGCGCTGAGGAGCGCGGCCAGAGCGAGGCCATCGCGCGTAATCTGTTCGAGATGTCGCGGCTGAGAACGCCGATCATCAGCACCGTCATTGGTGAGGGTGGCTCGGGCGGGGCGCTGGCGATCGGCCTGGCGGACCGGGTCCTGATACTCCGTTATGCCATTTATGCCGTGATCTCTCCCGAGGGTTGCGCGAGCATCCTGTGGAAGAGTGCCGACAAGGCCGCCGATGCAGCCAACGCGATGGGGATTACCGCCGATCGTCTCAGCGAACTGGGGCTTGTGGATGAGGTCATCCCCGAACCGCTGGGCAGTGCGCATCGCGATCCCGAGGCGACGGCGCAGACCTTGCAAAATGCGTTGATCTCGCACCTGCGCGACCTCGAGGCGCTCGACACCGGCGAACTGCTGAATCGCAGGTCGGCTCGAATCGCCGCGATGGGCGTGTTCAAGGAAACCTGATCCCGCGGCGCCGGTGTCGATGTCATCGGTCCTTGCAGCGCTACGCCGCATGCTCGCGCAACCCGGCGCCTCCGGCGACGGCTATTGCGTCGCGTTCAGCGGCGGCCTCGACTCGATGGTCCTCTTGCACGCCCTGCATAGCCTGCGTGGCGAGCCAGGTGATTTTGCGCTGCGTGCCGTGTATATCCATCACGGCTTGCACCTGGAGGCAGATGCCTGGTCGGCCCGTTGCGAGGCCGTGGCGGCTCGGCTGAACGTGCCGTATGTCGCGCGCAGCGTGTGCGTCGAACGGGATACCGGCGAGGGGCTCGAGGCGGCAGCCCGGCGGGCGCGGTATGCGGCGTTCGCCGAGTTACTGGCTGCGGATGAGCAACTGCTGACGGCGCATCATGCGGAAGATCAGCTCGAGACCTATCTGTTGCGGCTGTTGCGCGGCACCGGCGTACACGGGCTGGCCAGTATCGTCGAGCGGGCGCCGTTTGCCGATGGCTGGCTGCTGCGCCCACTGCTGTCCGTTGGTCGGGCCGACCTTACGGCCTATGCGCAGGCGCACGGGCTGGACTGGATCGACGACCCGTCGAATATCGATACGACACTCGATCGCAACTACTTGCGCCACAAGGTCGTCCCGGTACTGCGCGCGCGCTGGCCCGGCCTCGCCGCTACCATCGGTCGGGCCGCGCGACTCAGCGCCGAGGCCGCCGAACTGATCGACGGCTTGGCTGCCGGGGATTGCGCGCGCAGCATACGCGGCGGGCTCATCGAGCTGGGCGAACTGCGGCAGCTTGCGCCAGCTCGCCAGCGCAACGTGATTCGGTACGTGCTGCGCCAGCGTGGTCTGGTACCCCCGAGCGAGATACAGTTGTTGACCGGCCTCGACCAATTGCTGTCGGCCGGCGTCGATCGTCAGCCGGTCCTGAGCTGGCCGGGGGGGCAGGTACGCCGTTATCGTCAGCGTCTGTATGTACTCGAGGTTGATCCCTCGGCGGCGACCGAAAAAGCACCCAGCGAGTTTGTGTGGGACGGTTTGGCGCCGATCGATCTTGGGCCCGTGCGCGGCCGACTCCAGCTGGTGTCGGCCGAGACCGGTGGCTTTGGTCTCGACCCGGCGAACGGTCCGTTGACGATTCGCTTCCGGCGGGGCGGGGAGCGGCTGCGTGCAGCCGGTCATCTGCACCACATTCGGCTGAAGAAGCTGTACCAGGCGCGCGGCGTCGTACCGTGGATGCGCGCCCACGTCCCGCTGCTCGTGCAGGGCGACACACTGCTGGCGGTCGGTGATCTCTGGTCCGGGGCGAGCGCGCCGGCGGACGGCCGCCCGGCAGTCCGGATGGTCTGGGATCAGCATGCACTCATTTACTGAGTGCAGGAAGTGGTCGGTGTGAGGGTGCGGGGGCACAAGCTGCCCCCACATCGCGGCAAGATGCTGCTCCTGCGTTGTTGTCGATTGGCCGATCTGGTAACTTGGAACACCGTGTCGATGTCTCCATTTTCCGAGTCCAGGGGCAGGCTGCCAGGCAGCTTGTCCGTGCACTCTATTTTGATATCCAGGTTGGACTAATCAATGCCGCGATTCGTGTTCGTAACGGGAGGGGTGGTCTCCTCGCTGGGTAAAGGGATCACGGCCGCGTCGCTCGGCGCCATTCTGGAGGCGCGCGGACTCAAAATCAGCATGATGAAGCTGGACCCGTACCTGAATGTTGATCCGGGTACGATGAGTCCGTTCCAGCACGGTGAGGTCTTCGTGACCGAGGATGGCACGGAAACCGACCTCGACCTCGGGCACTACGAGCGCTTCGTCCGGACGACGACGGGGCGCAACAGCAATTTTACGACGGGCCGGATCTACGGCAGCGTGATTGCCAAGGAACGGCGCGGTGACTATCTCGGCGCGACCGTCCAGGTCATTCCGCATATCACCGACGAAATCAAGCGTGGCATTGCGCTCGGTGCTGCCGATGCCGATGTCTGTATCGTCGAAATCGGCGGCACGGTCGGCGATATCGAATCCCTGCCGTTCATGGAGGCGATTCGCCAGATCGGGTTCGACGTCGGCCGCAGCAACTGCGTATACGTGCACCTGACGCTGGTCCCGTACATTGCGACGTCGGCGGAGATCAAGACCAAGCCGACCCAGCACTCCGTCAAGGAGCTGCGCTCGATCGGTATTCAGCCGGATGTCCTGGTGTGCCGCTCCGAGCAGCCGCTGCCCGATGAGCAACGTCGCAAGATTGCCCTGTTCACCAATGTTCAGGAACGCGCGGTCATCTCGGCCATGGATGTCGATGACATTTACCGGCTGCCGATGGTGTTACGGGATCAGGCAATCGATCAGATCGTCGTCGACCAATTCGGGCTCGACGTGCCAGAGGCCGATCTGTCGGAGTGGGAGGCGGTCGTCGCCGCCAAACAAAACTCGAATGCGGAAGTCACCATTGCGCTGGTCGGCAAATACGTCGGCCTGCGCGACTCCTACAAGTCGTTGAGTGAGGCGCTCACTCATGCCGGCCTGCAGACCCGGACGCGCGTCAATATTCGTTACATCGAGTCCGGCCAGGTCGAGGGCGACGACCTGTCGTGCCTGGCCGATGTCGACGCGATCCTGGTGCCGGGTGGCTTCGGCGATCGCGGCTTCGAGGGCAAGATCAACACGGTGCGTTACGCGCGTGAGAACCAGATCCCCTATCTCGGTATTTGTCTCGGCCTGCAGGCCGCCGTCATCGAATACGCACGCCACGTCGCCGGGCTCGAGGGTGCGCACAGCACCGAGTTCGATCCGGCCACCGAGCATCCGGTCATCGCGTTGATTACGGAATGGCAGGACATGGATGGCACGAGCAAGGAGCGCAGCATGGAATCCAACCTCGGCGGCACGATGCGGCTCGGTGCGCAGGAGTGCCGGCTGGCGTCCGGCAGCCTCATGGCCACGAGCTACGGCAATGAATCCATCTTCGAACGCCACCGGCACCGCTATGAATTCAACAACCAGTATCTGGAGAGGCTGCAGCAGGCCGGCCTGACATTCTCCGGGTTTTCGATCGACGGGCTCGTCGAAACGATCGAACTGCGGGATCATCCGTGGTTTGTCGCGTGCCAGTTTCACCCGGAATTTACGTCGAACCCGCGTGACGGCCACCCTTTGTTTACGGGGTTCATCACGGCGGCCCGCGAATATCGCATCGAGGAGCTTCCCGCAGCGGCGGACGCATGAGATTGCTCGATTTCCAGGCGGGCTACGATCAGCCTTTTTTCCTGATCGCCGGGCCCTGTGTCGTCGAGAGTGAAGGGTTGACACTGGATATCGCCGGGAAGCTCCAAGAGATGACAGAAAGCCTGTCTATCCCGCTGATTTTCAAGGCATCATTTGATAAGGCCAACCGTTCATCGGTACACAGCTTTCGTGGGCCGGGCCGGGCAGAGGGGCTACGGGTGTTGGCCGAGGTCAAGCGTCAACTCGGCCTGCCGGTCCTGACCGACGTCCATGAAGATACGCCGCTGCAAGAGGTTGCCGACGTCGTCGATGTCCTGCAGACGCCGGCGTTCCTGTGCCGGCAGACCAATTTCATCGTCAATGTCGCCGCGCAGGGGTTGCCGGTCAACATCAAGAAGGGGCAATTCCTGTCGCCGTCGGAAATGGGCAATGTCGTCGACAAGGCCCGCAGCACCGGCAATGAACGGATTATGGTTTGCGAGCGCGGCTTTTCGTTCGGCTACAACAACCTGGTATCCGACATGCGTTCGCTGGCGATCATGCGCAACACTGGCGCGCCGGTCGTGTTTGACGCGACGCACTCGGTGCAGTTGCCGGGCGGCCAGGGCACCTCATCCGGCGGCCAGCGCGAATTCGTGCCGGTGCTTGCGCGGGCGGCCATAGCGGTCGGCGTCGCCGGCATTTTCATGGAGACGCATCCGGACCCGGCCAATGCCCTGTCCGACGGACCGAACGCCTGGCCGCTGGACCGGATGGCGGAATTGCTGAGCACGCTCGTCGATATCGACGGGCTGGTCAAGGCCCGGCCACTGGCCGAGATGTCGTTGCCCGGGACCTCATTGAACGGGACTCGGAATGAATCAGATACGCGCGACGGAGCATGAGTTTGCATGAGTGAAATTGTGGACATCCACGCCAGAGAGATCATCGATTCCCGGGGTAATCCGACCATCGAGGCGGACGTGTGTCTTGCCGGCGGCGCGCGCGGACGCGCCGCCGTGCCGTCCGGTGCATCGACGGGTACGCGTGAGGCCGTCGAGCTGCGTGACGGCGACCCGAGTCGCTATCTCGGCAAGGGTGTTCTGAAGGCCGTCGCCCATGTCAACGGCGAGATCCGCGCTGCACTGCTGGGTAGCGACGGGCTCGATCAGGCCGGGCTGGACCGCCGGCTGTGTGAAATCGACGGCACCGACAACAAGCGTCGCCTCGGCGCGAACTCGACGCTGGCAGTCTCGCTGGCGACCGCACAGGCTGCGGCGGTCGAGCAGGGCGTGCCGCTGTTCCGTGCGCTGTCCGCCGACAGCAACGTGATGCCCGTGCCGATGATGAATATCATCAATGGTGGCGAGCATGCGGACAACAGTGTCGATATCCAGGAGTTCATGATCCTGCCGGTCGGCGCGCCGTCGTTCGGCGAGGCGTTGCGCTACGGCGCCGAGATATTCCACGCACTGAAATCAGTGCTGCAGCAACAGGGGCTCAGCACGGCCGTCGGTGACGAGGGAGGGTTCGCCCCGGATTTGCCGTCCAGCGCGGCGGCTCTCGATACGATTCTGGAGGCCATCGAGCTGGCAGGTTTCAAGGCCGGCTCGGAGATTTATCTCGGGCTCGACGTCGCGAGTTCGGAGTTCTACGACGACGGGCAATATACGCTCGCGTCGGAAGGTCGCCGGTTCGATTCGGCATCGTTCGCCGATTACCTCGCCGGTCTCGTGGCCGCTTACCCGATTCTCTCCGTCGAGGACGGTATGGATGAGGGCGATTGGGACGGCTGGAAGATACTGACCGACAAGCTGGCAGGCTCAGTGCAACTCGTCGGCGACGACCTGTTCGTGACCAACACCGCGATCCTGTCGATCGGCATCGAGAAGGGGGTCGCCAATTCGATCCTGATCAAGCCGAACCAGATCGGCACGCTGACCGAGACCCTCGACGCGATCGAGATGGCCGTGAACGCGGGTTACTCGGCGGTTGTGTCGCATCGTTCCGGTGAGACCGAGGATACGGCGATCGCCGATATCGTGGTCGGTACGCGGGCGACGCAGATCAAGACCGGTTCCCTGTGTCGATCCGACCGGATGGCGAAGTACAATCAGCTGCTGCGGATCGAGGAGATCCTGGGCAGCGATGCGCGGTACGCGGGTCCGGGCGCGTATCCGGTCAGTTTTTAGGGCGCGTCGGGCGCGAGCGCGGCAGACGAGGAATTTCCTGACGCATGCAGAGCAAGCAGACGAAATCGTCGCGATCGATCGGCGCCAAAGTCCTGATCGGGGTGCTGATCGGTCTGTTGGCGATTCTGCAGGCGCGGCTCTGGGTGTCGGAAGACGGCTTCTCGGAGGTCAGTCGGCTCGGCAACCAGGTCGAATTGCAGCGCCATGAGAACGCGCAACTCGCCGAACGCAACGCGCGTCTCGAGGCAGAGGTCGAGGATCTGCGCGGCGGCTTCGCCGCAGTCGAGGAACGCGCTCGGTCCGATCTCGGGCTGATCGGGCCGGATGAGAGCTTTTACGTTTTCGCCGGCGATGGGGGCGGCGACCGCGTCGAAGCCGAGTAGTTCATGGGCGAATCATTGACCGCCGTAACGACCGATGAGTCCGGTGACGCGGATTCGTCGGCGTGGCGTACCTCGCCGGAGCGCGTGCGGCTCCGGCGCGGCGCCGACCTTGAGTCTCTCCCGCGCAGCGCCGGGCCGGCGCCGGTCACCGGTGTTATCCGGCGTCACCCCGAAGATTTTATTGTCGAGGAGCAGCTCGCATTTCCATTGACCGGGGAAGGCGAGCACCTGTATCTGCGCATTCGCAAGACCGGCCAGAATACGCGCTGGGTGTCGAAGCAACTTGCACGCAGGCTCTCGCTGCCGTTCAAAGCCGTCGGTTTTGCCGGACTCAAGGATCGCCATGCGATCACGGACCAGTGGTTCAGTTTGCACCTGCCGGGGCAGGCTGACCCGGACTGGGGCGCGCTGGGTATCGAGGGGGTCGAAGTGCTGGACGCCATTCGGCATTCCGGCAAACTGCGTACCGGCGCGTTGAGCGGCAACCGGTTCCGGATTATTGTGCGCGATCTCGAAGGCGATCTGGATGCGCTGGAGGCTCGGCTCGGGCGGTTGAAAAACGTCCCGGTGCCGAATTACTTCGGTACCCAGCGATTCGGTCACGACGCCGGCAACCTCGATTTGTTGTTCGCGGCTGGCGATATTGGCCGTGCTGCGCGCTCCTTCGGCCTGTCGGCGCAGCGTTCGGCGCTGTTCAACCTCTGGCTCGCCGGGCGTATCGAAGACGGCACGTGGCGTATTCCACTGGACGGGGAAATCGCCTACCTCGAAGACGAGCATCGCTACCGGCATGTCGACAAGCTCGATGCGGCACAGGCATGCGTGCCGACCGGGTTGCTGTGGGGTTGCGGTGACAACCAGGCGACCGGTACGGCACTGGCGCGCGAGCAGGCCTTTCGCGCGGACTTTCCGGCGACGCAGCACCTGCTGTGTGAATACGATGTACGCATGATGCGACGCGCGTTGTGGATGCGTCCGGCAGATTTCGGCTACGCACTGGATCGCACGGCGGGCGCGAGTATGCTGCACCTGCAATTCGGCCTGCATCGCGGCCAGTATGCGACGGCCGTGATCCGCGAATTTTGCCGGCACACGGGCTGATCGTCGTGCGGAGCGAACGGTGCAGGCGAACGGGAGTCACCGGTGACGGCCACGAGCGATGACGCGGCCGGCGATGCGGCGAACCCGAGTCAGGACACACACATGAGCGAAATTTCCGGATATGAGCAACGTACGAAGGCGCGGCTGCGCCTGGCCCTTGCCGCGTTGCCGGCGGGCCTGGTGCTCGGTGTTGTCGGCGGCCTGGTGCTCGGTGCGCCGGCGATCGGAGCGGCGATCGGAGCGGGCATCGGTTTCGGTCTTGCGATCGCTTTGTTTGCCGCGGCCGTGGTTGCGCGTGCCGCCGATCCCCGGCTTTAGCATGGTGCGGGCTCGAAAGATGCCGGACAGGGGCTTCGAACATGCTCGAAATCATCGCGCACGGTGATATCGCCGAATTGCGACTGAATCGGACGATGTGGAGTACTTGACGGCCGATTGGTTCAGCGGCGAGACACAGGCAGCGTTGCGGGCGTTGGCGGAGAGCCTCCGGCAAGGTCTATAAATTATCTTATAAAGATACTGTAATATACTGAAATCTATATCATTATATAGATAGCAACACATAGACTGCACCGGTGCCGCCGTCGCGCGGGCGGGCCGAGCAAAATGCCGCGACCGCATCCCAGCGGCTCAGCCAGTGGTTGACGCCGGCTTTCAGCACCGGCCCTTTCGATCCTGAGCCGAGCCCCTTGCCGTGCACGACGCGCACGCAGTTCAGGCCGTGCGTGCGGGCATCGTGAATGAAGGTGTGCAGTTCGGTGCGGGCCACTTCTGCAGTCAAGCCGTGCAGATCGATCTCATCCTCGATTGCAAACTGGCCGCGGCGAAGCTGGCGCAGGATGCGGCGCGTGATATGCGGGCGGTGAAACTCGAGTTCGTCGCCACGCTCCATGCCGGCCGGGTCAAACGCGCACTCCCCGGATGCGTCGGGCGCCGGGGGTTCGCCGGCCTCTGAGAACTTTGCGTGCGGTTTTGGCGGCGGCTTGTCGAGCACGCGCCGCCGGCCGGCGACGGGCTTCACGGCGCCGATCGTGTTGCGGAATAGCGCCCCGTCGTCCGAGTTGCTATGTTTACTCTTTTTACGCATACGTCCCGCCCAGAGTGCCCTTTGAGAATACTGCTTAGCAATGACGACGGCTATCAGGCCGACGGTCTGGCCACGTTGGCTGTGTCGCTGGTCGACCTGGCCGACATTGTCATCGTCGCACCGGATCGCAATCAGAGCGGGGCGAGCCATTCGCTGACCTTGAATTCGCCGCTGCGAGTCGCCCAGACCCGGGACGGCATGTATTACGTCACCGGCACGCCGACCGACTGCGTGCACCTGGCGCTGACCGGCCTGCTCGACGAGGAGCCTGATATGGTCATCGCCGGCATCAATCACGGTGCAAACCTCGGCGATGATACGCTGTATTCCGGTACCGTCGCGGCCGCCGCTGAGGGGCGATTTCTGGGCCTGCCGGCAATCGCCGTCTCACTGGTCGGCGAGCAGCCGAAGCATTTCGATACCGCCGGGCAGGCAATTCGCGAACTCGTCCAGCAACTCGAGACGCATCCGATGCCATCGGACACGATGCTCAACATCAACGTGCCGGACCGCCCGTGGTCGGAACTCAAGGGGTTCCAGGCCACCCGCCTCGGCTATCGTCATCGGGCCGAGCCTGTCATCAAGTCGCAGGATCCGAAAGGCCGGCCGCTGTACTGGGTCGGGCCGGCGGGCCCCGGGCAGGATGCCGGCTCGGGCACCGACTTTCATGCGATCAAGCACGGCTATGTCTCTGTGACGCCGATGCATTTTGACCTGACCCGGCACGACACCCTCGAGCGTTTGGCTGACTGGTTACCGACATGAACGATGAGCAGCGTCGCATAGAGGGGATCGGCATGACCTCCGCGCGTACGCGCGAGCGGCTGGTCCAGCGCCTCATCGACAACGGCATCAGTCATCAGGTGATTCTCGACCGCATCCGCAGGGTGCCGCGCCACCTGTTCGTCGATGAGGCGCTGCAGAGCAGGGCCTACGAGGACAGCGCATTGCCGATTGGGCACGGCCAGACGATATCGCAGCCGTACATTGTCGCTTTGATGACCCAGGCCCTCGTCGATGGCAAAGGCATTCGTGATTTGGGCAAGGTGCTCGAGGTCGGTACCGGGTGTGGTTACCAGACGGCGGTGCTGGCGACGCTGGTCGGGACGATTTATACGATCGAGCGCATCCGCGACCTGTCGCGGGCCACGCGCAACCGGCTGTCCGATTTGGGTGTGCACAACATTCGCTATCGCCACGGTGATGGCATGCAGGGCTGGCCGGGTCAGGCGCCGTTCGACGGCATACTCGTCGCCGCCGCACCGTCCGGTATCCCGGAGGCGCTCCTCGAGCAACTCGCGGTCGGTGGCCGCCTGATCATCCCGGTCGGTCCGCCCGGTGGTCAGGAACTGGTTCGCGTCACGCGCGGTGCGACGGGCCTCGAGCAGGAGACCCTGTGCCAGGTGTCGTTCGTGCCGCTCCTGGAGGGTACCGGGTGACCCGGATTTTTTCGCGCCTGCTCGATTGGTGTCTCGAGTGGTCGCGCCATCGTCATGCGCCGTGGTATCTCGGCGCGCTGAGTTTCGCCGAGTCGTCGTTCTTTCCGATTCCGCCGGATGTCATGCTCGCGCCGATGGTGCTTGCGCAGCGGCAGAAGGCCTGGTCATTCGCATTGCTGACTACCGTCATGTCGGTGCTCGGCGGTCTCGCCGGGTTTGCGATCGGCGCGCTGGCGATCGACTGGGTCATGCCGCTGCTGGAGCGTTTCGAGTACCTGGGCGCGTTCGAGCGCGCTCGGGCATGGTTCACGGATTGGGGCTTCTGGGCCATCCTCGTGGCGGGTTTTTCGCCCATTCCCTACAAGGTGTTCACGATTGCGGCCGGTGCAATGTCAATGGCGTTGTTGCCGTTCGTGCTCGCGTCGATCGTCGGGCGCGGTGGGCGTTTTTTTCTCGTCGCGGCGCTGATCTATTTCGGTGGTGAGTCGTTCGAGCAAAACCTCAAGCGTTACATCGATACGCTCGGCTGGATCGTGGTTGCGTTGATCATCGCGGCGGTCCTGTTTATGCGCTATTGACCGCTTCGGTACGATGCCCAGGTTCACCCGCCATCTCGCGCCGTTGATCGCGGTTCTCGTCATGATCGGCTGCTCGAGTGCTCTGCGCTGGGCGCCGGAGTATTACGTCGTCCAGGGCGGCGATACGATCTATTCCATCGCATTTCGTTACGGCATCGATCAACGTGACCTGCTGGCGTGGAATCGAATCGACAACGCGAGCCTGATTCGCCCGGGGCAACGCCTGCGCCTGTCGGCGCCGGGCGGCAGCACCGCCGGCAGCGTTTCGACGCCTCCGCCGAGCGCACCGCGCGCGCCACCGGCAGATCGGCCGGTGCAGTCGGTAGGCTGGCGTTGGCCGACTGACGGCAAGGTCATCGCGAGTTACGGGGCGTCGGCCAAGACGCAATCGGGTATCCAGATCGGCGGCAAAAGGGGGCAGTCGGTTCGCGCCGCGTCCGGTGGCCAAGTGGTGTATGCCGGCAGCGGGCTGCCGGGATATGGGCAGCTGCTGATCATCAAGCATAACAACGACTACCTGAGCGCTTACGGCCATAACGACCGTTTGCTCGTGACGGAGGGGGCGACGGTCAAGCGGGGGCAGCCGATCGCGCGGATGGGTCTCGGGCCGGGCCGGCGGCCGCTGCTGCATTTCGAAATCCGCCGACGCGGTCAGCCGGTTGACCCGATACCGTTTTTGCCGAGCCGATAGGCGGGTTTGCGAAGAGGGTGCCGGCACTGTTGACGCTCTTTGGGGGGGGCTTGTCCGCCATGTTGGCCGGGGACGCTTTGTGGCTCTTTGGGAGGCTGCCCGACATTTCGGCAGTTTCTGCTTTTTGACTCTTGAGGAGGCTGCCCGCCGCGCCTGACCACCTCTCCGGCGACTAAGCAGCCGGTTCACAATGCGACCTGCAACCACGAATATGGCTGTCAGTAGCCGGAAGTCACCTAGTCGATCAGCAGGGCCGCGACGACCCGGCGGAGTTCGCCAGACAGGACGTTGAAGGTCCGGCAGGCCGCGGCGGTATCCATGACTTCGAAGCCGATGCCGGCGCGCATGATGTCGGTGATCAGTGTGTTCGCAGGGAAGTGCTGCGCGCTGCCGGTGCCGAACAGGATGATTGCCGGATCCCGGTCCAGCGCGGGCTGAAAATCCGCCATGCGCATCGCCGCGATACTCGGCGGCGACCAGTCGGCTATGATCTCTTCGGTGGTCAGGATGACCGGTGCCGTGAAGGTCTGGTTGTTGACCCGCAATTCGCCCGCCACGAAAGAACGAATCACTATGCCGCTGCCTTGTTCCAGATTGAATTGCATACGCTCCCATGGTACCGGTCGAGCCTCGCTCCTGGCAAACAGGGCGGCGGTCACGGCATGAGCCCGGCGGAGCCGCTTCAGCGCCGTATTGTCCGTCGCGCGACGCCCGAGGCGGCGCTGGCCGGTCTGCCCGACGATCTCCATCCGGTTCTGCGACGGGTCTATGCCGCGCGTCAGGTATCGGCGGCACAGCTCGAGCCCTCGCTGGCGCAGCTGATTCCGGTGGGTGAGTTGGCCGGCGCCCGGCCTGCCGCGGCGCGTCTCGTGCGCGCCTGGGAGCGCCGCGAGCGGGTGCTGATTCTCGGCGATTTCGACACCGACGGCGCGACGGCGACGGCGCTGTGCGTCAGTTGCCTGCGCGCGTTCGGATTCGCAGACGTTGTCTATCTCGTGCCGAACCGGATCGAATTCGGCTATGGCCTGTCGCCGGCAATTGCCGATCAGGCTGTCAAGTTGTCGCCAGACCTGATCGTGACCGTCGATAATGGCATCTCCAGCATCGATGGTGTGCGGCGCGCCAGACAACATGGCATCGATGTGCTGGTGACCGATCATCACCTGCCGGGCCTTGCATTGCCGGATGCCGTCTGCATCGTCAACCCGAACCTGGCCGACGAACCGTTTCCGAGCAAGTGTCTGGCCGGTGTCGGGGTGGCTTTCTACGTCATGGCGGCGTTAGGTCGCGCGCTTGCCGAGCGGGGCCATTATGATGCCGGCAAGGCCCGCACGGTCGTTGCCGGCGCCCTCGATCTTGTCGCACTCGGCACGGTCGCCGACCTCGTTCCCCTCGATTACAACAACCGGATATTCGTCGCCGAAGGACTTGCGCGCATGCGTGCGGGTCGCACGCGGCCCGGTATTCGCGCGCTGTTCGATAGCGCCGGGCGCAAGCTCAAGGATGCTCAGGCGTCGGATCTCGGTTTCTCGGTCGCACCGCGCCTGAATGCCGCCGGGCGACTGCGGGATATGAAACTGGGTATCGATTGCCTGCTCGCGACCGATGCCGGGCAAGCGCGTTCGATGGCCGCTCAGCTCGACCGGCTGAATATCGAGCGCCGGGAGTTGCAGGCACGCATGGAGGCGGAAGCGAAAGAACATGTCGCCGCGGCACAGGCCAGCGTCAGCGGAGAATCCGCCGATACCTATTGCCTGTTCGACGACGCGTGGCATGAGGGGGTTGTCGGGCTGGTTGCATCACGCGTCAAGGACCAGGTTCGCCGGCCGGTCATCGCGTTCGCGAATGCCGATGCGCCCGGCATGCTGAAGGGTTCGGCGCGTTCGGTCGACGGCATCCATATTCGTGATGTCATCGACCGGGTAGCCGCGCGTCATCCCGAACTCGTGCCGAATTTCGGTGGGCATGCGATGGCGGCGGGGTTGTCACTGCGCGCGGCAGACTTGCCGCGCTTCCGCGCGGCCTTCGAGTCGGAAGTGGCGCAATATGCGCGCCTGCTGGCCGAACCGGACGTCATCTGGACCGACGGCGGGCTGACCGCCGACGAGATGCAGCTGCCGCTGGCCGAGGAATTGCGACGGGCCGGCCCGTGGGGGCAGGGGTTCCCTGAGCCGCTGTTCGAGAACACCCTGGAGATCGTTGACTGGAAGTTATTGCAGGCGCGCCATCTCAAACTTCGGGTCAGCCATCCCGGCGACGCGCGGATCGTCGACGCGATTGCGTTCAATCAGCCCGAGTTGCCGGAACTGGGTGAGGGCGCTTGCCTGCGGCTCGTGTACCGGCTGGACGTCAATGAGTTTCGCAGCCGGCGGACCGGACAGCTGATTGTCGAGCACCTGGTTGTCGATTAGGGGCATTCCGATTAGCATACGCGCGCGCCCGGAAAGAATTGGCCGGGCAGGTCAGGTACCCGTAAATAAATGCAAAGGCGACGCGACCGATGGAAACCAATCAGCTCAAAATCAGCATCAAGGACTTGCAGGATCGCAGCAGTGCCTTGAGGGGGTATCTTTGACTTCGAGGGCAAACAGATCCGGCTGACCGAAGTCACGCGCGAACTCGAAGACCCCGAAGTCTGGAACGACCGATCTCGTGCCGAAGCACTGGGCAAGGAGCGCGCGCGCCTCGAATCAGTCGTCGATTTGCTGGAATCGGTCGGCGGCGTCCTGACGGATTCGAGTGAGTTGCTCGAACTCGCCGAGGCGGAGGACGACGACGCGACGGTGGCCGAAGTCAAGTCTGATGTCGCGCGTATCCGGGCGGATATCGAGCGCCTGGAATTTCAGCGCATGTTCAGCGGCAAGGCAGACGCGTCGAATGCTTTCCTCGATATTCAATCCGGTGCCGGCGGCACCGAGGCCCAGGACTGGGCGGAGATGTTGCTGCGCATGTATCTGAAGTGGTGCGAATCAAACGGCTTCCAGGCCGAGCTCATCGAGGCATCGCCCGGCGAGGTTGCGGGCGTCAAGAGCGCGACCGTGCATGTCGTCGGCGACTACGCATACGGTTGGCTGCGCACCGAGATCGGCGTGCATCGCCTCGTGCGCAAATCACCGTACGATTCCGGTAACCGGCGCCATACGTCGTTCGCGTCCGTGTTTGTTTCGCCAGAGATTGATGACAACTTCGAGGTCGAGATCAACCCGGCGGACCTGCGCATCGACGTCTACCGCGCGAGCGGCGCCGGCGGGCAGCACGTGAATCGGACAGAATCCGCCGTGCGTATCACGCATAATCCCACCGGGATTGTCGTGCAGTGCCAGAACGACCGCAGTCAGCACAAGAACAAGGCGACGGCCATGAAGCAACTCAAGGCGAAGATCTACGAGATGGAACAGCAGAAGCGGCGTGCCGAGGCGCGGGTAGTCGAGGACGCGAAAGCGGATGTCGGCTGGGGCAGCCAGATTCGCTCGTACGTGCTCGACCAGTCGCGCATCAAGGATCTGCGCACTGGGGTCGAGACCGGGAATATCGAGGCCGTGTTGAACGGCGACCTGAATCGCTTTATAGAAGAGAGTCTGAAACAGGGGCTTTAATGAGTCACGATAACGACCCGATCGGCGCGGCACAGCCGCCGGGAGACCACCGCCTGGTTGCGGAGCGCCGGCGCAAACTCGACGACTTGCGTGCGCACGGTTTCGCCTATCCGAACCAGCGCCGCCGCACGGCGCTGGCCGGTCAGATCGTAGCCACCTATCAGGATCACGGCGACGAGCACTTGCGCGACGCGGCCATCGAGGTTTCGGTTGGCGGGCGCATGATGGTCAAGCGCGTCATGGGCAAGGCGAGTTTCGCGAAGCTTCAGGATCGCTCCGGACGAATACAGATTTTCGTGCAGCGTGATGTGGTCTCTCCGGAAGTCTATAAGTCGTTCAAGAGCTGGGATCTCGGCGATATCATCTGGGCACGCGGCACGGTATTTCGGACGAAAACCGGCGAGATCACGGTCAAAGTGGCCGAGATCGAGTTGTTGACGAAGTCCCTGCGCCCGCTGCCGGAGAAGTTCCACGGTCTGACCGATCAGGAGATGCGTTATCGCCGGCGCTATGTCGATCTGATCATGAACGAGGACTCCCGGCGCGTATTTCGCGTGCGAACCGAGGTCGTTCGATATATCCGGTCGTACCTCGATGCGATGGACTTCATGGAGGTCGAGACGCCGATGATGCAACCGATTCCCGGCGGCGCCGTCGCGCGGCCGTTCATCACGCATCACAACGCACTGGATCGCGCGCTGTATCTTCGCATTGCACCGGAGCTGTATCTGAAGCGACTGGTCGTTGGCGGTTTCGAGCGCGTCTACGAGATCAACCGCAGCTTTCGCAACGAGGGCATCTCGACCCGGCACAATCCGGAATTCACGATGCTCGAGTTATACATGGCCTATGCCGAATACCACACGCTGATCGACTTGACGGAGAACCTCGTCCGCAGTCTCGCAGTGATGTTGTTCGAGGACCAGGAGGTCGAGTACCAGGGCAGGACGTACGATTTATCAAAACCGTTCGCCCGCTTGAGCGTCCTCGAAGCCGTCGCCCGGTTCAATCCGGACCTCGATGCTGGCCGGCTGCGCGATGGTGTGTATCTGGCGGGAGTCTGCGAGCAACTCGGGATTCCGATCAAAGAGGGGTTCGGGTCGGGCAAGTTGCTGATTGAGATCTTCGAGAAGACGGTAGAAGATCGGTTATTCGAGCCAACATTCATTACCGGATACCCGGCCGAGGTCTCGCCGCTGGCGCGACGTTCGGACGATGACCCGTGGCTGACCGATCGTTTTGAGTTTTTCGTCGCCGGGCGTGAAATCGCGAACGGTTTCTCGGAGCTGAATGACCCCGAAGACCAGGCCGAGCGCTTCCGCGCGCAGGTCGCACAGAAGGACGCCGGCGACCAGGAGGCGATGTTCTACGACGAGGATTACATAACCGCGCTGGAATATGGCATGCCGCCGACGGCGGGGCTGGGCATCGGCATCGATCGGCTGGTGATGTTTCTGACTGATTCCGCATCGATTCGCGACGTGCTGTTGTTTCCGCTTATGCGGGATGTTTGAGCTGCGGGGCAGGGGCGCGGGGTAGTCAGCCAGTGGCCTGATGACAGGTGCGAGCAGCGCGTTTCATCAAGGTTCTCTGGCCGTCAGTTACCGGTTAGGAATGTATATGGATACAGTGCTGACAGTGATTTCCTGGCAGAGGCTGATGTTTGCCATTCTGCCGGTGGCTGTCGTTATCGGCATCATGTTTCGTTGGTCCGCGGGCGCCAAAACTGCGATTTATGGCACGCTGCGAATGCTGATCCAGTTACTGCTTATTGGCTATGTACTGGTATATGTTTTTGCAATCGATCGGCCCGCATACATCATTGGCGTCCTGGTGATTATGCTTGCTGTGGCGAGTTGGATCGCGATTCGGCCACTACAGAAAAAGCAGCCACAGATTTATCTCAATTCACTCGGTGCGATTTCCGTGGGCGGCATCCTGACTCTCGCGTTGGTCAGCCAGGTGGTTATCGGTGTTCAGCCATGGTTCAGTCCGCGCTACGTGGTACCGCTGGCGGGAATGATTTTTGCCGGGTCAATGAATGCCGTCAGTCTCGCAGCTGAAAGACTTCAGTCCGAATACGACCGGGGCACGCCGTATGCAGAGGCCCGGCGAATCGCGTTGCAGGCGGCGTTGATACCGATCACAAATTCTCTGTTTGCAGTGGGGCTCGTGTCGCTGCCCGGGATGATGACCGGTCAGATTTTATCCGGTGTTTCACCGCTGGTAGCAGCGAAGTATCAGATTATCGTTATGACCATGCTGTTCGGTGCTGCGGGTATTTCGGCGGCACTGTATCTGGTGCTGGCCAAGCGTAGCCTGCGACACACCGTCGGGCATTCGATTTCGACACAGGACTGATTTAATTGACTGATATTTTCGCCGAATGAGCCGATCACGCTCGATGTTATTTGGTCAGGCAATCGTTATAACGGGCTGATCTGAATCTCTTGCTCCCGATCGAGTCGGATTTTGCAATGGCCTGCTGCTTTGCTGATGGTGTGGTTTTTGCCATATAAACTTACGGTAACGCCGGGATACACCGTGCCGCTGACTTCGATGATCGCGTTTCTGTGTTCGGGGTGGACGAGTTCATACAACCGTCGGACGAGTGCTTCTTTTTCGTCACCGCATTGTCGATGGCGTCCTGCAATATGCCGCACACGACACCTGCCTCGTTCAGGCGGGTCAGGACCGACTCTACGCTGAACGCATCCGTGGCGTCGTCGCTCGGCGCCACACTCAGGGTTGCCTGATCGTCAGTGATATCGAGCTCGAGCATCCGTTTACCTTAAATACTTGCCTGTATCAGGTTATCGGGACGAACGCTGCCGATCTTTAATGCCTGCACGGCTGCGCCGTCCGGAGTATCGGGGCGCAGGCGCCCGTTCACCCGACCGCGTAGGGCAATTCCAATCGCTCCAGTGTCCCGCTGGCTGCATCGTCCGCGAACCACTGGCCATCCGACTGGTCGATTGCGATCACGGCGGTCAGCTCGAATGCTCCGCCGTTCGGTGCGACCGAGACGATCTTGCCGGTCGCTTGTGAGGGGCCGTGGATCGTGGCACCCGGTTCGAGGCCGGCAGCCTTCGTCGTGAAGCGGTACATGCGCCGCTTGATGCGGCCGAGATTCTGCGTGCGGGCGACGATCTCCTGCCCGACATAGCAGCCTTTTGTGAAACTGATGCCGTCGAGCAGATCGAGGTTCAGCATCTGCGGGATGAATGCCTCGGACGTCGCCGCGCAGATGCCGGGCAGGCCCGCCGTGATATCGGCGAGTTGCCAGTCGGCGATGCCGGCGGTACCGAAGCCGGCCTGGGTGCAGACGGCCCGGACGTGTTCGGCCGGGCCGCACAGCCAGGCGCGCGTCGGATCGCCGATGAGTCTGGCGACGATGAGTTCACCGGCCCCGGGTTCATCGGCCGAGGCCGCCGCGCCGGGTTCGACGGGGAGCTCGAGATTTCCAAGCGTCAGCGGGGCATCGGCCGCGAGCCCGATCAGGCCGGCGACCGCAAAATTCATCACTGCGATCTCAACCTTGGCTCGCAACACGAATAGCCCAAGGCGACGGGCTATGCCGTCGATGATGTCGGCCGGCAACGGCCACCACAGCGCCTCCGGGCCCGGCAGCAGCTGGCCGACCGCCAGCAGGCGGCCCTTGGCCGTGGTCCAGCCGGCAAGCCGGCTGTGCCGGGGGTCAATGCGGTCGACGTCCTGAGTGAGCTGGCCTTGCAGGAATTCGATGCGGTCCTCGCCGCTGATACGCAGGAGCTGATGTCGGTCAAGTTCAACCGCGCACATTCCGGCGGGGGCAGGGAATCGGGACATGGTGTGCAGAAATTCTGATACTGAAATAGTCGGGTCATTCTGGCACACTAGCGCCCATGTCAACACCCATGTCAAAACCCATGTCAAAACCCGGGCAGAGCCTGGATATCACCGCAGACAACGGCGATTCCATTGCCGCGGATGCCGGTCAGCAAGCGGATCGAACCGGCCAATCGGACGGCCGTGCGGGTAAGACTGCCGTTAAGGCCGGACCGCCGGCACGCGAGTTCGGCGGCCCCGACGGGCTCGAGCCGACGCGTTACGGGGACTGGGAGCACAAGGGGCGCTGCATCGATTTTTAGCCCGCCGTGTGCCGTTACAGACATCGAACCTTTACCCATCGCTCGCGTTGCCGTTTCGAGGCCCAACCGATGCGGGTCGGCGGGTGGAATGAACGATCGGCCTTGAGCAACTGAGGTAAACCAATGGTCCGTTATGAGCGACCGCTTTCGCCGCATCTCGACGTGTATCGGTGGGAGGTCAGTAACGCCCTGTCGATTCTGCACCGGGCGACCGGCGTCGCGCTGTCATTCGGCGCCATCGCACTGGTCGGCTGGCTCATGTCCGTCGTCGGCGGGCCCGCTGCGTATAACGCGTTGAACGGTTTTTTCACGGGGCCGATCGGCGGGCTGATGCTGTTTGGCTGGACGTTCTGTTTCTTTTATCACCTGTGCAACGGCATTCGGCATCTGGCCTGGGACACCGGGCGGGGTTTCGAGAAGGACCGGGCGCGCATGACCGGCTGGTTCGTGGTTATCGTTGCGCTGGTCATGACGCTGGCTGTCTGGCTTGCGGCATTCATCGCGTAGAGGTTCAGGGTATGCAATCTCCTTTGGCAAAGGTTCTGGGTCACGGGTCCGCGCAACAGGGTACCGGCCACTGGTGGGGTCAGCGCCTGACGGCGATTGCCCTGGTGCCGCTGACCCTGTGGTTTGCGGTCGCGATCATGGGCAGCATGCCGCAGGGTAATTGGCACGACCTGTCTGCGTGGGTCGCCGAGCCGGTGCATGCGATTCTGTTGATTTTGCTGGTGCTGACCATGGTGCAGCACTCGAACCTGGGTCTGCAGGTCGTCGTCGAGGACTATGTGCACGGTGCGACCGTGGTGGTCGTGCTCATCGCGGTCAAATTCGCGCATGTGGCACTCGCCGTTGCGGGCGTTTATGCAGTGATCGTCATCTCCGTGGGAGCGGGTCGATGAGCGCTGCCTACCCGTTTATCGATCACACGTACGACGTCGTCGTCGTCGGTGCCGGCGGCGCGGGCCTGCGTTCCACGTTTGGGCTGGCACAAGCCGGGCTGACGACGGCATGCCTGACCAAGGTCTTTCCGACGCGCAGTCACACGGTAGCAGCGCAGGGTGGTATCAGCGCCGCACTCGGCAACATGGGTGAGGATGACTGGCGCTGGCATATGTACGACACCGTCAAGGGTTCTGACTGGCTCGGCGATCAGGATGCGATCGAATACATGTGCAAGCAAGCGCCGGATGCGGTGATCGAACTCGAGCACTACGGCGTGCCGTTTTCGCGTACCGAGGACGGCAGGATTTACCAGCGCCCGTTCGGCGGCATGACGACGCATTTCGGTGAGGGTACGGCCCAGCGCACGTGCGCGGCTGCGGACCGCACGGGGCACGCGATGCTCCACACCCTCTATCAGCAGTCACTGAAGCATGATGCGACGTTTTATATCGAGTTTTTCGCGATCGATCTGATCATGGAAGACGGTGAGTGTCGCGGCGTCGTGGCGATCGACATGGCCGAGGGTACATTGCATCGCTTCCGTGCGCGGCGCGTCATTCTCGCGACCGGCGGTTACGGTCGGGCATTCCTCTCGTGTACGTCGGCGCATATCTGCACCGGTGACGGCAACGCCATGGTTCAGCGCGCGGGGCTGCCGCTTCAGGACATGGAGTTCGTGCAGTTTCACCCGACCGGCATCTACGGCGCCGGCTGCCTGATCACCGAGGGCGCGCGCGGGGAAGGCGGTTACCTGACGAACTCGGCGGGCGATCGTTTCATGGAGCGTTACGCACCGAATGCCAAGGACCTCGCATCCCGTGATGTCGTCAGCCGTTCGATGACGATCGAGATTCGCGAGGGCCGCGGCGTTGGCGAGCATGCCGATCACGTGCACTTGCATCTCGAACATCTTGGCCCGGAAATTATCGACGAACGCCTGCCGGGAATTGCCGAATCGGCGCGGATCTTCGCCGGTATCGATGTCACCAGGGAACCGATCCCGGTATTGCCGACCGTTCACTACAACATGGGCGGAATTCCCGCGAATCGTCACGGCGAGGTGCTGACACTGGATGCCGGGGGGCAGGAGACCGTCGTGCCGGGCCTGATGGCTGTCGGCGAAGCGGCCTGCGTATCGGTGCACGGCGCGAATCGCCTGGGCTCGAACTCGCTGCTCGATCTGGTCGTGTTCGGGCGCGCGGCGGCTCATCATTGTGCCACGGAACTTGTGGATCCTGGCCGGCAGAAGCCGCTGCGAGCGGATGCCGGCAGCTTTGCCGTGGAGCGTCTCGACAAGCTGCGGCATGCGAATGGCAGCCGCCCGACGGCCGAGATCCGGCTGGAAATGCAGCGGCACATGCAGAACCATGCGGCGGTGTTCCGCACCGGCGAGGTACTCGAGGAAGGTATCGAAAAACTCGCACAGACCTTTGCATCGTTCGCCGACGTCAAAGTCTCGGACCGCGGGCTGATCTGGAACACCGATCTGATCGAGACGCTCGAACTCGAGAATCTGTTGTCCCAGGCCACGGTGACCATCGCATCGGCGGCCAACCGGAAAGAGAGCCGGGGCGCTCAGGCCCGCGAGGATTTCCCGGATCGGGACGACGAGAACTGGATGAAACACACGCTGGCGTGGTGTGACGAGAAAGCTAACGTCCGGTTCGGCTATCGGCCCGTGCATCTGCAGACGTTGACCGACGAGGTCGAGTCCGTGCCACCCGCGGCGCGCGTGTACTAAGCGTCGATTGACGAATGCACAACACTTGGATTAAGGATTACAAGGTGACACCATGGCCCAATTCAGGCTTCCGCCCAATTCGCGTTTGCAGAAGGGCAGGTTTTTCGAGGCTCCCGCAGGCGCAAAGCAGATCAGACGGTTCGAGGTCTATCGTTACGACCCCGACACCGGCGAGAACCCGCGAGTGGACCACTACGACGTGGCGCTCGACCAGTGCGGTCCAATGGTCCTGGACGGGCTGATCAAGATCAAGAACGAGGTCGACCCGACACTGACCTTCCGGCGTTCCTGCCGCGAGGGCATCTGCGGTTCGTGCGCCATGAACATCGACGGGCTGAATACGCTCGCGTGCACGCTGGCGATCGATGACATCAAGGGGCCCGTCAAGGTTTACCCGCTGCCGCACATGGAGGTCATCAAGGATCTGGTGCCGGACCTGACCCACTTCTACGCGCAGTATGCATCGATCAAGCCATGGCTGCAGACGCGCACGCCGGCGCCGCCGGACCGGGAGCGCCTGCAATCCAGGGCAGAGCAGGAACTGATCAACTCGCCATCGGCGTGCATTCTGTGTGCCTGCTGTTCGACGAGTTGTCCGAGTTATTGGTGGAATAGTGATCGCTATCTCGGCCCCGCGGCATTGCTTGCAGCCTATCGCTGGCTGGTCGATAGCCGGGACGAGGCGAGCGGCGAGCGGCTCGATGCGCTCGAGGATTCGTTCCGGCTGTATCGGTGCCATACGATCATGAATTGCACCAACTCGTGTCCGAAGGATCTGAACCCGGCGCGAGCCATAGCCGAAATCAAGAAGACGCTGGCCGTCCGACGGATGTAGTCGTCGCAGACCCGATCGGCGGCATGGATTCCATCAAGCGTGCACGACTTGGTTGGCGTTGTCGCCGCGGCATGCGTGAACTCGACGTACTGCTGATGCGCTACATGGACCGCGATTACGAGCGCGCCGATGCGGCGGAGCAGGCAGCGTTCGAAACCCTGCTCGATTTCCAGGATCCGGAGATTCTCGACTTGCTCACGGGCCGCCTCACGGCGCAGGATGTGCGGTTGCAAGATGTGGTCGAACGGCTTTTATCGAACGATTGAACTGGCGTCGGCGGATCGCGCCGCCCCGGTCGTGCGCCTGTTTGGCGGCCGGGTCGCGAGCGTCGTGGCGCAGGCATCAGGAAGCTGGTCGCTGCGGCTGGTGTCGCGCCAGGCATCTGCCGCTGCGCGGGGTGGCGCACTGGGTGATGAATGGCTGGAAGTGCGCCTGACGCACGGCTGGATTGCCGTCGGCGGGCGCCTGATCGGTTTGCGGTGGGTCGCCCGGGACGGGCGGCGTTTCGCCTGTTGGCTGTGGTGCCGCCGGCCCGGTAGCGCGCGCTGGCGACGGCTGCTGGTCAGGTTGCGGGTGCCTATGGCGGCCGGTTTGGCGTAAAATCGGCCGGCTGCTGCGTTGCATTAGGCCGCGTAGCGGGCCGAATTGGCCGGCAGTCTGGAGAGAGTCGAAAATTGTGACGGATGCCCGCAAAATCAAGCGCTGGCGCGAACTTATTGCGGCCGTACTGGTCTATGCGAAGGACAGTGACTCGTTGTACGTCCGAGCGGGGGCCGCTCGGCGATGAGCGGCAAGGCTGACGACCAGCGGCTTGTCGAACGGGTTCAGCAGGGCGACAAGCGAGCTTTTGATGTGCTGGTGCTGAAGTACCAGCACAAGATTTTGAAATTGATTATGCGTTACGTTCGTAATCCGGCGGATGCCCTTGATGTCTCGCAGGAGGCATTCATCAAGGCCTATCGCGCGCTACCGAATTTCCGGGGTGATAGTGCTTTTTATACGTGGTTGTACCGGATTGCGATCAACACCGCGAAGAATCATCTGGTCGTAATGAAGCGGCGGCCGCTGGACTTCGATGTTGACTTGCAGGATCCGGAGTCCTACGAGGTCAATGCCCGGCTGCAGGATACCGATACCCCGGATGCGATCGCGCAGCGTGAAGAATTGCGTGAAACCGTCGAGGATGCAATCGAGGCTCTGCCGGAAGAATTGCGGGTCGCGATTGTTTTGCGCGAGATTGAGGGTATGAGTTACGAGGAGATCGCGAGCGCGATGGAGTGTCCGGTCGGGACGGTTCGTTCGCGTATCTTCAGAGCCAGAGAGGCGATTGACGGCCGCATCGGGAATTTATTACAGGGTGCCGACAGTGGTTGACGGGTACCCGGAGATGGAACGAGACGAGGCATGGAGACGATGAGCCAGACCATAAACGAACAGTTGTCTGCGTTACTCGACGGTGAGTTGCCGGTGGCCGAGGAAGAGTTGCTGCTGCGGCGCCTGGAGCGGGAACCGGAACTGCGTGACCGGCTCGGCCGCTATGGGCTCGTCGGCGACCTGCTGGCGGGCGCCAGCGTCCAGCCCGGCGCACTGCAGCTTGCCGACCGGGTACGTGCGGCAATCGAAGCGGAGGCGGTTGCATCGCCGCGTGACGGGTCCGGCGCCGGCAGTCGCGCGGTTGGCTCCGGCTTCGTCGGTGCCGGTCTGGCGGCGGCAGTCGCGATGGTCGTCGCGCTGAATCTTGCGCCCGTCAAAGAGGGCACCCAGGCGTTGCAATTCATGGCTGGCGCCGGCGGCGTCACGGCTGTCACGGTGGCCGAGGTGGATTCCGATTACGGGTACAGCGCGAGCATGGCAACCAGTCGTCTGATGCGTTATCTCGTGTCACACGCGGAGTATTCGAACCCGGCCACGCGCCAGTTCGTCGATGCCCACTTGGTCATGCCGTCATTTCGGGTCGCAGCCTGGCGCCCGGCCGGGGCCGGTGAATGACTGACCCCGTTCGGCCGGTCGTCATGCGCGGCGCGCTCTCGCTGTCGGTGTGCTCCGGCATGGTTTGGCTGTTGGCGTGGGTCGGCATCGCCGGCGCGGCGGACAGTCCACAAGCATGGCTCGAACGGATGGCCGACGCGGCGGGAAAATACAACTTCCGCGGTACGCTCGTGCACATGTGCGGCGACAAGGTCGATGTCGTACATATCGTTCACCGCGTCGAGAACGGCGAGGTCACCGAACGCATCACGGCGATCGATTCCACCGGTCGCGAGATCATCCGAACCGCGGAGGAGGTCATGTGCATTCTCCCGGACCAGAAGCTCGTCATGGTCGATCAGCGCAACGCCGGCGTGACGATGCCGGCCGATGAGATCACTCGCATGCCGAGTTTCGCGTCGGTCAATCCGGCGATTTACCAGGTCGAGGTCCTCGCGACCGAGCGTATCGCCGGGCAGGATGCACAGGTCATCGTGGTGAGCCCCACGGATCAGTATCGCTTCGGTTATCGATTGTGGCTTGATACTGCGCGTGCGCTGCCGTTGAAGTACGAGTTGATGAACGGCAGCGGCCGTGCGCTCGAGCAGACCCTGTTTACCGAGATCACGTTCGATGAGAAGCTCCGGCAATCTGACGTCGAACCGACCGTCGCCATGGATGATTTCGTCTGGCAGCGCACCGAGCCGATGCCAGCGCGTGCCGCCGACGCGAGCAGGTCCGGCGGGTGGGAATGCGCTGTTCTGCCGGTCGGTTTCGAGCTGACGATGGCGCGCTCCCAACTTGCCGGGGATAACGAGTCAACGATGGAGCATCTGGTGTATTCCGACGGCCTCGCGTCGGTTTCGGTGTTCATCGAAGCCGGCGTCACCGATGCCGCTCTGCAGGTCGGCAAGTCGCAGGTCGGCGCGACGGTTGCCTATACCACGATCATCGACGGGTATCTGGTGACGGCGGTCGGCAGCGTGCCACTCAAGACTGCCAGGATGATTGCCCTGTCGGCGCGACCGGTCAACGCGAGACCCTGATCCGGCCGTGCTGTTCGCGACCGGCACCGTCACCTCCGCTCACGGCGCATTCGCGCGGATTACTATCGATGGCCTGCCTGCCTGCCAGGCTTGTGCGCAGCACGCGGGTTGCGGGCTTGGCCCGTTGCTGACGATGTTCGGGGCCAACCGGTCGCGGGTTCTCGACGTGCCTGATTGCCATCCGGAGCCGTTGCAGGTCGGGGATCGCGTACGCGTTGTCCTGCGCGGGCGGCGGTTGGCGGCATTCGCCGTCCTCGCATACGGGGTGCCGCTGATCGGGCTGCTCGGCGGCGCGGCGCTGGCCACCGTCTGGATACCCGGCGCCGGCGACGGGGCGGCGGTCATCGGCGCAATCGCGGGGGCGGGAGCTGCCTGGTTGCTGATCAGCCTGGATGTCGTGCGTCGTTCGGCAGCGGCCGGACTGCCTGCCGCGGTTCAACGCATTGCATGAACACCGGCGACGGGAGCCTGCCGGTCCTTGAGGTCTTCAGCCGGCGCGGCTGCCACTTGTGTGAGCAGCTACTGGGTGAACTGGAACCGCTGGTGCGGGGACGCGCGACAATCTCGGTATTCGACATCGACGACCGGCCGGAGTGGCAGGCGAATTATGGTGAACGGGTGCCGGTCGTTTGCTGTGACGGCGAGGAGATTTGTCAGTACAATCTGGATCGCCGCGCCGTACTGGACAAGATCGCCGCATACGACACCTGACCCGCTGCGGGCCGGGCAGCCTGTTTCTCCATCCTTTGATTTATAATTCCAACGCCACGAGGCTATGGACTGCCCCCGCCGATGCGCCATATACGCAATTTTTCAATCATCGCCCACATTGATCACGGCAAATCCACGTTGTCGGATCGGTTGATCGAGCTGTGCGGGGGGCTCGAGAAGCGTGAAATGTCCAACCAGGTGCTCGACTCGATGGATATCGAGCGCGAAAGGGGCATCACGATCAAGGCGCAAAGCGTGTCGTTGAATTACCAGGCGAATAACGGCGAGACCTATATGCTGAACTTTATCGATACGCCCGGGCATGTCGATTTTTCATACGAGGTGTCACGCTCGCTGGCCGCCTGCGAGGGTGCGCTGCTGATCGTCGATGCGGCGCAGAGCGTAGAGGCGCAGAGTATCGCGAATTGTTACGCGGCGCTCGAGCAGGACCTGGAGATTTTGCCGGTCATCAACAAGATCGATTTACCGTCCGCCGATCCTGCGCGCGTCAAGCACGACATCCAGGAGATCATCGGCCTCGATGCGGATGACGCCGTCCTCGTCAGCGCGAAAACCGGCGAGGGCATTGCCGAACTGCTCGAGACGCTGCTGGTGCGTATTCCGCCACCGACCGGTGAACCGGATGGGCCGCTGCAGGCACTGATCATCGATTCCTGGTTCGATAATTACGTCGGCGTCGTCTCGCTGGTGCGGATAATGAACGGGGAACTGCCCGTTCGGAAAAAGATCACGATCATGTCGACAGGTGAATCGTATCCGGCGAATGATGTCGGCGTCTTCACGCCGAAGATGACGAGCCGCGATTGTCTGAAGACGGGCGAAGTCGGCTACCTGGTGGCGGGCATCAAGGATATCGACGGCGCGCCGGTCGGCGACACGATCACGCTCGAGGCGCAGCCCGCAGCTGTGCCACTCGAGGGTTTTCGTCCGGTCAAGCCGCGGGTCTTCGCGGGCCTGTTCCCCGTGCAGTCTGACCAGTTCGAAGCGTTTCGCGACGCGCTGAAGAAGCTGCGCCTGAATGACGCAGCGCTGTATTTCGAACCCGAGTCATCGGCGGCTCTCGGCTTTGGCTTCCGATGCGGCTTCCTCGGTATGCTGCACATGGAGATCGTTCAGGAGCGCATCGAGCGCGAGTACGGGCTGGATATCATTACGACCGCACCCACGGTTGCATTCGAGATCCTGCTGCGCACCGGGGAGGTGCTGAACATAGAAAACCCGGCAATGCTGCCGGCATCCGGCGACATCGACGAGATACGTGAGCCGTATATCACCGCCAGCCTGCTCATGCCGCAGGAGTATCTCGGTGCGGTAATCCAGCTGTGCGCGTCCAAACGCGGCATTCAGAAAAAGATCGAGTACCACGGCAACCAAGTGTCGCTCGAGTACGAGTTGCCGATGGCCGAGGTCGTACTCGATTTCTTTGACCGGCTCAAATCGGTCAGTCGCGGCCATGCGTCATTTGATTACGAGCTTTCGGGCTTTCGCGTCGGTGAGCTGGTCAAGCTGGATATACTGATCAACAAAGTGCGTGTCGATGCGTTGTCCCTGATCGTCCACCGCGAGTCGGCCCGTCGGCGCGGCCGCGAGCTGGTCGAGAAGCTCAAGGAGTTGATTCCGCGGCAGATGTTCTCGATTCCCGTCCAGGCTGCGATCGGCGGGGATATCGTGGCTCGCGCGGATATCAAGGCGTTCCGCAAGGATGTGACCGCGAAGCTGTATGGTGGTGACATCTCGCGCAAACGCAAGTTGCTCGAGAAACAAAAGGCCGGTAAAAAGCGTATGAAATCGTTTGGCAACGTCGAGATCCCGCAGGAGGCTTTTCTTGCCGTCCTGAAGGTCGGGCGTGATTAGGAAGTGTGATCAGGGCGTGACCGCACGATTCGGAGCCCGGGTCCGAAACCGGAGGATACGGCATTGAGCGGAGCATTATATGAGTTTTGATTTTTCACTGATACTGGTCATCGTGACGTCCGTCAGCGGCTTGATCTGGGCTGTCGACGCCTGGTTTTTGCGGCGGAACCGGCCCGCACCGGTGCGGGGGCAGAAGTCGAACGAGCCGGTCATCGTCGAATACGCGCGTTCATTTTTTCCCGTGTTACTGATCGTTCTGACCGTGCGCTCATTTTTGTTCGAGCCCTTTCGTATCCCGTCGAGTTCGATGGTGCCGACCTTGCACGTCGGCGACTTTATTTTCGTCAACAAGTACACCTACGGGCTGCGCTTACCGGTTACGAATACGAAGATTGTCAATCTTGGCATGCCGGAACGCGGCGACGTCATCGTATTCAAGCTGCCGGCCGATCCGAGTACCAATTACATCAAGCGCCTGGTTGGGCTGCCGGGCGATACCGTCACCTACCGGAATCGTCGGCTGTATATCAATGGTGTGCTGATTGAGACCACGAATCTGGGCAGGTACCGGGGTGAGGGGCAGCGCGATGCGTTGCTGTACAATGAGAATCTCGAGGGGGTCGAGCACGAGATTTTGCTGATGCCGGGTCGAGGCGGTCTGGAGGGGACATTCCAAGTGCCGGAGGATCATTACTTCATGATGGGTGATAACCGGGATAACAGCAAAGACAGTCGTTACCGCGGCGTCGGTGTCATTCCGGAAGGCAACGTGGTTGGCAAGGCCGTGCGGATCTGGATGAATTGGAGTTTTCCGGGCTGGCCTCGCTGGAGCCGCATCGGGCTGCCTGTTAAATAGCGCACCGCGGGGTTTGTCCGCGGTGCCGGGTTGCCGGGGCTGGCGATCGATCGAGAGGTATCGGGTTGATGAGCAATTTGGGAGCACCTGTTATGAGGCACGGGCAGCGTGGTGTCACGTTTATCAGTTTTATTGTCATCGCGGCTTTCGTCGCGTCATACGCATTTGCTGTGCTGAAGATCACGCCGTTCTATCTGGAGCAGATGAAGGTCTCGCGCATACTCACGGACGTCGAAACCAATCTGAGCGGCAGTAGCACGACCCTCGCCAAGATACGCTCGGCGATCAACAAGCGCCTGGATATCGAGATGGTTCGGGGCATGAACGCACTTGATTTCAAGATCAAGAAGTCGAAGAACGGATATACGGTCAACGCACAATACGAACGACGGGCCGCCTATTTCGGCAACCTGTCGCTGGTGGTGAGTTTCGACAAGTCCGTTGAGATCAAACGGTGACCGCATCAGTAATTGGTGTGACAAGGCGCTTGGCTACCGGTTTTCCGACGCGGAACTGCTGAACCGGGCGTTGACCCACCGCAGCGCGTCGGCAGAGAATAACGAGCGGCTCGAATTCCTCGGCGACGCTGTGCTTGGTCTGGTCATTGCCGATGCGATGTACGAGAGCAAGGCTGACGCGCCCGAAGGCATCCTCAGTCGATTCCGTTCGGAACTTGTCTGCGGCGAGACGCTGGCCGAGATCGGGCGCGAGATTGCTGTGGGTCCGCAGTTGATCATGGGCAGTGGCGAGTATCGCAGTGGCGGCTACCAGCGCAAGTCCGTGCTGGCCAATGCCGTCGAGGCGGTCATCGGCGCGGTGTTTCTGGATGGCGGTTTCGTTGCGGCGCGGGAAGTCATTCTGAGGTTCTATGCCGGCCGTCTCGCCAGTCTGCCCGATGAGGATGAACTCAAGGATCCGAAGACCCGCTTGCAGGAATATCTACAGTCGCGCCAGCTGGTGCCGCCGGACTATGAATTATCTGATGTTTCGGGCGCGGCCCATGCCCAGACATTCGTTGTGAGTTGCTGCATCGGCTCGCTGGAACTCGTGACCAGCGGCACCGGCACCAGTCGCCGCCGCGCCGAGCAGGCTGCCGCCACCGCCGCGTTGGAGGAACTCGGGCATGGCTGACTCACCCGAGCGCTCTGCGTTTCGCGCCGGGTTCGTCGCTGTCATCGGGCGGCCGAACACCGGGAAGTCGACACTCGTCAACGCAATGGTCGGGGAGCAAATCAGCATCGTTACGTCGAAGCCGCAGACGACTCGCCACAGCATTCTCGGTATCCTGCATGAGCCGGGTGTACAGGTTATCTTCGTCGATACACCCGGGATTCACCGCGGCGGGCGCAAGCTGATCAATCGCACGATGAATCGCACGGCCGCGGCCTCACTGGCGGGCGCCGACGTCGCATTGTTCGTCGTTGATTCAAAAGGCTGGTCGCGTGGCGATGACGTGGTGTTGGCCAAGTTGAAAGATGCCGGAATTCCGACCCTGCTGGTCGTGAACAAGCTCGATCTGATGGAGCGCCGCCAGGATCTGCTGCCGGTGCTGCAGGACTACCAGGCACGCGGCACGTTCGACGAGATCATCCCGATCTCGGCCCGGCGCGGTACCAACCTTGACCGACTGCTGGAATTGGTCAAGGCGCGTCTGCCCGACAGCGAGCCGCTGTTTCCGGCCGATATGACGACGGATCGCGGCATGGAGTTCCGGATCAGTGAAGTGTTTCGCGAGAAACTGCTCTCCACCCTCCGTGAAGAGGTGCCTTACGGGCTGGCGGTCGAGGTTCTGGCGCTCGAGCAGCGCGACGATATGTGGTTCGTCGACGCGCTGATCTGGGTCGAGAAAGACTCTCATCGGGGCATCGTTGTCGGGCGTGGCGGGAATCGGCTCAAGAAAATCAGCACCGATGCCCGCGTCGATCTCGAAGCCATGTTCGAGCGGCGCTTTTACGTCAAGGCGCACGTCAAGGTCAAAGAAAACTGGAGCGACAATGCACGCGCACTGCGTCAGCTCGGCTACGAGATGCCGGGATGAGCGTGGTGGAACGAGTGGAACTGGAGGCGAGCTTCGTGCTGCATGCCCGTCCGTATCGTGAGTCGAGCCAGATCTGTGAGATGCTGAGTCAGCAGCACGGCCGCGTTGGGGTGGTCGCCAGGGGCGCGCGCCGCCCCCGGTCCCCGTGGCGCAGCCTGCTGCAGCCATTTCAGCCGCTACGAATATCATGGTTCGGGCGTGGCTCCCTCTACACACTCCGGGCCGCCGAGCCATCTTCGCGTCCGCTGCCGATAACCGGGCTCGCGCTGATGTCGGCCTATTATCTGAATGAATTGCTGATGATCCTGATGCAGCGGGTCGATCCGCATCCGGAGTTGTTTGCGCATTACGGCGCCGCGATCGGTGCATTATCGACGGGTGAGGAGCCGCAACGAATCCTGCGCCGGTTCGAGGTCGCACTGCTCAGCGAGATCGGTTACGGCCTGGTCGTCGATCTGGACGTCATCCAGCAGCAGCCGCTGGCCGCCGACCGGTATTATGAATATGTCATCGACCGGGGGCCGGTGCCGGTCGATGCCGGGTACGACGGCGACCTCGTGTTTTCCGGCGGCGCTCTGCATGCCATTGCCGCGGGTGAGCTGACGAATGACGAGCAACTGCGTAATGCCAAGCGGCTGCTGCGGCCGCTCTTGGACCGGGCGCTCGGCGGCAAGCCGCTGAAGACCCGCGAGGTGCTCGCGGCGATGCTGCGCTAGCACGGCGTGGGAGGTTCTGCTTCCACAAACTTCACCGGTAATTCATATACACTTTGCGCCTGCGCGGCATGCGCCGTGGCAGCAACCTGGTTCCTGATACCTGTAATGTGACGGGCAACGAATAACATGGGCGGTAACACGCACTCCGGCATTTATCTTGGCGTTAACGTCGATCATGTGGCAACTCTGCGTCAGGCACGCGGCACGGATTATCCGGATCCGGTCGAGGCCGCGTTGCTGGCCGAGCGTTCGGGCGCCGATTCGATCACGGTGCATCTGCGTGAGGATCGCCGGCACATCCAGGATCATGACGTCGAGCGGCTCGCCGCACGGCTGCAGACCCACATGAACCTGGAGATGGCAGTCACCGACGAGATGCTCGCGATCGCAGCCCGTATTCGGCCCGCTGATTGCTGCCTCGTGCCGGAGCGGCGCGAGGAACTGACCACCGAGGGGGGGCTGGACGTCTCCGGCCAGCAGGATCGGATCACCGCGGCATGCGCACAATTGGCCGAGGCGGGCATTCGCGTCTCGTTATTCATCGACCCGGAACCGGCACAACTCGATGCCGCAGTAGCGGCGGGTGCGCCCGTCGTCGAGTTGCATACGGGTTGTTTTGCCGATGCAAAGGGTCCTGAAGACGCCGCCGTCGAACTCCGGCGCGTACATCAGGCCGCCGTCTACGGCGCCGAACTCGGTCTGACGATTCATGCGGGGCATGGTCTGCATCGCGAGAACGTGCAGCCGGTTGCGGCCATTGCGCAGATTGTCGAGTTGAACATCGGTCATGCACTCATTGCCCGCTCGGTTTTCGATGGGCTGGCGCAGGCGGTGGCCGAGATCAAGCGGCTGATGGCCGAGGCCCGCGCGTGATCTTTGGCGTAGGCATCGACGTGCTGCGGGCCGATCGCGTGCAGCGGATTTACGCGCGCTTCGGCGAGCGTTTTGCGCGCCATATCCTGATGCCGGAGGAACTCGAATGGTTCCCCCGGGAAAAGCATCCCGAGCGCTATCTCGCGATGCGTTTCGCCGCGAAGGAGGCAATCGTCAAGGCCATGGGCACCGGGTTCGCCAACGGCATGTGGGTGCGTGACACTGGCGTGCGGCCAAATCGCTACGGCCGACCCGATATTATCTTCTCCCCGCGCGGCCGCGCGAAGTGCGACGAACTGGGGATCGGCGACGGGCACCTGACCTTGACGGACGAGGCCGGCCTGGTGGTTGCCGTCGCGATCCTGATGAGAAAAGTCGCCGCATGAATTACCTGATCTTCGATATCGAGACGATACCCGACATCGAACTCGGTCGGCGCCTGTTGCCGCTCGGCGACCTGTCGGACGAGGACGCAGGCAAGGCGATGATGTTCCGGCATCTGCAGGACACCGGTTCCGAGTTCCTGCCGCTGTACCAGCAGCGCATCGTCGCGATCGCCGTCGTCCTGCGGGCGGGTGACAAGCTGAGGGTCTGGAGCCTCGGCGAGATCGACAGCGGTGAAGCCGACCTGGTGCAGCGTTTTTTTGACGGCCTCGATCAGTTCGGCCCGCAGCTGGTCTCGTGGAACGGCAGTGGGTTCGACCTGCCGGTGCTGCATTATCGGGCAATGCTGCATGGCATTGCAGCGCCCAGGTACTGGGAAACCGGCGATGAGGACCGGAGTTTTCGCTACAACAATTATCTGAGCCGCTATCACTGGCGGCACATCGATGTCATGGACGTGTTGTCGGGGTTCAACCCGCGCGCCCGGGCGGGTCTCGACAAGATCGCGGTCATGCTCGGCTTTCCCGGCAAACTGGGGATGGCCGGCGATCAGGTCTGGAACACCTATCGCGACGGCCAGCTCGAGAAGATTCGCAACTACTGCGAAACCGACGTGCTCAATACCTACCTTATCTTCCTGCGCTTCCAGCACATGCGCGGCATTCTCGACGACGTGCAGCTTGATGCTGAATTCGAGCGCGTGCGGGAACTGCTGGATGCCGCGCCCGAGCCGCATCTCAAAGCGTTTCTGGATGCCTGGAAGCGTGGCCCCGTACCCGCCGAGTGACCCGCATGGCGCGTAAGTTACCGGACCCGGAGACGGCCCTGATCGTCGACACCACCGTTGACGGCCGTGGTGTTGCCCGCCCGCCCGGCAAGGCCGTGTTCATCCATGGCGCGCTGACGGGTGAGACCGTGCGCTTCCAGCGCCGCAAGAAACGTCGCAGCTACGACGAGGCTGATTTGCTCGAGATCCTGACGTCGGCGCCGGAACGCGTCGAGCCCGGATGCGCCGTATTCGGGATCTGTGGCGGCTGCTCCCTGCAGCACCTGGCGTCGGCGCGCCAGCTCGATATGAAGCAGGGCGTGTTACTGGATAATCTGCAGCGAATCGGCCATGTCGAACCGGCCGAGATCCTTGCGCCCATCAGCGGGCCAGCCTGGGGCTATCGACGCAAGGCGCGGCTGGCTGCGAAGTACGTGACGAAGAAGGGGCGTGTGCTCGTGGGTTTCCGCGAGCGGAACAAGCCCTATGTGACGGATATGGCGCGCTGCGAGACATTGCACCCGGCGCTCGGCGACCGGCTTGTGGAACTTGCGGCGTTGATCGAATCGCTGTCGATCCGGGACCGGGTGCCGCAGATCGAGGCGGCGGTCGGTGACAACGGCGTCGCCATGGTGTTTCGGGTTCTCGATCCGCCCAATCAGGCCGATTGTGCGGCACTGGCGCGCTTCGGTGAGACGTATGGGATCGGTATCTATCTGCAGAGCAAAGGGCCCGACAGCATCGAGCCCCTGCCCGGAGTGGCCGCACCCGAGCCGCTGCATTACCGGATTCCCGGTTTCGATATCTCAATCGCGTTTACCGTGACCGACTTCGTGCAGGTAAACGGCGAGGTCAACGGCAAGATGATCCGGCGCGCGCTCGAGTTGCTGGCGCCTGACCGGTCGAGCCGGGTGCTCGATCTCTACAGCGGGCTGGGAAATTTCTCTTTGCCGATTGCGACGCGTGCGGGCGAAGTGGTCGGCATCGAACTGGCCGCTGACATGGTAGAGCGTGCCGGGCGCAATGCTGCGCGCAACCACATTGCGAACGTGTCGTTTCGCCAGGCCGATCTTTCTGTGCCCGCGGCGGCTGAGGCATCCGAATGGCGGGGTTTCGATCTTGTCATGCTCGATCCGCCGCGGACCGGCGCCATGGAGATGATGGAGGTGCTTGGACAGATCGGCGCACAGCGGATTTTGTATGTGTCCTGCCATCCGGGCACGCTGGCGCGCGATGCCGGGCATCTCGTCGACACGCTCGGTTACACACTGGTCGCGGCCGGGGTAATGGACATGTTTCCGCAGACCAGTCATGTGGAATCGATGGCATTGTTTCGTCGTGCCTGAAACGGGGGCTTGACGCGGGCCGGTCGGTTGCAATAAAACCATAGCTTCCGTTCGCGTCGCGCGGGGATAACAACCATGACACTCGGGCCCTTGATGATCGATGTAGCAGGGTTAACGCTGTCCGGCGAAGAGGTGGCGCGCCTGCGGGACCCGCGGATTGGCGGGGTCATCCTGTTTGCCCGCAACTATGCGAGTGTCGGTCAGGTTCGTGAGCTCGTCGCTGCCATCCAGGCGGTGCGCGCGCCAAAACTGCTGGTCGCGGTCGACCAGGAGGGTGGCCGGGTCCAGCGTTTCCGGGACGGTTTCAGCAAGTTGCCGCCCGCCCGCTGGCTGGGTCGCCAGTACGATGCCGATGCGGAGCGCGCGCGTGAACTGGCGCACGCCTGTGGCTGGCTGATGGCGGCCGAATTGCTCGATGTCGGCATCGACCTGAGTTTCGCGCCGGTGGTCGACCTGGACCTCGGTTTCAGCGAGGTCATCGGCGATCGTGCTTTTCACCAGGATGCGGAGGTCGTTGCGAACCTGGCTTCGGCCTACGTGCAGGGCATGCGCAAGGCCGGCATGCGGGCGGTGGCGAAACATTTCCCGGGGCACGGTGCGGTGGTTGCCGATTCCCATCACGAACTGCCGCATGACCCGCGCGAACTGGCGGCCATGGATGGCGACTTGCTGCCGTACCGGCGGTTGATCGCGAACGGTCTGAGCGGCGTCATGATGGCGCACGTGAAATTCCCGGCCATCGATCGGCGTATTGCCAGCTTGTCACCGTACTGGGTGCAGACGGAACTGCGTCGCAAGCTCGGCTTCTCCGGCGCGATATTTTCGGACGATCTGAGCATGTCCGCCGCTGATATTGCAGGCGACATAGCGGAGCGGGTGCGCCAGGCCCTCGATGCGGGTGCCGACATGGTGCTGATCTGCAACGATGCGAATGCCGTCACGCAGGTGCTGGAGGTGCTGGACGACCTCGGCAACCCGGCCAGTCAGGCACGGCTGGTGGCAATCCGACCGCATTCGATCGAATGGGTCGCCGGGCAACTGCATGAGACAGACGGGTGGCAGTCGGTCATCGCCCGGCTCGCGGCGGCCGACGCGCCGCCGTCGTTGGTGCTGGACGGTTGACCTCAGTGAGTGGTATCAGCGGGTTTCCCGATGCGGTGATCGTCGCTGACGAGGCGCAGGTGCGCCAGGCGTACGAACGCATAAGCGCCGAACTGCAGCCCATCGTGTTTTCGGCCGACTGTGTCCTGCTCGGTATCATGATGGGCGGCCTGATGCCGACGGCGCGGATCGCGAGCCTGCTGAGCGGCGATTTTGCAATGGACTACTGTCAGGTCAGTCGGTACCGTGGCGGCCTGCGCGGGGGGGCACTCGAGTGGCTGCAGCCGCCGCGCATCGAGCTGGCCGGGCGCACCGTGTTGTTGGTCGACGATATCTTTGACGAGGGCATTACCCTCGAATACGTCGTCGACGCATGCCGGCATCTCGGTGCTGCACGTGTCGTCAGCACTGTGCTGGTTCGTAAACGCCACCAGCGGATGGCGGGACGCAGCCTGCCGGATCTGGTCGGTCTGACCGTCGATGATCGCTATGTTTTTGGTTGTGGCATGGATTACCAGCACCGCTGGCGTCACCTGCCGGCCATCTATGCGCTGCGGGAGGACGTATGAAGCGGTTTGCTCTGATCGGTGGTACCGGTGCGCTTGAGGTCGCAGCGCAGGCCGTGGCTCCCGGCGATGTACCGTCGACGCCATACGGCGAGGCATCCAGCCCGCTACTGCGCTGGCGAAGCGGCGATATCGAGTTCTGTTTCCTGGCCCGGCATGGGCTGGCTGGCGTGATCCCGCCACACCGGGTTAATTACCGGGCGAACGTGTGGGCGCTTCGCGACGCGGCCCCGGACGGGATGCTCGGTATCAACGCGGTCGGCGGGATTTCGGCGTCAGCCTGCCCGGCCCGGCTCGTCTTTCCGAACCAGATCATTGATTACACGTGGGGTCGCGAGCACACGTTCAACGACGGCGACCTGCGACCGCTCCAGCATATGGAATTTACCGAGCCATTCTCGTGCCGTCTGCATGCGCTGCTGATCGACCGGGCAGCCGCGCTGGAGCTCGATTACGAACCATCGGGTACCTATGGCGTCACGCAGGGGCCACGACTCGAGACGCGGGCGGAGATCGACCGTATGGCGGGCGACGGATGTGACATCGTCGGCATGACCGGAATGCCGGAAGCTGCACTGGCAGGTGAACTCGAACTCGATTACGCGATCATTGCCGTCATCGTGAACCGGGCGGCCGGTCGGGCGCCGTCCGGGCAGGGCATCCACGACGAAATCGGGCAATTCATGGCCGCGGGCATGGGTCAGGTCGGCCGGCTGCTGGCCGCACTGTAACCACGACGATTCGCCGGCCCGCGCTGCGAGTCGACCGAGTCCAAATCAGCGACGAGTGACTCGCATCACAGACGGCCAGGCCCGGGTTGCCTATTATTCATTTGTTGTCGAAGTGGGGTGGTGCGGGTCCCGGTTCAATCGTTCGCCGGACGGGTGAAGCGGTTCTGGCATTATCTATAAATGGTATCAGAATTATCTTATAAATAGATGATTAATCTTGATAAAAAGATAGTCATTCAAGCCCTCGACTGTGGCCTGCAGGCGTTGCTTGTCATCAACGCGAGAGACAAGGCGTTGCCGGTTGTTTATGTCAACCCGGCGTTCGAAACGCTGACCGGCCTGGATGCGAGTGAGGTCATCGGTGCCGGTATCGACGAGTTGATCATGGACGGCGAGTTGCCCGAGCGGGTCGACGCGCGCGTCGGCGACCGGCCGGCCGATGGCGACCGCAATCTCGAGCAAGCGTGGAAGTTGAAAGCCGGCGGCAGCGTCCGGCTCAACGTGCGGTTGTCGGCGCTGTATGAGCGACCGGGCACACCCTCATTCTGGTTGCTGACCGAGGTCGCTCGGGCTGACAGCTCACCGGGCGAGGCCGCGCTGCGCCATGCCCTGCACGATGCCAGGCGTCGACTGAAGAGTCTCGAGCGGACCGATCCTGCGGCTGGCGTCGCCGATCCGGCCGGGTTCATGGAAGTCCTGCAGCGCGACTGGTCGATCGCCCGCCGCGAGCAGCGGCGTCTGGGCATCGTCGTGTTCCAGGTCGATTGTCTCGACGCGTATCGCGACGTGTTCGGTCGGCATGCCGCCGACTCGCTGCTGCGCAAGATCGGGCATCTGATCAGCGGATTGCTGCGCCGCGCAGGGGACTTCGGTGCGTGGCTCGGCGATGGCCAATTTGCGGTTTTGATTGGCAGCGCGACCGATGCGCAGGTACTGGCTTTCGCGGAGCGTGCCGTGCACAAGGTCAGAAACCTGGCGATTCACCATCCGCGTTCGCCGATCGCACGCTTTGTGACGCTGTCGTTCGGCAGTGCGACCGAGGTGCCGGCCTGGACAGCGGCGTCGAATACGCTGCTGGAGCACGTGCAAGAGCAGTTAGTCCGTCGCCAGGCGGAAGCGGCTGCATCCCGGGCCGATAATGCGCCGTCCTTCACGACGCAGACAGACCTGCAGCGCATCACCCGTTAGGATCGACATCACCGGTTGGCAGGCGGCCGGTTATCCCGCGCTGCCGGCTTCCTCATCGCTGAGTTCGATGGCCTTGATTGTCGCAATGATTCCGAACAACGGGTGATCGAAATAGTGCGTGCGGACGCCGCGCATCCGGTGCGACTCCTGCAAGCGATAGACCTTCGCCTGGGCGGGTAGCTCGAGCGGGACTTGCGTCGCGCCGGACGCGTCGCGATGCGTAAAGACGGTTGTGAACCCCAGCCAGGCAGTCGATTTGGTCTCGGCCGGCGGCGTCTTCGGTTCGAGTTTGAGGTTGACTTCCAGATGAATGTAACGTTTTTTATATAGCGTGATCGTGCCGGACACACTGAATTCGTTCGCCCCCGTGGACTGGATCTGGAAAGGTATGGCGTCAGCGGCCGACCGCGCCGGCTGCACCCATGCGAGGTGCGCCAGCGGTTGGTAGGCATCCAGACGTTGCAGCCGCGCGTAGACCTCGTTGAGTTGCAATCCGTCGCCGAGCAACGGCACGAAATCCGGGAATTCAGCGATCAGGTCCAGCAGGTAGAAACTCACCGGCGGCGGGGCATGCAGCGCGGCGGTTGCCCAGACATCCAGGACGGGTCCGACGATGGCGGGCGCAGGGTCGGGTATCGGCTCCGGGTAAAGGTTCAGCGGCGAGGCATTGATGACCGAGACGGGCGCAGCCTGCTCAGGTGTGTTGCGCCCCTGATCCAGGTGCCGGAATACGATGATTTCGACCGCGTATCGATCGGTCATCCATGGGTCGGGTTCGGCTTCGACCGCCGCAGCCGGACAGGCCAGCGGCCAGCCGGCGGCGAGCAGACACGCGCACAGGCAGCGGGACGCGCGGTTGTCGACGGTCTGTGTCAATTTCGGTTGCCGCCGAGTCGTTGCACCAGCCGGGTCGCGAAGTCGAAGCGACTGTCCGGTTCTTCAAGTTCTGCGATGATCTTCAAGCGTTGCTGGCGGTCCAGTCGATAACGTTCCGGCTCTGATTCTAGCAGTTGTACGAGTATCCCGGGGTCGACGCTGGTGTGTGCGCCAAACTCGACGAGGCCGCCGCCCGCGCTCATCTCGAGCCGCTTGATACCCAGGGGTGAGGCAAGCTGGCGTATGGCCGATACGCGAAACAGGTTTTTCGCAGCGGGTGGCAGCAAACCGAAGCGATCGATCAACTCGACCTGGAGGTTCTGCAGTGCGCGTTCGTCCTTCGCGCTGGCGATGCGCTTGTAGTGTACCAGGCGGAGGTGTACGTCGGGCAGGTAGTCTTCGGGCAGCAGCGCCGGAATGTGCAGGTTGATTTCGGGACCCCGGTTCAGGTCGGTGGTCAGGTCCGGTTCGAGGCCGTCGCGTAGCGCCTGTACCGTCCGCGACAGCATGTCGTTGTACAGCGAGAAGCCGATCTCCTGGATCTGGCCGCTCTGGTCTTCGCCGAGCAGTTCGCCAGCGCCGCGGATTTCCAGGTCGTGCGCCGCCAGCACGAATCCGGCGCCCAGGTCCTCGAGCGACTCGATCGCCTCCAGGCGCTTGACGGCGTCGGCCGTCAGCGCTTCGCGCGGCGGTGCCATCAGGTAGGCGAACGCCTGATGATGCGAACGACCGACGCGGCCGCGCAGCTGATGCAATTGCGCGAGGCCGAAACGGTCTGCGCGATTGATGATGATCGTGTTCGCGGTCGGCACGTCCAGACCGCTTTCGATGATGGCGGTGCAGACCAGGATATGAAACCGCTGATGATAGAAGTCGTTCATGATGCGTTCGAGATCGCGTTCGCGCATCTGCCCGTGCGCCAGTTCGACGCGCGCCTCGGGTACGAGTTTTGCGACCTGATCGGCGATCCTCTGGATGTCTGCGACGCGATTGTGCACGAAATAGACCTGGCCGCCGCGCTTGAGCTCGCGCTGGCATGCCTCGCGGATCAGGCCGTCGTTCCAGCGTGTGACGAACGTCTTGATCGACAGGCGGGTTTCGGGTGGGGTCGCGATCATCGATAGCTCGCGCAGGCCGCCCAACGCCATGTTGAGCGTGCGCGGAATCGGTGTCGCGGTCAGCGTCAGGATATCGACCTCGGTTCGCAATGTTTTCAGCCGTTCCTTGTGGCGGACTCCGAAGCGGTGCTCTTCATCGATAATCACCAGACCGAGATCCCGGAACTCGACTGCGCGCTGTAACAGCCGGTGCGTGCCGATGACGATATCGACGTGGCCGGAGCGCATGCCGTCGAGCACCCGGCGGCTTTCGGCCGGACTCTGGAAGCGCGACAGCACCGCGACATTGACCGGCCAGTCGGCGAAGCGGTCGACAAATGTCTGGTAGTGCTGCTGGGCCAGCAGCGTCGTCGGTACGAGTACGGCGACCTGCCGACTGTTGGAGACCACGACAAATGCGGCTCGCAGTGCGACCTCGGTCTTGCCGAAACCGACGTCGCCGCAGACCAGCCGGTCCATTGGCTTCGAGGCGGTCAGGTCCTGCGTCACGGCAGCGATCGCGGTCGCCTGGTCGTCGGTGGTCACGAACGGAAACCCGTCGGCGAACTTTTCGACTTCGCCCGGATCCAGCCGGTAGCTGTAGCCGGTTCGGGCGGCACGCTGCGCATACAGTTCCAGCAGTTCGGCGGCGACATCGCGAATCTGCCCGGCCGCCTTGCTGCGGGCCCTGGCCCATTGGTCGGAGCCGAGCCGGTGCAGCGGCGCCTGCTCGGGCGATGCACCCGTGTAGCGCGAGATCAGGTGCAAGGACGCGACGGGCACATGCAGGCGGTCGCCGCCGGCGTACTCGAGCGTCAGGAATTCGGTTGGCGTGGCATCGAACTCGAGGTTGGTCAGGCCAACGAAGCGGCCGATACCGTGGTCGGCGTGCACCACCGGGGCGCCGGCGTGGAGGTCCGTCAGGTCGCTGATCAGCGCTGCCGGGTCTTTGACCCGTCGGCGCCGGCGCCGCGGCTTCGGTTTTTCGCCGAACAATTCCTGCTCGGTCAGGATGACGAGGTCGGCGTCCTCGAAGCGGACACCCTGGTCCAGCGGAGCGACACTGATCGCGGTGTGGGCGCCGCCGCGCAGAAATTCCGACCACGATTCGACCTGCACGGGCGTGGCCTGCTCCTGGCGCAGCACGTCGATCAGCAGCTCGCGCCGTCCGGCCGATTCGGACACAAACAGGATCCGGGCCGGCCGCTGCACGAGGAATTCTCGCAGACGGCGCGAAGGTTCCGCCTCGCGCCGGTTGATCAGCATGCCCGGTGCCGCGGCGACGGGCAGGTTCAGTACCGTAGGCCCGAGTTCCTCGGCCGGGATCTCGTGGGTTTCGAGGCGAATCAGCGGATGTGCGTTCAGGGCCGCGATATGGTGCGTCGCCGACCGGTATAGCTCATCCGGTTCGAGGGCCGGTCGTTCCGGATCGTGGCGCGTCTGCTCGTAGCGTTCCAGTGCCTGTTGCCATGCTGCCTCCAGCGGCGACTCGAGGTCATCGCAACACACAATCACGGTATCGTCGGGCAGGTAATCCCACAGCGTCGCGGTGACATCGAAGAACAGGGGCAGGTAGTTTTCGCAGCCTCCGGGCAGGCGGCGTTCGGTAATCTCTCTGTAAATCAGTGATTTGGCAGGGTTTCCTTCAAAGCGCTGACGATAGCGCCGGCGGAACTGGCGAACGGCTTCGGCGTCGATCGGTATTTCCCGCGCGGGCAGCGTGTCGAGCGCATCAATCCTGGCAGTGGTCACTTGCGAGTCGGGGTCGAATTCGCGCAGCGACTCGATCTGGTCGTCGAAGAAATCGACGCGGATCGGCAACTCGTGGCCGGTTGGAAAGAAGTCGATCAGCGACCCGCGCACCGCATAGTCGCCGTGCAGGCCGACCTGGGCGACGCGCTGATAGCCCGAATCCTCGAGTCGCGCGCGGAAGGCCTCCCGGTCCAGCGGCTGGCCGGTGCGGATGCTGATGCCGCGGCTGGCGAGGTATTCGCGCGGCGGCAGCTGCGGCAGCAGCGTCGGCGCCGCTACGATCAGGGTCATCGGTGGCCCGTCCGGCAGGTCGCGCAGGATGCGCAATCGCCGCGAGATAAGGTCCTGGTGCGGGCTGAATGCGTCGTACGGCAGTACCTCGAGATCCGGGAACAGCTTGAGGTTGCCGTCTGCGCCCAGAAAGAATTCGATTTGCCCCGCCAGCGCCTCGGCCTCGGCCACGCTGGCCGTCAGCACCAGCAGACAGCGGTCGGCTGCGCGGCTGTGGTCTGCGAGCTCGGCGATGGCCAGCGCCCGTGACGCGCCGTAGGCCTTGCCCCAGCGACGTGATTCACCGGCAAGTTTCGGCAGCGGGTCAGACGAGGTGTGCAGCAATAGTGCTGTCATTATTTGCGTATGTTCAGGTCGAGTGGTTCGCGGAACGCGCGATTATCCCATACGGCGGCGGGTATCGGCGCCGTATTTCCGCGTGGCGGGACGGGTTCAGCGTGTCGCTGACAGCGGGGCAGCGGGTGGCCGGGAGACTTCGTTCGACCGACGTCCGGGCGTGCGCAAGGGATCGCGCTGCCCGGCTAGTTTTTTTGCACCGCGTGAATTACGTTCGTGTACTCGAAATACACGATGAAATACGGGTATTCCCAGCGGGTGATGGGTGGATCGCCGATCGCATTGTGCTTCGACAGTGGCACGCCCCAACGCGATTCGACGGTGGTCATGCTCATGCCCCGATTGGGGCGGGTGTCCACCGACGCCGTGGACTGACTCAGATTATCGACGATCAGCGAATCGGCGATCACCGTGACCGGCGCCGCTGCGAGCGCCATGACGGCAATAGATGCTAACAATGTCAGCCGAACCATGGCGACCTCCCAAGGTATACTTCGAGCCATCTTACCGCTGACGGGTTGGCAGAGAAACATCCTGCGCTATGGACATGATTCATGAAATGGTGTATCCGCAAGGAGCTCGGCCCGTCGTCGCCGCCGTGGGTTGCGGCTGGTGCATGGGGTGTAGTTGCGCATGATGCGGCCAGTCGCTGCATTCGTCGGCCTGCGTTACCTGCGTGCGCAGACGGCGAATCAATTCGCTTCGTTCGTCAGTATTGCTTCGGTCATTTGCGTGGCACTGGGGGTCGCGTCGTTGATCGTCGTCATGTCGGTCATGAACGGCTTCGAGAGCGAGCTGCGTGAGCGGTTATTGAGCCTCGTCGGGCATGCCTCGATCGAGGCGGCGGGCGACGAGTTGGACTGGCGCGCCGCGCGCGCGGCCATCGAGGCGCGTGACGGAGTGGTTGCGGCAGCCCCGTTCATCGATCTCGAAGTCATGTTGTCGGGTGGCCGCAAGCTGTCCGGCGCCTTGTTGACCGGCATCCTGCCGGAACTCGAACGCGGCATTTCCGAGGTCGAGCGCCACATGCGCGTCGGCCGGCTGGATGACCTGCGCGCGGGCAAGCAGGGCATTATCCTGGGTCGCGCGCTGGCGCTGCAGCTTGGTCTCGACCAGGGCGACGCGCTGACGGTCATGGCGCCGCGGAAGTCGGCGGGGCGTGGCCTCGATACAGCACTGCGTCAATTCACCGTGGTCGGCATCTTCGAGATGGGGCTGCGTGATCACGATGGCGTGCGTGCGCTGGTACACCTGGATGATGCGGTACTGCTGGCCGGGCGATCCACCATCGGCGTGCGCGTCAAGACCGCAGATCCGTTTGCAGCTCCGGGCCTGGTTCGGTCGTGGGCCGCCGACTGGAGCGTCGACGGCCGGCCCGGCGTGCGTATTCGTGACTGGACCGAAGACAATGCAACTTACTTCCGGGCAATGCGGATCGAGAAAATCATGATGTCGCTGCTGTTATCACTGATCGTCGCCGTCGCGGTCTTCAATATCGTGGCGACGCTGGTCATGACGGTGACCGACAAACGTTCCGGTATCGCGATCCTGCGGACGCTCGGCTACTCGCGTCGAACTATTGTGCAGATTTTTGCCTTCCAGGGCCTCGTCGTCGGCTGGTTCGGCGTACTCGTAGGCATGACTCTGGGCGTATCGCTGGCGCGTAATATCGATGTGCTCGCGCCGCGGCTCGAGCGCTTGTTCGGGTTCGAGTTCATGCCCGCCGATGTGTACTACCTGACATCACTGCCCGCCGAATTGCATGTCGGCGATGTCGTGTGGGTCGCGGTAATCGCACTGCTGATGACGGCGCTGGCAACGGTCTACCCCGCAATGCGTGCATCGGGCGTCGCGCCGGCCGAGGTGTTGCGCTATGAATAGGCGGCCGTTGAACAGGCGAACCGGGCAATGTTGAGGCCATACGAACTGGGCGTGGCAGTGCGGTACCTGCGCTCCAGCAACAAGAACCGCTTCATCTCATTTATCTCACTGATCTCGGTCGTCGGTATTGCGCTTGCCGTGGCGGTGCTGATCGTCGTCCTGTCGGTCATGAACGGCTTCGAGCACGAGGTTCGGGCGAAGATCCTGAGCGTCGTGTCGCACGCGGCGATTACCGGCTGGGACGGGCGGCTGGAGGACTACGCACTGGTCGAAGACATCGCGGCCGCTCACCCGCAGACGCGGGCGGTGGCGCGGTTTATCGAAGGGCAGGGCATGCTGGTTGGCGACGCCGCCATCAAAGGGGTCGAAGTCCGCGGCGTCGATCCGGACGCCGAGCGCCGGGCATCCGGCATCGCGGATTTGATCGAAGCCGGTTCGCTGGCATCCCTGCAAGCGCGCAAATACCGGATCATCATCGGTCGCGAACTGGCCGAACTGCTCGAGGTCGGCGTCGGCGACAGCTTGATCTTGATGATCGCGCAGGGTGTGACGACGCCGGCGGGTCTGGTGCCGCGCATGCGCCGCTTTACCGTCAGCGGCATCTTTTATGCCGGCATGTACGAGTACGATCGCGGCCTGGCATTGATCAACGTAGAGGACGCCGCCCGGTTGTTTCGGCTGGGCGACGCGGTCACCGGGGTGCGCATTGCCTTCGTCGACCCGCTGCGGGCGCCGGTGGCAGTGCGCGAAATTGCGCGGTCGCTCGGACGTGACGTCTATATCACTGACTGGACGCGACAACACGCGAACTTTTTTCGCTCGATCCAGTTGACGAAGTCGATGATATTCGTGATCCTTCTGCTCGTCGTGGCAGTCGCTGCTTTTAACATCGTATCCACCCTGGTCATGGTCGTCCGCGAGAAGCGCGCGGAGATCGCGATCCTGCGTACCATCGGGGCATCGCCGGCCTCGATCCTCGCGATTTTCGTCTCGCAGGGCGGTTTGATCGGCATCGCCGGTACGACCCTCGGCGTCCTGTTCGGGCTCCTGGTGGCGACCAACATCGCCTGGATCGTCGCGCTGATCGAGCAGGTCCTCGGGTTTCGCTTTCTCGCCCCGGACGTATATTTCATCAGCGATTTTCCGAGCCAGGTGCGCGCTGGTGACGTCGTCGAGATCGCGTCGATCGCGCTGCTGCTGGCCTTCGTCTCGACGGTTTACCCGGCCTGGCGCGCCGCCGTCATGGCCCCTGCGCAGGCGCTGAGGCATGAGTGATGCCGGTGTGAAGCCGGGGCGGGCATCGACCGCCGCCGATGCTTTGCCATTGCAGTGTCACGGCCTGGTCAAGCGTTTCGCCGAGGGGGGCCAGGTGCTCGAGATCCTGCAGGGCGTCGATCTCAGCGTCTCTGCCGGCGAGACCCTGGCGATCATCGGCGAGTCGGGTGCCGGCAAGACGACTTTGCTGCAGTTGCTCGGCGGTCTGGATGCGCCGACCCAGGGTCAGGTGACGGTTTTCGGGCAGGACCTCGCCGCATTGAACAGCACCGCGCGCGGCGCACTGCGCAATCGTACGCTGGGCTTTGTCTACCAGTTTCATCATCTGCTGCCCGAGTTCTCGGCGCTCGAAAATGTTGCGATGCCCCTGTTGTTACGTCGCACGCCGCTCGCCGAGGTGCAGGCACAGGCCCGCAGGCTGCTGGAGCGCGTCGGCCTCGGGGATCGCCTGACTCACCGGCCGGGCCAATTATCGGGCGGGGAGCGTCAGCGCGTGGCCGTTGCCCGCGCGCTCGTGACGAGCCCTGCGGTGGTACTGGCCGACGAGCCGACCGGCAACCTCGATCACAAGTCCGGAGAACGGACGCTGGCGCTGATGCTCGAACTCAACCGGGAAACCGGCGCCAGTCTCGTGGTCGTGACCCATTCGGCGGAGATCGCGCGGCAGATGGGTCGGGTGCTCGAACTGGCCGACGGTCGCTTGCACGACGTGACGGCCCGTATTTCACCAAAATTAAAATGAAATATATCTAAGGTATGTTCTTGGATTATCGATATAAGATATTGATTAAGAAAGTCAGGAGATTGAAGAAAATTCTATTGGCCGGTCATCGATGGTGATCTGCGCGGGTTCTTCGCCTTGCGGTTTTGCCCGCTATACGTCGGTGTCCGTGCACACGCCGAATACGGTCACAGAGATACCATCGCGCGCGATGGCAACCGTCATATGACCTGAAGCTTCCTCGATGACAAAACTGAACGCTCGTTCGTCCTCGAGCCCCTGAAGGTAGATTATTCCGTCGCTTCTTTCGACGCTCGAGAATGGCGATGATCGATTCTGTCCGCTGCCCTTCGTGGTCGAAACTGATTTCTCTTTCATATCAATGACCACAAAATCCGGGATAGAAAGCTCCCAGGGTGCTACGGAAAAACATTCGCCGTTTTCGAAGCAAATTTGTGCGCGTCCCGCGGCACACAGCAGTTCGTCGGTACCCACAAGGTTTTCAGCCATAGCCAGACCACTTGCCAGCAATCCTGTGCAGGCGATCGCAAGATTTTTCATTGAGTTTCTCCTGTTTTCCGGTTGGTCGGCGCCGAGTACGTGCCTTCGTCTGCCTTCGCACGTAGCTTAAAATTTGACCATGTAATCTTTGGCCTCGAGGCAGACGCTAAATGCCTTCTTGAAATTATCTATCTGTTCGGCTGTTGCCTGTTGCTGGGCTGCGCCTTGCTGTTGAGCCTGTTGCTGCGCCTGTTGGCTGGCAGCGCGTGATCGCCGGCGGGACATAACCGCACCCGCAGCAGCGCCATAGGCGGCACCTTTGCCCGCATCGTCGTTCGCTATTTCGCCGATCAATGCACCTGCGGCCGCACCCCTGGCAGCCCCCCTGACGCCCGCGCCCTGCGTTGCGCTCTTTGCCTGTTGCACCTGCTGGTCCGTTTGCTGAGCCTGTTGCTCGGTTTGTTTCTGGAGCTCGAACGGATCATTGCCCGTATTGTCGGTCGCCCAGTTGTAACACGCGGCTTCGTCCTTTGACTGCTGATCAGATGCCTGTCCCTCGGTGGGAAATACAAAGACCTCGAGCGTCGATGCAAGCGTTTTAGCCGATCCCTGCGCAACGCCGGTGGAAAAGGGCAGCGAGACCAGAAACGTAATCAGTATGAGTCGTCTCATTTTTTTCTCCTCAATAACAGGCAATAAAGGCCACACCGCATGTCGTCACTCATCGGCCGTTGTCTGCGACGGCGTCAGTATCAGCCGCGGCATCATCGTGCCTGCCACTGCGTGCGGTACCGCTACAGCCCACAAAAGCACCCCATTCATGCCGCCGTACGCACTGAATATTATCAGCCCTGCAGCGGCGCCCGCATTATAGACGCAGAGCCTGGCTCGCAGGGCAAGTCGAGCGTCATGTCCCGGCAATAACCCGATCACAAACAGCGGCGCCGCAAGCAATGTGAGTCCGGTCAAAACCACAATAATTTATGAAGCAGGCTTCAAAATCCTCGTGGATGCGACTTCGTGTACGTGGAGCCGCATTGCTTCACTGGCAGACCACGGATGGCGGTAGGATCAGTCATGTGCACGACTGACACCTCTTTTTATCGTGCCCAATCGAGGATTTCGAGCGTACGTACAGATAGCCACACGGCAGCGGACACGAGTACTGCCTTACCTTGACGGCGTACTGGTATCGTCCCGGCGGTGCCGGCGCCTGAAACGCGCCGCAATGATGAGTCGCCAGATCACGCTGACCAGCACGTAGGCCGATGACGCGACGATCGTCGCGGCGATAAAGCAGCCGAGCAGCAGCGGTTTGCCGATCGTGACGAAGCTGTTCGAGACCCATTCCCAGGACAGCTCGATCGCGAACGGCTGGGGCGGGATGTCGAGGATCAGCCGGCCGAGGGTGTATTCGTAATAGAAAATCGGGCCGATCGTGATCGGGTTCGTGGCCCAGGTCGTCAGCGCGGCGATCGGGACATTCACGCGCAGCAGCAGGGCCAGCGCCAGCGCAATCAGCGTCTGACCGGGCAGAGGCAGCAATGCAATGAACAGGCCGATCCAGATCGCGCCTGCAACACTGCGTCGGCTGACCGACAGGAAGGTCGGGTGCGCCAGCAGGGCATCGAAGGGTTTCAGGTATACAGGTCGTTCTTTCCGCAGGTAACCGCTGGAAACGTGCCTGAAAAATCGTCGGGGCATTGTTTAGTCTTCGATATCTACCAGCTGCAGATTCCGGGCCGGCCCGTCGCCGGTGGTTGATGCGCTGCAATGTGTACCCGCATTATCCATTTTCCTCGCCAAAGCGACATATGTATCGGATCGCTCTTGTTGCCGTTGCGCTGATCTGCATGATCCCGTTCTGGCCGGCCGTACCCGTAGCGCTGACGTCGCCCGTGCTGCTCACCGGCGCAGTGCTGGCCTGCTGGGTTCTGTTCGGGCCCGGCTGCGCAATTGCGCTGGGCACCGTTGCGTGGTCGGTGCTGAATGTCGGCTGGGTGGCGGCGGACCGCCTGCATCCGGGGCTGTCCGGGCACGATATCACTATTGTCGGCACGATTTGCGAGTTTCCGCGGGCCGCGGGTAACGTGCATCGTTTCATACTGCAGGTCGCCCGCGACCCGTCCGGCGCACATTTGCCGGCGCGCGTGTCGCTCAGTTGGTATGACCCGCCCGCCGGCACGCGGCCGGCCGCCGGCCAGCGGTGGCTTCTCAAGGTGCGCCTGAAGCCCCCGCGCGGTACCCGCAACCCGGGCGCGTTCGACTTCGAGCGCTGGGTTTTTGCGCGCGGCATCGGCGCGACCGGTTATGTGCGTCGGTCGCCGCTGAATCGCCAGCTTGCCCGCGGGGTCGTGTCCTGTCCGCTGATCGCCGTGCGCCGACACCTCGCGTCCGGTGTCGAGTCAGTCAGTGAGCCTGACTGGCCGCTCCGCTACCTGCTCGCGCTGTCGGTCGGGGCGCAACACCGGCTCACGGCCGATGACTGGGGCTTGTTGCGCCGGACCGGTACGGTACACCTGATGGCGATCTCGGGGCTGCATATCGGCCTGGTGGCGGGCCTGATGCTGTTCGTCGGCAGGTTGCTGGGGCGCCTGGCGCTGCGCGCGGGCCTGACCTGTGCGCCACTGAACGTCGGGCGCGTCAGTGCACTGGTCGGGGCAACCGGCTATGCGGCCATGGCCGGGTTCACGGTGCCGACCACCCGGGCGCTGGTCATGGTTGCGGTCTGGGTGCTGATGGCGACGGCGCGACGGTCAGTCAATCCCTGGCAGGTGTTGGGCGCCGCCGGCATCGCGGTGCTGTGGTGGGAACCGTTCGCGCCATACAACCCCGGTTTCTGGCTGTCGTTCGGTGCGGTCTCGGTGTTGCTGCTGGCGGGCATGGCGGTCGTCACACCCATCACCGGAGCGGCGCCGCCCGCCGTGCGCGGCCGGGCATGGCAGCTCATGCGTGCGCAATTTGCTTTAAGTTTCGGTCTGGCGCCGCTCATGATGTGGTTGTTTGGCGAAATATCGCTGGTCGCACCGCTGGCGAACCTGGTGGTGATTCCGGTCTTCACCGGGCTGATCGTTCCGTTGACGTTGCTCGGCACGCTATGCCAGGCGGTCAGCCCGTGGCTGGGCAAGCCGCTGCTGGCTGCGGCTGCCTGGCTGATGCAAGCCGTTCTGGACGGACTCACGATGCTTGACGGCTGGCCGGCTTCGGTCTGGCGGCCGGCGCTGCCCGGTAGCCTCTGGATGATTGCGATCGCACTCGGCATGCTCGTCCTGATCTGGCCCCGGCCGCTGCTCGGGCGCGGCTTCGCATTGTTGCCGCTGCTTGCCGTGCTGGCCGGCGTCGCCGATCGCCAGCCGCCGCCGTTGCGACTGGTCGTCATGGATGTGGGCCAGGGGCTGGCCGTGCTCGTGCAGACCCCGCACACCGCCCTGTTGTACGACGCCGGCCCGCGCTACCGCACCGGTGACGCGGGTCAGGCCGTGGTCATCCCGGTGCTGCGCTACTTCGGTGTCGAGCGGCTCGACACGATCGTCGTGTCCCACGGTGACGCCGACCACGCGGGCGGCGTGCGCAGTGTGCGCGCGGTCTTTCCGAACGCCCGGCTGCTGGCGACCGCTGCGGTTTTACCGGGGATCAGGCGGCGCCAGACCTGCCGCGCCGGTCTGCGTTGGCGCGACGACGGCGTGCGCTTCGAGGTGTTGCACCCGCAGGCAAGTACCCCGGGCCGACTCGTCGATGACAACGATCACTCCTGTGTGCTGTCGATACGGCTTGGCGAGACGTCGATACTGCTGCCCGGCGATATCGAGCAGGCGGCAGAGGCGATGCTCTTGCGTCATGGGCTGCCGGGTCCTTTCTCGATCGTCGTGGCGCCCCATCACGGCAGTGCGACCTCCTCATCGGCGGCATTCGTCGCTGCCACCCGGCCCGAAATCGTGATTTTTTCAACCGGCTTCGGCAACCGCTGGCATTTCCCGGCGCAAGCCGTCGCCGTACGCTGGCACGCGCATGCCGCATGCCTGCTGAACACCGCCGTGACCGGTGCGCTGGTGTTCGAGTTCGATACGGCCGGCCGGCTGGTACGGCAGACTGCTGCCCGCGTGGTCGGAAGACGGCTATGGACGGCGGGGAGCGCCAGCGCAGCGCTGGCCGCGTGCGGGGCCCCTACAAATTACTCCGGGCCCCGGTTATAGTGGCGCCGTTCGATTCAGGGAAGCCTCCGTAAATGCTGGAGATCGTAAAGTCCGGTGGATGGTTGATGCTGCCCATCATCATCTGCTCGGTGATCGCGGCGGCCATCATTCTCGAGCGTCTGTGGACGCTGCAACCTGGTCGCGTTCTGCCGCCGGATCTGACCCGCCAGGTCTGGCAATGGGTCAGCAAGAATCAGCTCAGCCACACTCATATCGATGAGTTGCACAAGGGTTCCCCGCTCGGCGAGATACTTGCCGCAGGTTTGGCGAACCGTCATCGTGAACGCGAGGTCATCAAGGAAAGTATCGAGGATTCGGGGCGCCAGGTCGTGCATGACCTCGAACGATTCCTGAACTCACTCGGCACGATAGCGGCGATCTCCCCGCTGCTTGGCTTGCTCGGTACTGTGATTGGCATGGTCAAGGTATTCGCTGCCATTACGACCCACGGGGTCGGCGATCCGACTGTACTGGCGGGGGGCATATCGGAGGCGCTGATTACGACGGCAGCCGGCCTGACCGTCGCGATACCGTCGCTGATTGGCTATCGCTACCTGCGCGGGCGTGTCGATGCGCTGGCGGTGCGCATGGAGAAAGAGGCCATCAGAATGGTCGAGGCGCTCATGCGCAAACAATATATGGATACACTCGGAGACCGGGATGAACTTGAGGCCAGGAAAGCAAACTGAGCCCGAAATCAATCTGACGTCGCTGATCGATGTCGTGTTGCTGCTGCTGGTGTTCTTCATGGTCTCGACCAGTTTCGTGCGCGAATCCGAGCTGACGATTCGTCTGCCCGAAGTCAGCGATTCCGCGCGGGAGGTGATCGAGACGGGTGACCTTGCGATTGCGGTCACGGCCAAGGGCGCCTATTACGTCAACGGTCGTGCGCTGGTCGATAATCGGCCGATGACTTTGCGCGCCGCAATTGTAAAGCTGGTGCCGACGGTCGACGATGCGCGGCTCACGATTACCGCCGATGGTAATGCGAGTCATCAGTCGGTCGTCACGGTAATGGACGTGGCCGGCAAACTCGGTTTCGTCGATATCAGTATCTCGACCATCATCGCGACGGACGACCGCGAGTAACGTATCTGGTGTCGATAGCCGACGAAACCGCGCCACCATCCCCGGGCGCTACCGAGTTGACGCCCGGCGTCGTTTATCGCCGTCTGCTGTCGATTTGCGCGCCGCACTGGAAAAAGTTCATCGTCGCGGTCGGCGCGATGGCGGCCCTGGCGATCTCGGACACCGGCTTCGCCTTTCTGATGAACAACCTGATCCAGGTACTGGATCCGGACGGGCTGACTGCCGGGCAACAGGCCACACGACGCTGGCTGCCGGCTGCCATCTTGTTGCTGTTTATTATTCGCGGACTGGGTTCGTTCGTGTCGGCTTACATGCTGGGCTGGATCGGGCGGAATGTCATCAAGGTGCTGCGTGGACAGGCGTTCGAGAAATTCCTGCGCCTGCCGACGACGTTCTTTGATAGCCAGTCCGCCGGCGAGTTGTTGTCGAAGCTGACGTTCAATGTCGAGTTGGTTGCCGAGGCGACATCCAACGCCGTCACGGTGTTCGTTCGTGACACGCTGACGGTTATCTGCCTGCTGGCCTACATGATTTACCTGAGCCCCCCGCTGACCGCGATATTGCTCGTGACCGGGCCGCTGATGGCGTTCGTCATCGCGTTCCTCAGCCGCCTGTTCAGGCGCCACAGTGCCCGTATTCAGACTTCGATCGGCGAGGTTGCGAGGATTGCCGAGGAGGCCGTGCAGGCACATCGGATCGTCAAGATTTTCGGGGGCCAGCGCTACGAGAGCAATCGATTCGCCGCGGTCAACGACAAAAATATGCGCCTGAACCTTCGACTCATCGTGGCTCGATCGGGTGGCGACGCGTTGACTAATCTGGTGATTGCCTGCGGCGTGGCCGGGGTCATGTATTTCGTGATGATCGAGTCCGTGCGGCCGCCCACCGAAGGCGACCTGGTCGGCTTTATTACCGCCATGGTGTTCCTGCTCCGGCCGGTCCGGCAACTTACCAATGTCAATCTCACGATTCAACGGGGGATCGCGGCCGGCACGAGTATTTTCGAATTACTCGATGAGCCCGAGGAGCAGGATCAAGGTGTCTATACGACCGAGCGAGCCGCAGGCCGGGTCGAATTTCGCGCTGTCAACTTCACCTATTCGGAGCCCAAAGGTGCCGTGTTGCGCGACATTGACCTTGACGTCCCGGCCGGCCAGACGCTTGCGATCGTCGGCCGGTCCGGCAGCGGCAAGTCGACGCTGGTGAGCCTGTTACCGCGTTTCTATGACGTGACATCCGGTGATATTCTTATCGACGGCCATACTTTGGCGGATTACCGGCTGGAGACGCTGCGTGACCAGATCAGTCTGGTCAGCCAGGAAGTCGTATTGTTCAACGACACGATTGCCAACAACATCGCGTACGGCGGACTTGGCGACCTGGGCCGCGAGGCCATCGAGACGGCCGCGCGGGCAGCCCATGTCATCGAGTTTACCTCGCAGATGCCCGACGGACTCGATACCGAGGTTGGCGATCGCGGCGTGTTGCTGTCGGGTGGTCAACGACAGCGTATCGCCATTGCAAGGGCCCTGTTAAAGAATGCGCCCATATTGATTCTAGACGAGGCTACATCGGCACTCGATACGGAATCGGAGCGGCACATTCAGCTGGCGTTGCAGAAACTGATGACCAATCGCACGACCTTCGTCATCGCGCATCGGCTGTCGACGGTCGAAAATGCCGATCGCATTATCGTCATGTCGGATGGCCGGATTATCGAGCAGGGGTCCCACCAGGAGTTGCTGGCGAGCGGTGGTCAATACGCCAGCCTGTACCGCATGCAGTTCACGGATGAGCCGGCACACACAAATTAGACATCCGGCCGGCATCGAGCGGCGGATCGAGCGGCTCTGGTACGGCGATTCCGTCATCGGCAAGGCGGTCAGCCTGGCGATGTTGCCGTTCAGCCTGATGTTTCACATCGTCGTTGCGCTGCGCAGGTTGGCTTATCACCGCGGTTGGTTCGCCTCGACCCGCATCGCCGTTCCGGTTGTTGTTGTCGGCAACATTGTCGTCGGCGGTACCGGCAAGACGCCGCTGGTCGCAGCGTTCGTGCAGCGTCTGACCGGGCAGGGGATTCGGGTCGGCATCGTCAGTCGCGGTTACGGTCGCGCCACCGACCGCGGCCCCGTAATCGTCGCCCCGGACAGTACCGTAGCCGACGTCGGCGATGAACCGCTGCTGCTGGCCCGGCGCACCGGTGTGCCGGTTTGCGTGTGCCGGGATCGGATCGCGGCGGCAAACATGCTGGTGCGCGAGGCCGATGTCGAGATCATTTTTTCCGACGACGGCCTCCAGCATTATCGGCTGCGCCGCGATCTCGAGATTGCGGTGATCGATGGAGTGCGCGGCATCGGCAACGGTTTCATGCTGCCGGCGGGGCCAATGCGTGAGCCGGCGGGCCGACTCGACGCGGTGGATTTCGTATTCGTCAACGGCAGGCCCGGTACCATCGACGGACTGGGTTTGGATGGCCGGGCCTTCGACGCGCACGCCTTCGAACTGGAGCCCGATGGGGTTATCGCGCTCGATGGCATCAGTACCGGGCGCCTGGAAAGGTTTGCCGGGCAGCGGGTCTGGGCGCTGGCCGGGATCGGCAATCCGCAACGATTCTTTACGATGCTGGCGTCGGCCGGCATCGATGCGCTGCCGGTCGACGTGCCTGATCACGGCCGTGTTTCGCTGTCGCAATTGCGTGATCGGCACGCTTGGCCGATTTTGATGACCGAGAAGGACGCCGTAAAATACCCGGGTAAACCGGTTGCCGATGCATGGTATGTGCCGGTCGACGCGCGGATGGCGCCCGACAGCGAGGCGATCGTCATGCGGCGCATGCAACAATTGCTGAGGCAGGTCTGATATGGAATTCCGACGGCGTATTCGACCATTAGCGGGGCCGCTGTGATATGGATTTTCGAGTTGTCATTCCGGTACGTTACGCATCGACGCGCTTTCCCGGCAAGGCGTTGGCCGATCTGGCCGGGCAGCCGGTTATTCAGCACGTGTATCGGCGGGCGCAGGAGAGCGGCGCGCGCGAGATTCTGATTGCCACCGACGATCAGCGCATCGCCGATGTGGCGCAGGCGTTCGGGGCCGAGGTCATCATGACGAGCACGGAGCATGTATCCGGCACCGATCGCATCGCGGCGGTCCTCGGGCAGCGAGGCTGGCCCGAGGACGATATCGTCGTCAACGTGCAGGGTGATGCACCGCTGATTCCGGGGCGCAGTATCACGCAGGTTGCAACGCTGCTGGCCGGGCATCGGTCGGCGGCAATGGCGACGTTGTGCGTGCCGCTTGCCGATGAAGCGGAGTATTGCGACCCGAATGTCGTCAAGGTGATTTTCGATGAGACTGGGCGCGCGCTGTACTTCAGCCGGGCATCGATACCGGCGCGGACGCGCAATCATCAGGGGGTACCGTCGGCGTGGCGCCACATCGGTTTGTACGCCTATCGCGTCGATGCGCTGAAGACATTGGCGTCGGTGGGGCCCTGCATGCTGGAGCAGACCGAGCAACTCGAGCAATTACGGGCGCTGTGGCACGGGCTCGAGATTCGGGTCGGAATCGCAGCGGAAGCACTCGGCCCGGACGTCGATACGCCCGAGGATCTGGCCGCTGCCGCCGAGTTCATCGCCCGTCAGCCGGCCTCGTGACGTGGCGGCGTTCCGCAGGTATCGTACGCTCTGATCCCGCCGCTGATTTACCGGAGAGTTTCCGATCGTGCCCGACCGCAAAGATGACTGCCCCGGTATTCTTTTCGTGTGCATGGGTAATATTTGCCGGTCGCCGCTGGCCGAGGGCATATTCCGGCATCGCCTGGCCGAGCGTGCCGCTCACCTGAAGGTGACGATCGATTCGGCCGGCACGCACAGCTACCACGTCGGCGATCCGCCCGATCCCCGGGCGCAGACGGCAGCCGCCCGGCGTGGCATCGACATATCGATGCTGGGCGCGCGCAAGGTCGTGGAGGCCGACTTCGAGCGGTTCGACTATATCCTGGTCATGGACGAGGACAACCGGCGCGCGCTGTTGCAATGCTCGCAGCCGGAGTATCACGCCAAGGTCCGGCTGTTGCTCGAATATTCACGCGCTAACCCCGGTGCCGAAGTGCCCGACCCGTATTACGGCGGTCCGGCGGGATTCGAACGGGTCATCGACCTGATCGAAGAGGCCACTGAAGGCCTCCTCGATGAGCTGATTCAGGTGCAATAACGCCTTAAGCCTTGTTAATGGTCGCGGCGCGAATCCGGCTTGTCGTTGCCCGAGGACCAGACCGTGCGGCTGTCGTCGCTCTTCGGTGTTTCCCACGGCAACTTGCGATCGGCGTCCGCCCGCTTGGGTTCCACCGCGCGCTGCGGCGTGTCGGATGTTTTGTCCTGCGTTGCCGGCGCCGCTGTGCTTGGCGTACCTGCTGCCGGTACAGACGGGGCCGGGGCGGCATTTGCCGCCTCGGGTCGCGGTTGCGGCGCTGATGGTGCGGACTGACCGTGCGCGGGTTGCGGCTGAGCAGCCGGGCGTTCGGGCGCGGTTTGCGGCGGTGCTGCTGGCGGCGGCGGCGTGGCCGGTCGCTCGGCAGCCGGTGGCTGTTGGGGCCGTGCCTGCTCCGAATTCCTGCGGTTGCCATCCACATCCGGTTGGGTAGGTACCTCGCTGCGCGGCTTTGCTACGTTACCGGATTCCGACGCGGACGACCCAGCCTGCGGCTGGCCGTCCTGGTTCCTGCCACGCGGGTGTTGATCCGGTGTTCCCGGTTGGTCGCGACCCTGATCCTGCGCGGCATTTTCACCTCCTCTGCGCCGCGGCCGGCGGCGGCGGCGGGGCCGCGAGTTCGGCGCTTTGGCCTGGCTCTGATCGCCGTCACCCGGCAGATTCTTCTGTGCCGGGTCGGCCCCTTCGTGCTGCCGGGGTTCGGGTTTGCCGCCGTCCCGGGCCTGATTGTCACGGGCTGGCTTGTCACGGGCCTGATCGTCGCGTGACGGGTTGTTGCGATTGCGCGCGCGCGCGTCCCGGTTGCGGCCCTCTTGGGACTGGCCGCCGCGACCCTGGCCTTCACCGCGTCGCCGACGGCCGCCGCGACCACCGCGCCCGCGCCCGGGTTCGTCATCCGGGCGGCGTTGGCCGGATGATCTGCGCGTCTGTTGTGGCTGCGTCTTTGGCGGCTTCTCTGCCGGTGTGTCCGGGTCGCCGGATAATGCCTTGATGATTCGCGTAAACAGCCCGGGCTTCTTGTCCCGGTCGGCGGCCGGCGTCGCCGGCCTGGCTCGCGGGGCCGGGGCCGGTGTTTTCGGCTCCGTCATCTGCACCATGGGGACTTCCGGCGTAACCTCCGTATGGATCGACAGGGCGAGCGTGGTCTCGTCGAGCGCGCCCTCTGCAGCCACGAGGCTGTAGCTCGCGCCGGAATTTTCGGTCAGCACGGTCTGGTCTTCACGCACCCGGCGAATCGAGTAATTGGGCGTTTCCAGGCCCGGATTCGCGACCAGAATAGCCTGAATGTTGTTGCGTTCTTCGATATGCCGGATCCAGTCGCGCTTCTCGTTCAGCAGGTAGGTTGCGACGTCGATTGGCAGTTGCGCGATAATCTTCGCCGTCTGGTCCTTGCGGGCTTCCTCACCGATCAGTCGCAGGATTGACAGGGCCAGCGATTCGACACCGCGGATGTTGCCGATACCGTTACAGCGCGGGCAGACGAGATGCGCCGATTCGCCGAGCGACGGTCGCAGCCGCTGGCGTGACAATTCGAGCAGACCGAACCGTGAGATCTTGCCGATCTGGACGCGGGCCCGGTCGTTTTTGACCGCCGCACGCAGTCGGTTTTCGACGTCTCGCTGGTTTTTCGACGGACCCATGTCGATGAAGTCGATGACCAGCAGACCGCCGAGGTCGCGCAGCCGGAACTGGCGGGCAATTTCGTCGGCAGCTTCCAGATTCGTCGACACCGCCGTGGCCTCGATATCGGCGCCTTTGGTTGCGCGCGCCGAGTTGATATCGATCGATACCAGCGCCTCGGTGTGATCGATGACAATACTGCCGCCGGACGGCAGGTTGACGCTGTGCGCGAAGGCCGATTCGATCTGGCTCTCGATCTGGAAGCGGGTAAACAGCGGTGTGGGATCGTCGTAGAACTTCAACTTGTTTTGGTTGTGCGGCATCGCGTGTGCCATGAATTCGCGCGCTTCGTTGAACGTGTCGGCGTTGTCGATCAGGATCTCACCAATTTCCGATGACAGATGGTCGCGGATGGCGCGAATGATCGCGTTGCTGTCCTGGAAGATCAGCGTCGGCCCGGAGGACTGTACGACGGCGGTTTTAATCGACTCCCAGATGCCCATCAGGTAATCGAGGTCCCAGTTCAGTTCTTCATCCGAGCGCCCCA
>SMWD01000049.1 GCA_004357495.1 Gammaproteobacteria bacterium
GACCTCGAAATGGACGGTACGGCGTTCGGCATGGGGACCCGGTCGCAGCGATTCGCGATCATCATCGACGATGGAACGGCTACGCATGTAGCCGTGGAAGCGCCGGGCAAGCTTGAGGTGAGCAAGGCCGAGTCGATTCTGGCTAACCTGTAGGAGCGCCCCAGCGGGCGATTTATTCGCGGCCAGAGGCCGCTCCTACAGCAGCCTCGAGTTCGGGGACGATTTTAAACAGGTCTCCGACCAGCCCGATGTCTGCGATCTCGAAAATCGGTGCTTCGCCGTCCTTGTTGATGGCGACGATAGTCCCTGCATCCTTGATTCCGGTGAGATGCTGGATGGCGCCCGAGATGCCGATCGCAATGTACAGTTCGGGAGCGATGATCTTTCCGGTCTGACCGACCTGCATTTCGTTCGGCACATAGCCCGCATCAACTGCGGCCCTCGAGGCGCCGACACCCGCGCCGAGTGCATCCGCCAGCTTGTAAATAAGGTCGAAATTCTCCGCGCTACCGAGTGCCCGTCCGCCTGACACCACTTTGGCGGCAGTCTGCAAATCAGGTCGGTCGGATTTGCCCGAGCGCAGCTCGATAAAGCGCGTGTGACCCGGTATGTCTGCATCGACAGATGCTGCCTCGATTGACGCCGAGCCTCCCCCGGCGGCACTTGCATAGGATGCAATTCTGACCGTGGCCACAACTGGCAGGCCTGCTGGCGCTTCCACCGTGACGATTGCATTGCCCGCATAGATCGGCCGCCTGAAGCTGTGACTGCCCAGCACACTCATGATGTCGCTGATCTGATTGACGCCAAGCAATGCAGCAACTCTCGGCATCAGGTCCTTGCCGAATGTTGTCGACGGGCCAAAGATGTGGGAGTAGCCGTCCGCAATCGCGACGATTTGCGGCGCAAGTATTGCAGCAACGGGATATGAATTGGCGGGGTTATCGACCTGGATGACTTTGTCGACCGATGTCAGGCCGGCAACTTCGCCCGCCAGGCTGGCGCCATCTTTTGCCAAAACGGCCACATGGATTTCTGCGTCCGGTATTTCACTGGCGCAGGTTACACACTTGGCGGTTGACGGGTTAACCGAGGTGCCATCATGTTCGGCAATCAGCAGGATTCTTGTCATTACAGCAGCCCTTTGTCTTGCAGCGCGGCCACCAGGCCCGCAACGTCATCGACGATTATTCCTTTCTGCCGTTCTTCCGGCGGCGCGAAAGCAGTTTCGTTGAGTGCCGCGGATGCCTCGATGTCAAGATCAGCCAGCGGAATCTGGTCCAGTGGTTTTTTCTTCGCTTTCATAATGTCAGGCAGCTTTACGTATCTCGGTTCATTGAGCCGCAAATCGGTCGTAACCACTGCAGGCAGGTCGATCTCGATTGATTCGAGCCCGATATCAACCTCCCGGGTTACCGTCGCCTGGTCGCCGTCGAGGACGAGTTCTGATGCGAACGTCGCCTGTGGCCGGCCCCAGAGTGCGGCCAGCATCTGACCGGTCTGGTTGTGGTCATTGTCGATAGCCTGCTTGCCGAGCAACACCAGACCGGGATCCTCCCGCTTGATGATTTCCAGCAGTATGCGGGCGCTGGTCAATGGATCGGTCTGTGCATCAGTTTCAACCAGGATGGCACGGTCGGCGCCCATCGCCAGTCCCGTTCGCAGCTGCTGCCGCACATCGCTGCTGCCTATCGATATGACGATGACCTCGCCGGCTTCGCCACGCTCTTTGATCCGCAGCGCTTCTTCCAGCGCGATTTCATCGAACGGATTAATGCTCATCTTGACACCGTCAGTCTCAACGCCACTACCATCGGACCTGACCCGAACGCGGACGTTGTAATCAACAACGCGCTTCAGGCCTACAAGTATTTTCTCCACCAAGTGACTCCGGGCTGCTAACGGGCGCATATTGTGTCTGAGGCCAATCCTGTGTACAAGGCTCAGCATGAAAAGCTATCACCAACTTATCGGGATCGCGGAACTTCAGGCGATGGCATACCCTGCTGATTGCCGGGTGATGGATTGCCGCTTCGATTTGATGCAGCCGCAGAAGGGACACTCAGAGTACCTGGCCGGTCATATTCCCGGCGCTTTATACGCGGACCTCGACCGCGATCTTGCCGGACCGGTAACCGATGCCTCCGGGCGCCACCCGCTGCCGAAAGCGGACGACTTCAAAGCCACGCTTGAGAGCTGGGGCATTGGGCCAGGCACGCAGGTCGTTGTCTACGACACCGCGAGCGGGGCGCTGGCAGCGCGCCTGTGGTGGTTGCTGCGCTGGTTTGGCCATGCGCGGGTCGCGGTGCTCAATGGCGGTCTTGATGCGTGGCGCGCCGCCAGCGGAGAGATGGAAACCGAGGTGCCCGAATATCCCGCATCCTCATTCCCGGCATCGCCCGATGCCGGCCGCGTAACAACGACCGGTGAAATCAGCGCAGCGATCAGCGAGGGGCGTGAATTACATCTTGTCGATGCCAGGGCCCGGCCGCGTTTCGACGGCCTGACGGAGCCGATTGACTCGGTTGCGGGACATGTTCCAGGCGCAATCAATTTTCCCTTCACCGGGAACATCAATGCCGATGGCACCTGGAAATCGCCCGAAGAGCTACGTCAGGCGTGGGCCACGCTCCTGGGCAGCGGTACGCCGCCGGCATTTTCCGTCATGTGCGGCTCCGGCGTGACGGCCTGTCACCTGGTGCTGGCGGCCGCGATAGCCGGCCTCGATGAACCGCGTGTCTACGTCGGTTCCTGGAGCGAGTGGATTCGGGATGCCTCGCGGCCGGTTGGTCGCCTGGAAGCTGCGGATTTAGCCTGAACTTAAGGTAAATTCGACCAGTCCAAGGGATTAAGTTCGGCCACCATGGAGCATCCGTAACGCGTCCCTGGCAGCTGTGTGAGTTATGAGAAAAGATCTTATAAAACAATGTTTAATAGTGTTTATTTCATGCACTCTATTAATCGTTTCTGCGGCCGCTGAGGAGGCTGACAAGCTTCCCGAAGACCTCGATTTGAATGGCTCGGATTGCATCTGGATCCGGACTATCCGAGACTATACGCCACTGAGCAGAGACAGCCTGCTGATTCATGCGTCCGCCAAGCGAAGCTACTATGTCCGCTTGCTGGCGCCGAGTTTCGGACTTCAATCGTCGTTCCAGTTGGGGACCAGGTCCCGCGACGACAGGCTTTGCCCCTATGGTGGAGACTCGATAATTGTCGACAGATTTTCGGGTGGCGAGGCCAGAATTCACTCGATCAGCAGGGTGACTCCGGATCAGGTTGAACAGTTAATGATTCGCTACGGGAAGAAAGACCCGGGCGATACACAGGACCCGGCGCCGCCGGAAGTCAATGGCGCCGAGGTTGAAGAGCTAGGCTGAGTCGGACAGGCCTCCTGGCAACAGGAGTCAGGCGATTCAGCCGCGCAATCCGCAATCTCCGTGCGGACCCGCCCGGCCAACCGCAAGGTTGGCCGGGTTTTATTTTTTGGGAGGCCAGGCGTGAAAACCACAGGGCCACAGGGTCCGCTACATGGACTTCGCGTACTCGATTTGTCCCGGGTGCTGGCCGGCCCATGGGCCAGCCAGCTGCTCGCAGATTACGGCGCTACGGTGATCAAGATCGAGCGGCCCGGGTCGGGGGACGATACACGCCACTGGGGCCCGCCGTGGCTCAAGGATCGTGAACAACGGCCGACCGGCGAATCTGCGTATTTCCTGTCTACCAATCGCAACAAACAGTCCCTGACCGTCAACCTTGCGCATGAGCAAGGTCAGAAAATCATTCGCGAACTGGCGGCAACCTGTGAGGTACTGATTGAAAACTTCCGCGTTGGTTCCCTGGCGCGCTATGGGCTGGACTTCGCGTCGCTGCATGCGATCAATCCGCAGCTGATCTATTGTTCGATTACGGCCTACGGTCAAACGAGCTCGCGCGCAGACGAGCCGGGCTATGACGCGATGATGCAGGCCTCGGCCGGCCTGATGAGCATCACGGGTCCAGCAGATGCAGAGGGAGGCGGCCCGCAAAAGGTCGGCGTGGCGATCTGCGACATCATGACCGGCATGTACGCAACTACGGCGATTCTCGCGGCGCTGGCCGCGCATAATGGCGAGGGCAAAGGGCAGCACATCGATATTGCCCTGTACGACAGCCAGGTGGCCTGGCTTGCCAATCAAAACATGAATTACCTGGTCGGCGGCAAGGTGCCCCAGCGGCAAGGTACCGCGCACCCGAACCTGGTTCCCTATCAATTGTTTGCGACTGCGACCGGTCACCTGATGCTGGCCGTCGGTAACGAGTCGCAGTTCAGAGCCTGTGTCGGGGCGCTCGGTTGCCCGCATCTCGCGACCGACCCGCGATACATGACGAACGCGGCAAGGGTCGGGAATCGACAGTCGCTTATCGACATTCTCGCGGGGAAATTTCTTCTGCAGGACACGGGCCACTGGCTACAGGTGCTGACCGCCTGCGGCGTGCCCGTCGGGCCAATCAACAATATTGGCGATATTTTTTCGGATGCGTATGCGAGTGAGCGGCAGCTTGTCCGGCATCTGGAACACCCGGTCGCCGGTGAGGTCGCAACGGTGGCAAATCCGGTGCGCTTTTCAGCCACGCCGGTGCAATATCGTCAGGCGCCGCCGTTGCTCGGACAACACACACTCGAGATACTTGGTGAGGATCTGAAATACACCCCGGAAGAAATAGCAGCGCTGTCACGGGATGGTGCTATATGATCGCGCGATGATCGAACAAGTCATCCAAACCAGCAAAACGCTGGCGGAGGTCAAATACGAGATTCGCGGCCAGCTCGCGCACCGCGCCGGCGAGCTCGAAAAACAGGGCTACGAGATTCTCTCGCTGAATATCGGCAACCCCGGGTTATTTGGATTTCGTACGCCGGAGACGATGCGCCTGGCAATGATCGAAAACCTCGGTCAGGCGGAAGCCTACAGCCACCAGCAGGGCATTTTCCCCGCCCGTGAAGCGGTTCGTCATGCAGCAGCAGGACCGCGGCGTCATGGACGTCACTGCCGAGGAGGTCTTTATCGGCAACGGCGTCAGCGAATTGATCGACCTGTCGCTCCGCGCTTTGCTGAATCCGGGCGATGAAGTGCTGATACCAAGCCCGGATTATCCGCTGTGGTCTGCTGCGGTCGCGCTC
>SMWD01000050.1 GCA_004357495.1 Gammaproteobacteria bacterium
ATCACCGGCGCCAATCGCGGCATCGGTTACGAGTTCGTCAGGCAATATAACGACAAGGGCTATCGCATCATCGCGACCTGCCGAAACCCGGCAGCGGCGGAGGCGCTGCAGGCGCTCGCTGCCGAGAATGACAACATCATCATCGAGCGGCTCGATCTCGTCGACCTGCCGGGCATCGATGCGCTGGCGGCGAAGTATGCCGGACAGCCGATTGACATATTGATCAATAACGCGGCCTTGATGCGTGGCCCGGACAAGGGCCAGGCATTCGGCAGTATCGATTACGACGAGTTTGACAAGTTCTTTCATACCAACGTGCGCGGGCCGCTCAAGGTCGCCGAGGCCTTCTGGCCCAGTGTCAAGATCAGTGACGACGGTATCGTCGCGTCACTGACGACGGGTCAGGGCCGTCGCGGAATACCCGTGCCGGGGTTCGCGTATTACAAGAGCAGCAAGGCGGCGATCGACAATCTGCATTTCGATATCGGCCGCAAGGGCAAGCGTGACGATATTCGCGTCGTGACGATGACGCCGGGCCGCGTGCCGACGCACGGCGAGAAGGTCAACAAAAGTATGGTCAAGGTCGAAGACAGTGTCCGCGGCATGATCACCGTGCTGGAGGACTTTACCATCGACCGGAACGGCAGCACGATGAGATGGAACGGGGAGTTGTTGTCGCAATAGGTAATTGTGGGGCCAGATTCGATTCGGTGCACATCAAGCGGCGATAAACATGGCGAAGACCAACAATAGCAAGCAACGGCGCATCGTCGAGGTCGCCCGGCGGCTGGGTCTGGATGGCGATGTCATCCTGCCGCACGGGCATCATATCGCCAAGATACCGATTGCCGAGTTGCAGGCCAGGGAGAAGCAGGCCGACGGCAAGCTGATTCTCGTCACGGCGATGACCCCGACGCCGCAGGGCGAGGGCAAGACCACGACCAGCATTGGCCTGGCCGATGGGCTGAATCATCTCGGTTACCAGACGTCCTTGTGCCTGCGTGAGCCGTCACTGGGTCCGTATTTCGGCATCAAGGGCGGCGGCACCGGTGCCGGCAAGGCGCAGTTGTTTCCCGCCGAGGATATCAACCTGCATTTCGTCGGCGATATGTATGCGGTCGAGAAGGCCAATAACCTGCTGGCTGCCATGCTCGATAATCATTTGCAGCATGGAAACAAGCTGGGTATCGACCCGCGAAGAATTGTCTGGCGGCGGGTCATCGATCTGAATGACCGGGCCTTGCGGGAAATATTCATCGGTCTCGGTGGTGTTTTGCACGGGGTGCCGCGGCGTGACGGTTTCAATATCACGCCGGCCTCCGAAGTCATGGCGATGTTGTGTCTTGCGCGCGATTATCAGGACCTCGGCCGCCGCCTGGCCGCAACCGTGATCGCGTTCACGTACCAGGGTGAGCCGATCCGGGCGGCCGATATCAAGGCGCACGGGGCGATGCAGGTTCTGCTGCGCGATGCCGTCAATCCGAACCTCGTGCAGACTCTCGAGGGCACACCGGCATTCGTGCACGGAGGGCCCTTTGCCAACATCGCCCAGGGCACCAACACGGCGATCGCGACCCGCATGGCGCTCAAGCTCAGCGACTACGTCGTTACCGAGGCGGGCTTTGCGACCGACCTCGGTGCCGAGAAGTTCATCGACATCAAATGCCGAATCGCCGGCCTCAGGCCGCAGGCCGCTGTGATTGTGGCGACGGTAAAGGCCGTCGCATGGCACGGCGGGGCCCGGGAAAACGGCGGGCTGGCCAACTTGCAAAAGCACATCGAGAACATCAAGCAGTTCGGCTTGAAGCCGGTGGTTGCCGTTAACCGGTTTGCCGATGACAAGCCGGCGCAACTCCGGAAGATCGTGGCATTTTGCGAACGCCAGGGGGTTGAAGCTGCGGTCGCCGATCACTGGGCTCGCGGCGGAGCGGGTACGACGGAACTGGCCGAAGCGGTGTTACGTTCGATCAAGGCCAACCGGCGGCGCAAGCTGAAGTTTGCCTATCCGTTGGCCATGCCGCTGGACAAGAAGATCGACACCCTGGCTCGCAAGTTGTATGGCGCGTCGGGCGTGGACTTCGATCGGGCGGCGCTACAGGATATCGACTTGTTGACCGAACGGGGTTTCGGCAAGCTGCCGATCTGTGTTGCGAAGACGGCGGCATCGCTAAGCGATATCCCGTCGCTGCGCGGGCGGCCCCGGGACTTTCGTATCACTGTGAACGAATTGCGCCTCAGCGCCGGCGCGGGATTTATTGTCGTCATCGCCGGCAACATCATGACGATGCCGGGGCTGCCGAAGGTGCCGGCGGCGGCGAGGATCCGGGTGTTGAAGAACGGGCGGGCTGTGGGATTGGCGTAGTTTTGAAAAGACGGCGCGCGGTGAGTCGCAAGGCCGCCGACCGCACTACTTTGTTCCTTAAACAAGGAACACTCGTCACAAAGAGTTTCCGGCCGACGGCCATGCTGTATCGTGGTGGCCGGACAAAAAGAAAATATGGGCCTCTGCGGCCCGACCGCGATCTGGGCGTAACGGCTATCTGTATTAGTCGGCACTTGATCTGACCAACAGCGTCAGATTTGATCACATCTGAACGTCCGGAAACTGCTGATAGCCGCCATTTTTCTGTCTTGCAGCGATTTGGCCCGTATCGACCCACAGCAGGCGGATGGGATTTCTTGGCTATGAAGGCTTGGACTTAAACGGAGATAGCTTTTATTCTTCTTATACTCACGCTGCCCATGTTTCCTATATAAGCCTTTCCTGAAATTTAATTGATGTGACTATGGTCTTGTTACTAGCCTTCACCGGAATACCGAAGTGAAATAGCCCGTCGGGTCAAACGGCTAAACGCCAGGGGAGAGAATATGGTTTGGATAATTAGCATGATAGCGCTGGGTTTGTCTGCGATGAATTCTAATAATGATTCAGCTACAGACCAGAGCCAAGGTATTGGTGATATCTATGCCCAGCTGCTCGTTTTCCCTGACAACAAAAATTTTGAGGATGCGAAAATATCATTCACGGTTGTGAAAAAAAGAACCGGTTCCTTTCTGTACTGGAAGCGCTATGAATCATACCTGGAATGGCAGGGTGCCAAGGGCGACGTTGTCATCTACCATTCTGTATCTTGTGCTAGCGGTTTTACCAGTAGACGCAGTTGCAAATCTGGTTTGGAGAAGATTTCTACTGGTAGTGCTAGTGGCAAATTCAGTTATCCCTATCATCAAGGTGATTATTTTCGCGTTTGCGAACTAGGCATTGAAATTGTTTATGATTACGCCCCTAAAAACGGATGTTCAGACACGTTAAAAGTCCCAAGGGATGAGAAATCGCAGCTATAGAGCTTGCGGAAACCGTTCTTCCGTTCGCAACCTTCGATCAATTCCTCTGCGATAGAGCGCACTGGTCAGGTGGTGGAGGAATACATGGACCTTCCCGTACTGACTGATATTCAAATACCGTATTAAGAGAATTCGGGTCCAGTGTGATCATGTAGAAGTTCGAAGTGTCCGCTCTTGGCCGATCTGAGACACTCGCAACGTCATTCTTCTAGCTAGTGGACTGGCCGCTTACAAGCGCGAAGCAGTCATGTGGGCGAAAGCTGATTTGACACTGTCTGAACGATCAAGTTTGAGGCTATCACATCTATCACCTCTTCGTTTCAGTCAAAGTGGCGCGTTCTAAATGGGAAACAAGTTACCCGGTATCTTTTTATCGTGCCGTTTCTACGAGCCGTAGTCGCCCTTGCGTGAGTGATCTCAATTACGCCAGTCGTCCCGCGGCTTCAACACGGTTCGCAGGTCGCTGAGTATCGTTTCCTGGTGCAGGAACGATGTGTTGTAGATGTTGCGCACCTGTTTGTCTGTGTCGATCAGGTAGACGCGCAGGACGTGTGAGATGACCGTCCCCGAGTCACCGTCTTCCCGTAGAATCGACTGGTCGTAGCTGTCGAGCAGCGGCGCCAGGGCTTGTGTCGATTCGGTCGTCAGGAAACGCCAGTCGAAGCCATCCTGCCGGAAACTCTGACCGTATCGGCGCATGACTGCCGGCGTGTCATGTTGCGGGTCGAAGCTCAGCGTGACGAGCCGCACGCGATCGCGCAGCCCGGGATCGTCTTGAATCGGCCCCTGTAGCCGGCTTAGCACGAACGTGGCCAGCGGGCAGCCGTTGACATCGCCGCACGAGGTGTAGATGAAACTCAGGATGACGGCTTTGTCGCCCAGTTGTTCATGCAGGCGCGTGGCTGCGCCGTCGCTGCGTAAGATGTTGCCGTCAGCGGCTGCCCACAGCCGCGGCAGTTCGTAGGTACCCGCCACCGGCGCCGGGAATTCGAGTTGCGAATAGCCCGGTGCCAGTACGCCCGCGGCTGCCATGATGATTCCCGGCCAGTTCATGTGTCAGCGATCGGTTTATTTTTCGATGCGATATTTTCGCGGGCAATACTCAATCAGCACTCGCGCTGCGCGCAGGTGGCGCCATGCCATACAGCGAGTAGGCGCCAAAGCGCATCTGGTGCGGTCGGCCGAGCCCGGCCGCGATGAAGTCGATCGCGAACTGCGGTTGCAGGGCCTTGCCGTCCCAGCTGAAGGCCTTGAAGTATTGCAGTTCACCTGCCCGACCTTCCGGTTTGTCCCAGTTTGCCAGCAGCGATGACGTGAAGTAGATGCGTTTGCCATCCCAGCTCTGCGACAGCATATTGACCTGATCGCCGATCTGCTTGGTGTAGATCTCTTTCGGCGCGAACGGGTCGGAGATATCGAACACGTGTGTCATGCCGTCATTCCAGGTGTCGACCCACAACAGGCCGTCGTCCGCCGAGATCGAGATATCGACCGGCAGTGGAATCAGCGCGGCGTCGCCGATGTCCGCGACAGCCTGCGCCTGCCACTCGCCTTCGTCATCCTCGTAGATCAGGTAGATCTTTGAGGTCAGCGCCGTCGTTGTGAAGCAGTAGTTGTGTCGGCTGCCCCACGCGCAGCGGATCTCCAGCGGTGCGCCCGGCACGTCGAGAATCTTGCGCGGCTGGCGCGTGTGCAGGTCCCAGATCACGACGGTGTTGCCGAAGTTCTGCATTGCTTCGGCGTCGCCCATCAACTCGCCGAGGTTGCGCATGTAATTCGTGTGGCCGGTGAACGAAGAGGTGATCAGCACGTTGCGCCGGGGCAGGGCGCGGACGTCGTAGCCGTAGCCGCCGGCGAATTCTCCGCTCTTGTCGGCGCCGTTCAACTTGTCGTCTGTCGGCATCCACAGGGTTCGGATATAGTCGCCGGCATTCGTGTATTCAACGAGTGCCGTACGGCCGGTGAAGTCCTCGCTGTTGGACAGGCCGGTCAGCAGCATGCGGCCGGGCAGTGCGTAGTTCGTATGCGGGCCGACGACGCCACCGGTGGCCGCGACGAAATCATTGATGGTCTTGTGCAGACTCGGCTTCGCGGGGTCGGTATGTACGTTGAAGATGAAGATCTGGTTGCCGTCGAGCGTACTGGCCCACAGGTAGCGGCGATCGTCCGTCAGACCCGAATGGTGCGCCTCATGCTGCCCGCCGACCGAGATCGAGTGGATGACTTCGCCGTAGGTCGGCGATGCCGGGTTGACAGAGACCGTCACGAGTTTGTCGGAACCGTCGCCGACACCCTCGAGGCCGACGGTCCAGACGTAGATGAAGTCCTCTTGGCCGACGATCTTCGCCATGTACGGCGACATGCAGGTTTCGTCTGCCGAAAGGTAAGTCGGCACACCGATGATCAGGCACGTGGCTGCAATGATTAAGCTGGAGAAACGCGCTGCCCTGTTCTTCGTGGTCATCGTATCGTCCTCGCTTGTTGTTCTCGACGAAGATAATACCAGAACCACCCGAGTGACTCGCGCCTGGCGGGCTTGTGGTCTGTCATGCCGGCGCCGTGTTGCAACAGGAAGGTGCGTGTGTGCCGGGCCGCGGCTCACCAGGGCATTGTTTCGCCTGTATAGCGGATAAACCGGCCGTTGTCCTCGCTCGTCAGTCCGTCGATGACAGTCATTAGCTGGCGGACACTGTCTTCGGTTTTCAGGGCGCCGGGAAATTTCGCGAGCCGTGGATTGGTGCCGACCAGCCCCGGGTGCAGCATGACGACGGTGACGTCGCGCTTCTGCGCCGCGAACGCGAGTGTGTGCAGGTACATGTTCAGCGCCGCCTTGCTGGCCTTGTAGTGAAACAGGATAGGTGCCTGGGAGCCGGCGACGAACGAGCCGGAGTCGCTCGACATGGCAATGATCTGCTTTCGGTCGGAGGCTTTTACGTTGGCGTAGAAAGCCTGGCTGACTTTCATGGGCCCGATCGCGTTGACCGCAAAGTGCCGCTGTGCGAGCTCGAAGTCCAGTGTCTCGAGCTGGGCCATGGCGGTCGCGGGCGCAGGCCCCAGTGCGGCGTTCAGCAGCAGGATGTCGATGGGCCGGTCGGCATAGCGCGCGGCGAGTTCGTCGATGCCCGCGTGGTCGGTGACGTCGAGGCGCTCGATGACGATGTCGGGGTTGGATTTTGCCAACTCGATCAGGTCGTCGGCCCGGTCGGGCCGGCGGGTCGTCGCGATGATGCGCCAGCCGCGTGCGGCGAATTGCCGCACGAACTCGAAGCCGATGCCCCGGTTTGAGCCGGTGATCAGCACTGTGGGTGTTGACGGCTCGGTGTGCACGGTAGCGAAGCTCTCCGGGGCGGGTTCAGCCGGCGCCGGTCCGGCCAGTAAAACGGCGAACAATCCGGCAACAGTCAGGCACTTCATGGGTGGTCTCTTTGCTGGCAGCGGGTGAAAAACTCTCGGGCAGGATACCGCAAGGGCATTTGTGGGGGTATGTGTCAGGAGGCATTTGCATGGGGCATTTATGGGGGTATATGTCAGGGAAGCATTTGCATGGGGCATTTGTTGGGGTATGTGTGGGAGCGGCTCCCACAACAGCTTCTGCAAGCTTGCGGCAAAAACTCGTACGGCTCGATCAGGCAGGGTCGGTCGTTACGGCGTCTGCCCGGCCGCCGGCAGGCCCGAGCGGATTTGGCCGAGGACGATATTCTCTGCGATCGAATGCGCGAGTGGTTCCGTATACGAGTTTGCCCATGGCTTGTGTGCCTGCGCCGACCCGGTTGGCCGCTGGTCGACTACCAGGGCCAGGTCTGACCGTCTTTGCCGAGGAACGTGCCGGTCTTCGACAGGTCGTAGTCGTCGATGACTGCGATGACCTTGGCCGCGCTCTCCTCGGGTGTGATCATCATCGGCAGATCCAGGCCCGGCGTGAAGTCGGTTCTGACAAAGCCCGGCGAGATCAGGCCGACCGTGATGCCCTTTTTCTTCAGTTCGAGCGACAGGTTGCGCATGATCATGTTCAGCGCAGCCTTGCTCGAACGGTAGAAGGTGCAGCAGCCCCAGGTATTGGTAATCGAGCCCTGACCGCTGGTGATGTTGATGATTTTTTTCTGTTCGCTCTGTGCGACGCTTCCCAGGAAGGCCTCCGCCATCTTGGTAGGCCCGATGACGTTGACCTCATGCACCTTGTAATAGACCTCGTAATTCATCTCGCCGAATTTGGCGTTATCGTGGCCGCCGGAGATGCCGGCATTATTGAGCAGGATGTCGATCGGCGTATCCTTGTACTGCTTGGCCAGTGCGTCGATCCGTGCGTGATCCGTGACGTCGAGTTGTTCGATGACCAGGTTCGGATGTTCAGCGCGAATCGCCTTCAGGTCATCGGCTGCTGCGGGCTTGCGGCATGTCGCGATGACATTCCAGCCGCGCTCGGCGTATTGTCTGGCCAGTTCGAGGCCGATGCCGCGGTTGGAGCCGGTGATCAACACGGTCGGGGCGTCGGCGGCAAGCGTGATGTTCGAGGCCAGCAAGGTACACAGCAGCAGAGCGTATGCGAAGATTCGTCGCAGTGTCTTCATCCGGGTGCTTCGATTGGCAATGATCATGGTGGTCGTCTCCTGATTCACATTATTCGTTATTTTAAAGGGCCGCGACAGGCGGCGCTCGGCAAGGTCAAGAAAAGGGCCGCCACAGGCGGCCCTTCGCGAGATCAGGCATCCCCAACCTCCGGATCGGTATCGCGACCCGTCGTTCCCGGCGTTACGGTGAAGCTTGCGCCACCCTCAATCCGAGACGCGAAGTTGTAACGAATACCTTTGGTTTCTCACTAGACATTCGGATCACCCCCTTTTAAATGTTGCCAAGCCCGGGTCGAAGTATCGTACTCTGCGAGACAAAAGGGAAGGGCTGGCAATGCGGCAAACGGGGAGCGCATCGGCCCGTCCCGACGCGTCAAAATGTCGACAAACCGGCGTGATTTTCACCCGGCACTCATTATGTCA
>SMWD01000051.1 GCA_004357495.1 Gammaproteobacteria bacterium
CGAAATATTCCCGGCCTGTTCTGCCGCGGGAATGAACTGGTCGGGCATGAGCCAGCCAAATTCCGGATGCTGCCATCGTACGAGTGCCTCGGCGCCGATCACACGCCCGGTGCCAAGATCATATTTCGGCTGCATGTACAGGAGAAGCTCGTTGCGGCTGGCAGCACGACGCAGGCCGCCCAGCAAGGTCACCTGGCGCACGTAGCTCTCTTCAAGGCCATCCTCGTAAGCTCCACAACGCTGATGGGACGCCTGTGCTTTGTTCTTTGCAACGGATGCGCGTACGAGCAGGCGCTCCGGGTCGGTCCCGTGTTGCGGAGCAGTGCAGATACCAAATACCGCATCGAGAGTCACGTTGACGTCGCGAACGGAGAATCCATCGTCCAGCAGTTGCCACAGATACTCGGCCAGTTCGACCGCCATACCCATGTTCGCGTCATCCAGTACGATCAGGAACTGATCGCTCTCCAGCCGCGCCAGCAGGTAGCGCGAATCCAGGTTTGCCCGTAGTCGCTCGGCCACATGCACGATCAACCTGTCCGCCAGGTCATGACCGAGGCTGCTCTTGATCTGCGCGACGCCGCTCAATCCGATTTCCATGATCGTAACCGAGCGCTCGACCAGCCCGGCTCGCTCTATCAGGTCGGGCAACTTTTCGAGAATCTGGAATCGATTCGGCAGACCGGTCAACGTATCGAAGCGCGCGTGATAGGAGATACGCTCCTCGCGCTCTGCGATACTGGCCTGCATCGTATTAAATACCCTGGCCAGTTCTCCGATCTCGTGCTTTGCACCGTCCTCGACCTGCTCACGATAGTCGCCATCGATAATGCGCTGAGCAGCGGTCACCAGCGTACGGACCGGAGTACTGACGGCGCGTGACAACCAGAGCGCCCCACCGAGCGCCAGCAGCAACGCAATCGCACTCAGCACCAGGATGCCGAGGCGCAGAAGCCGGTACGGCGCCATCGCGTCGTAGAGCGATTTCTGCAGATAAATATAGACCCCGCTCGATTCATCGATAAACGGCAGCCGCAGGACAACCTGCTCACGCCCGAGCCGGTCGATAGCCAGCGCCGGTCCCGGCGTCGTGGCCAGCTTCGACATCTCGGTTGCAATGATGGCGGTGTCCTTATTCGACAATGATGTGCCGAACCGCCGAGCGGAGCCGCCTCCCTCCTGCAGAAAGGTCACGTCGAGGCCTAGCAGACTGGCCAGGCTCGATGCCAGTGCGTCGCCCACCTCGAATCCCATCGTCACCCAGGCGATCGGCAAGGGCGCCTTGACGGGCACCGTCATCACCTCATACATTTTGCCGTCCACCATCAGCGTCGCCCGGGCAAACCCGGTCGCTTCGGCATCATGTACGAAGTTGGGAAAAGCGAGTTCGTCACCGCCGAGTGATCTGGATGTGGCGATAATCTGGCCGTCTTCATTCAGCAGGATTGCGATATCTGCCTCGATACGACTGCCGTGATTGCGCAGCACGGATGAGATCGTCTCCGTATCATCGCTGGCAACCGCCTGCTTGAAACCGAAATCGGAAACGAGTAGCTGGACCGTGTCGCGTAACTGCTTGGCGCGTCCGTCCATGATCTGACGAAGAATGCCGCCGCCGGTACCGATCGCCTCATGCGCCTGCGCCGCAACATCACGGTTCGCCGTGTAGAGCACGATCGTAACGGTCGCCACCTGCGTTATGACGACCAACAACGCGACCAGAACGAAGACTTGCGCGCGCAGACTACCCATTAATATGTGACCCCGAAAACCGGCAAAATCCCACGAAACACCTTATATGTAACAATCTTCGCATTGCGTGGATTACGTCACATACTGGCTCGTCACCGAACGGGAAAATTGCTCGTAAGCCTGTCGAGAAAGCCCCCCACATCATGCACCACAGTAAACAGATGCCCCCGAGACGCTCCGGCTGGATAGTGGCGGCGCTCGCCGCGCTATTGGCGCGCGGTGCAGCGGCAGTGACGGTCTCGATCATCGACGAGACCGGTACGCCGGTTTCCGCGATGGCGGTCGTGTTGACTGCGCTGGCGGGTGACCCCGCGCCACCAGTCGTCGGCACCCCGCCTTACGTGGTCGACCAGGTTGGCCTGGCCTTCAGCCCAAAAGTGCTTGTAATCCCGGCCGGCGCCCAGGTGCGATTTCCGAACAGCGATACCGTCAGCCATCACGTGTATTCGTTCTCCCGGCCAAACAATTTCGAACTGCCGCTTTACAAGGGCACGCAACCCGCTCCAATCCGCTTCGACTCGCCCGGACTCGTGACGATGGGCTGCAACATCCACGATCACATGCTCGGCTACGTCATCGTCGTCGCCTCTCCGCACGTCGCGACCACCAATATAGACGGGATCGCCGTCATCGATAATGTCCCGGCGGGTGAGTACCAACTCAGCATCGTGCATACGGAAACCCGTGATCCGAATCTTCAGGTCGTCGATACATTTATATTGGATGGGTCAGCCGAAACGGTCGTGTATCGGTTGAGTGATGGAGCGACGACTCCGAACGATGACTCCGCCGGATCGTTGTCCTGGGACGAATACTGACCCGCACGGGATCAGTACTCGCGTCTATCCTTGCGTACGCGCTGTTCTTTCCTGACGGTAACGATTACGTCATCCTCTTGGGCGTATAGCCCGATGTCGCCGCCACGCCGCCAACCCGCCGACCGTCGGTCCTTGGTTGGCCGTATCGCGCACTCGCATTTGGCTTTGTCGCAGCCGGGTAATGGCAGTTTCGGCGCATCGACCGGAAGGTATCGCTCTTTACGCAGGCGCTCGGCAGGCTCACAGCAGTCAAATCCGGGATCCAGCACGGCTCCGTAATAAACACGACGCCGTTTGGAGGGGGTATTGCTCATCACCGGAGGAACGAATGTTCCGGAGTCTTCGTCGTATTTCGGTTGCCTGTCTTCCAGATCGATACGACGGCGCGTGACGATATACGCAATGATCAATACGGCTGCGGTTGGACCCATCAGCCAAATCAGGTTACTCATGGGTCTACCCGTAACAACGAACGTTCACATTATTCCAGATAAACCGCTACCGGTCGGAGATGCGGCTCGCAATTTTTCGTAATCAGCCCCATTTAACTCAATGCGTATTATGCCCGTAGGTACATGGGTGATCGTCGCGGTGTGATCCGGCGGCGGGCTACGGTTCGATGAACAGGTCACATGCGCGCTGCATGCCCCCGCGACCCTGGTTCGAAACCGGGACGCCGGTCAGCGAATGCCAGAGTGACTCGTCCGCCTGGTTGCAACGAAACACGCAGGTGCCGAAATGCCCACTTTCGGTCATGCGGATCGGCGGCTGCCTGACCTCGCTGATCGCATCGCGCGCCTCGCAACTGAGTGTACTGAACAGACCACCGGTGCCCACGTAGTTGCGCTCGGTCGCCAGCCACGCGGCCTTCGTCACATGTCGGCCGGCGCATTGCGCACTGGCGGCATCGGTTGTCCAGCCGGCACCGCTGTAATCTGTGCAAAACGTTGCATCGGCCGGACCGAAAAACTGGATGCAGCTACCGACGACCGAAGTCATGCGTGAAGGCTGCGTGCACACCGGATTCGCGCGGGGAAACAACTCGGTCGACCCTGCGAGCGCGCCAACGGTCATCCAGCGACGCATTGCGGCCAGTGTAATCACCTTGCAATGATGCGTGCCCTTGTACCAGTCGCGGCCCTGCGAATCCCAGGGGACCTGCACCGACGGTGCCTGGACACGCAGGTAGGCCTGCTCGCCCCGGGCAGTGTCATCCTGCGCAGGGTCAACCCATTCAATGTAGTCGTTGACAACCGACGGGATCCAGGCGGCGCCGGCACCCGCATTGTAGTCGTCGACAAAGCGCAACGGCCTGTCCGCACTGTCGTAGGCGCGGCGCTGCTCGATTGTCAGCGTAGCGAGTGCCTGCCGGTATGTGTGTTCATTCACGTCACGGCAGCTCCGCGGCGGCCCCTCCAGTTGCGCGCCGAGGACATCATTCACGCGATCCTGATTGACCTGCTTGCACCACACCGACGCGGCCAGCGTCTGTCCATCGACCTCGACCTCCTCGGTCAGCATCGCGACAACGACATGAGCATGTTCCTCATCGATATTCATCTGCAGCGTCCCGAAGCCACTGCCACGGGCGGCTCGGTCGACGACGATATCGACCTGGCCCGGCCGCGCATTCAACAAGATACTCTGCGACAGAGTACACAAATCACCGTCGTAAGCCGCCACCGCGTCCGGTGCATCGACGTCGACCGCTGCAGTAGCGGCGACCATTACCAGGCAAACAGAAGCCAGGCCCCATTTTTCTTTTGCCAATTTATGCATCACCCACCTCAATTGCCGGAAAAGAGTACCAGATCAGTGGTGTCCCACAAACTAGCTACCCCACGATGGAGCAACTGTTGTGGGAGCGGCTTTAGCCGCGATTCCCCGCGGGGGTACGCTTTTCGCGGCTAAAGCCGCTCCCACAAGAGCTGCGCAAATACACTTGTTCGGGAGATGCTGATTACATGTCCATCGGGCGTCGCTGGTCTGGGTATACCCGTGCCATCATAGCCTTGATTCTTGCTAGACATTCTTTGTGGGACACCACTGGTACCAGATTTATTTTCCGGCCTAAGGCCCGCGTCTACCCCAAGGGCACTTCCTTCGGGGCGCCTGCGGGCCACAGTCTCAGAAAGAGGTCCCGACCCATGTCGGCTGGACAGTTTGTGCCAGTTTGTAGGACACCAGAAACCGCTTCCTTTCTCCTGTCCTACAACCACAATCCAGCAAGGACACTGGCCGGAAACTCTTTATCAGTAAGAAATAGGCACCGGCGACTACTCGATCATGGAACCTGCCAACGAGACATCGGCTGCCAGCCAGATCGCCGTAAACTCCGCTTCGACCTCGGCCGCCTCCTCGCCCTTGCCCTGCTCGCGCAGGCTCTGAGCCAGGCCGGACAGCGACCAGCCATTGTGGCGGTATACCGCCAGATCCTCGCGATACACAGCCTCGGCCTCGGCCGACCGGTCCTGCGCCAGTAGCGCCGCGCCGAGTCGCTGACGGATCGGGTAAAACCAGTAAGGCGGCTCGGTATACGGCAACGCATCCTGTTTCTCGATCGCCGCGTGCAACAGCGCGATGCCCGCCTCCGGGTCGGCGCCGACCAGCGCAATCTGCGCTGCGAGATCGTCACGTGCAATGGCGGCATTGCTCTTGCCCATGAGGAATGGAATCTCGAGTGAGTCGATGCGTTCGTCGGCGAGGATCGCTTCCAGCGCCGCGAGTTCGGCACCGGCACCGGCAGGATCGCCACCGGCAAGCTTCACCAAGCCTTGCGCGTAGTGCCACATCGCGGACGCATAGAGCCAGCGCTCCGGCGGTCGCTTTGCCGCGCGAATCGCTTCCCATTGCCCGAAACGCACGTTGGCCAGTAGCGGAATGGGCACAAAGTATTCGACTTCGCGAAACTTGTCGACCTGGTCGAGCGGCAATACGTCGTATAAGTTACGGGCCGCCGCTATCGAGACATCGCGGCGCCCCTCCATCGCGGATGTGTACCACAGAAAATGAATATTGTGCGGGTAGTATGTGGCCGGGTAAAAGCCCTGCGCTTTGCATTGCGCGATATACGACTCGTCGGCGCTGGCGGCCAGCACGTTCGCCTGTGACGCGTCGGCATAGCGGCCGACGCGCAGGTAAATATGCGACGGCATGTGCACGAGATGCCCCGCGCCGGGCACCAGTGTCCGCAGCCGGTCGGCATAGGGCTCAGCACGGTCCGGCGTATCGGTCGCCTCGACGGCGTGAATATAAAAATGAATCGCACCGGGATGATCCGGGTTGCCGGCGAGGACGGATTCCAGCGCAGCGATGACCTCGACGGTCGCCGGCTTCGGCGCGCCGTCCTCCCTGTAGTAATCCCACGGCATCGTCGTCATCAACGCCTCGGCGAACAGCGTCTGGACCTCGTGGTCGTCGGGAAATTGCGCGGCAACGTCACGCATCGCATCGGCATACGCGCGGTCGAGGTCGGCCCGCGCGTCGTTGGAGGCGGGATCGTAGCGCACCGCGAGTGCGCCGATCAGGGCCTGTTCGACCAACGGGCTCGCGGCCGATTTTTCGAGCGCACTTTGCGCCAGCGCATAAGCTGTCGCGATATCCGCATCGTCCATGGCCTTGTTGATGTTCGGGCCCAGCGCCGCCGCCTGCCCCCAGTCGCACATGGCGCAATCCGGATCGAGGCGCGCGGCCTCCCGGAACGCCCGGATCGCCTCGTGATGATTGAAGCCGTACATGAGATTCAAACCCTGGTCGAAATACTGCTGCGCGGCCTCACTGCCGACCCTGATCTGATAGCCATGCTCGCCGAGGTCATCGAATAACGGGGCGGTGGGACCATCGGCCTGGCCGCCGGGGTCCGAACAACTGACGAGCACGAACGTGACGGAAAGCAACAGCACTCGAATCGACATCATCGTAACCTCCTTCGCGGGCGTCACACGGCCCGTATGGTGCGGGGCGGGCCCGCGTATGTCATTGGTGTCAGCCGCCGACGGCCTGCTGCGCCTGCAGCGCCTTGACCAGTTCGACGGTCACGAGATTGTGGCCCTGTTCTTTCGCCGCCTTTTCCGCATTTTCGATGATCATCGGCTGCACGAACGACGGCGCCTGCTCGATCATCTTCAATGCGCCGGCTTCCCACTCGAGCGTGGCGTTAGACTTCGGGTGGTGCGGAACGACCGGCGCGGACAGGCCGTAATCAGGTGCCCGGGTCGGCTGCACCCGGGTGATGTCGACGAACCCGATCTCAGCGGCGGGCCGCGCCGCGCTGGCGCGGGCCGGAATGCGCGGCATAGCTGCATAGACCCAGCCGTCCGGATTCGTCCTGCGTGCCGGCGAAGGAATCACGCGCAGGAACGTATCCCGCTCCGCCACGGCCAGTTTCCCACGGTCGATCTGCCAGCCCTTGTTGCGCATGTCTGCCATGAGGCCCCAGTACGCCAGCATGATCTTGTCCTCGTCATGCGTGTACAGGCCACGCGGGTCCGGACCTGCCGGGGCAATCTTCGGGCGCTGCGCCTCGGCGATGGCTTTGTCCTGATGGATGTTCTGCAGATTACGACGGGTATGCTCGGTATCGAAGTCCTCTTCCATCTTGTAGTTGCGAATAAAGTAATGACGCATCATCGTCGTCCGGTCATCGATCGGTGTGGAAAATTCGTAGAACATGTTGAAGCGCCCGGAGCCGACACCGCCGATCTCGACCTGACCGCGCAGGGTCATGCCGGCGACCCAGAATTTCATGATCGACTCGACCTTTGCGCCCTCTTCACGCAGCTTGCTCCAGACCCCTTCGCTGGGGCGCGGGTTCGTCTGCATGATAGACCGGAAACCATGCTCGTGCGTCGTCACCCGATGCTCGGGCGCCTGTATCGGGTTGTCCTGGCCCTGGAACGTGATGCCATGCACGACGGCGAGGTGCACATAGTCCAGGTTGGTAAATTTCGCGTGATGATAATTCGCATCCCAGACTTCCTCGTGTGCCGCAAACCGAAAACTGTCATCGCCCCATTCCGGGATGTCCGGGATCGGCGCGGCGGCATCCGGATCGTCGCCGACGCAGACCCAGATCAGGCCGTACTTCTCGACGGTTGCGTAAGCGTCCGTGCGCGCACCCGGGGCGACGACATCGACTTCGTGATCGCGGCGCGACGGGATCAACGTACACGTGCCGCCACCATTGAACTGCCAGCCGTGAAACGGGCAGGCGAGGCTACCGTCCTTGAGTAAGGTTCCCTGGGCGAGGCTCGCACCGCGATGCGGGCAAACGTTGCTGATGCACATGGCCTGGCCTTCGGCATCCCGAAACAGGACAAAATCCGCACCCAGCATGGTGACCTTGATCGGGGCATCGGTCAGGTCCTTGCTGAAACCTGCAACGTACCAGACATTGGTGTACACGGGCTGCTCTCCTGTCGACTCGTCCCGATGCGACGGGCGCGATCAGGCGGGAACTTTGACCTGTGTTGCGACAAAACCCTTGAGTTGCGAGACACGATCGCGCCACGCCGCTGCGTGCGGCATGCCGGAGTAGTCCATTTTCCGTCCCAGCTTCGTCAACGTATAGGCTGCGATCGCAAAATCGACCACCGTCAGATCGCCGCAGACGAATTGCTGATCCTGCAGATGGGCATCCAAGATCTCGAGCAAGGGCATGATTGCATCGAAATCCTTTTCATCGCTGAGCTTCAGCGCGCCCATCGCCGGCATCAGGTGACAACTTTGCCAATGCAACCAGCGGTCGACATCGGCCCGCCCCTGCGGATCCGTCGGCAGCATGCCGGTCTCCGGGAAGACGGTGGCGAGATAAGTGATTATCGCGTTGGACTCCCAGATGACAAAGTCACCGTCGACCAGCACCGGCACCTTGCGCATCGGGTTCATCGCGTAAAATTCATCGGTCTGAGTCTCGCGCTCGCGAAAGTTAACCTGGTGAATCTCGACATCGAGGTCGAAATGCTTGATGAACGCCTCAACCTTCCGATTATTCGGCGTGACGAAGAATGAATGTAACAGCACCGCGTGACTCCTCGAAAACCCGGGACACCGATTATAGGGTATCGGACCGGTCGTGGGGCCAGCTTGTGTGATCAGGCTTTTGTGGGAGCCGCTCCTACCCGCTAGCCGGCTTCGTCGGCATCCCACTCGATCATGTCGATGTCGCTCGACTCCTTGATCTTGATCTTCCCCTGGTGGTCGGTAAAGGCGATTTGGCCGTCACCCTTGTTGCGGGCAGCCAGCAAGACGCGTTGTGCAAGCTTGACGAATGAGTCGCTATTACCGTCGGGATTCGGCACGATCGTAACGACGGCGAGATTCAGGCACGGGACTTTATCGCCACTCCGGTTCGCGAGCACGCCCTGCAGCGACTTCAAGGTGCGCTCTGCCACGGCCAGCGCGTCCGCCTGATCCGTATCCGGTAACACCATCGCGAACTGATTCGCATCGATCCGGGCGACGAGGTCCAGGACGCGGCCGGCGGCGTCACCGAAGGCCAGTGCCGCGAACTTCAGCTGTACGTCATCGGCCGTATCCACGCCGATAACAATGAGTGACAATGAGCGACCGCCAACCACGCCAAGCGACCAGGCCTCGGCGAAGAACTCGTCGAACAGTTCCCTGCCGGGCAGTTCGGTGACCGGGTCCAGTCGGCCCGTATACGTAGTGTTGACCGTGGTCGCGCCGGTCGGCTCGCCGGACTCCTCGAGAACGGTGAAGGCTTTGGTGGTGGGATCAATGCCCCGGCCGCCTTCTCTGAGTTCCTGCCGCAACGCCTCGCCGTCGTTCAGGGCCTTGAGCATGGTGTGATACGAGTTGCGGCTCTTGCGCAACGATTCACGCACCCGGTTGTAGACTGCCTGGATCTCGGCCGGCGCCTGATCCGGCGCGGTCGGAATGACGCTGATCGTGGGTTCAGAATCGAACAGGTACAGCGACTCATCGAGTTCACGCAGCGGATCGGACACGATGCCGTTATACAGGCCGGCGAGGCCGCGTGCCAGCAGAAATGCGATGGCGGCCCAGACCAGCGATAACAGCAACGGCGTTAACAGCACGCCGGTCAATGCCGACATCGGCACGATGGCGATCATCCGCCAGCCATTGCCGAGTGACCGGGCCGCGGCCATGTATGCACCGACGGCGCCCGACTGATCGACCGAGCCCGAAAATATATAGGCACGCTCGTCACCGGCATCTCCAGCCTGACCAGAGCCCGCCGGGCGGGAGACTTCCGGCAACAGTGGATGGCCGGCGAGGTCCTGGAAAGACGCGAAAATCGCCCCATCGGACCGCAGTACGACCCGGCCGCGGGCATCGAGCAGCACGGCATGTGTGCCGGGCAGCACACCCGCGTCAAACCGCGCGCCGATTAACTTGCCCAGATCGAGTTGGACCTGGAGATGCCCCCATGGCCGGGTACCCGGATCGCCCAGGGGCGCACTGATGAACATCGTCGGGTGGTAACCTGCGGCGACTCCCTTGCGCACTGACGACAGGTACACGCCCTCCTGTGCCACCGCTGCCCGGAAATAGTCCATCAGGGCAACACCCGCGATCGGACCGGACCATGACTTCACACCTGACTGGCCCGGTTCGCCCGCAAACGCCGTCGCGGCGACGACCTCACCGTCCGGTCTCGCAATCCACATCGATACATACTCGGGATGACGCTCATGATGTCGTAACAACCACCGGACGAGCGCCGCCTTGCTCGTATCGCCGACGTTATCGATGTGCCCGGCGAGTGTCGCAATGTCACCGACCTGTCGATCGATCGGCGCAAGCAGATCGCCGGCCATAGACCTGACCATACCCTCGACCTGCATGGCTTGCTGTTTCTGCAGCGCCGATGCCGCATTGAGCACCAGCAACGGCGGCAGGGTCAGCAGCGGAATCATGCCGGCAACGCAAAAGCCGACGAGCAGCCGCCCACGCAAGGTCGGAGCACGCATCAGCGTCCTGCGAAAAAACGCCTCGACATCCGCACGCTTGATCAGCAATAGCAATAACAAGGTGCAGCCGAGCACGACCAGACCGGCGCCCGCCAGCCAGATCGGCCACACCGGGCCAAAATCGTTAAGTTCTGTGAACACCAATACCCACGGTCCTTTGCGTTGTCGCTCTGCACCCCATGTAAATTATAGAGAGTCAGGGACTTAATCGGCCGTGATGGGCTTCTGCTTTAGAACATTAAGGTCGGGCAGGATCGACCCGGTACGCCCGGCAATGGCTGGAATATGAGGCTTATGCCAGCTTTTGGGGCGTATACCCGTGGATATATGCGGCTCTCCGGCCGATTCGCCATGACGCCTAGCGGCAAGTGCGGCCCGACTCGCTAGCGGTTCCGCAAGCGCTTGCAGAACCCGACGTCGCACTCCGTGCACCTGGCATTAGTGATGCAGATGTTGCCGTGTGCCTCGGACGCGAACACGCGCAGCAGATTGTCGACATATCTCGGGCTCTGCTCCGCTTTGCCGGCGAACGCCGCTATCAACGTGCCGACCTCGCCCGCGGACGGAATCCGGTGCGCGATGCCCAGCCGGCC
>SMWD01000052.1 GCA_004357495.1 Gammaproteobacteria bacterium
CGGCCCCTCGTAGCGCAACACCAGCACATCGCCGGCCACCACGGTCCCGTCGAGGATCGCCTGCAGCGCTGCCTCCTCCGATCCGTAGCAGCGCGCCCGGCCGCTGAAGCGCATGCCTTGCTTGCCGCTGATCTTGGCAACCGCGCCTTCTGGCGCAACATTTCCATATAAAATAACAAGATGGCTATCTTTCTTAATAGGATCATCAAGATCACGGATGATGTCCTGATCGGCTGGATAATCACCGACATCGGCCAAATTTTTGGCCAGCGTCTGCCCCGTTACCGTCATGCAGTCGCCGTGCAACAAGCCGGCGTCGAGCAAGCGCTTCATCAGTGGCTGAATACCACCGATCGCAATCAGCTCGGACATCAGGTACTTGCCGCTCGGGCGCAGGTCCGCCAGCACCGGCACGCGTGCGCCGATCCGCGTGAAATCGTCGAGTTCGAGCGCCACGCCCGCCTCGTAGGCCATGGCCAGCAGGTGCAGGACTGCGTTGGTCGAGCCGCCGAGCGTGATGATGGTCGTGATCGCATTCTCGAATGACTCGCGGGTCAGAATATCCGACGGTTTGATATCCCGCTCCAGCAGGTGTACAACGGCGGCGCCGGCGCGCCGGCAGTCGTCACGCTTTTGCGCCGAGATCGCATTCTGTGCGGAACTGTTCGGCAGGCTCAGGCCCAGCGCTTCGATGGCCGATGCCATCGTGTTGGCCGTGTACATGCCACCGCAGGAGCCCGGCCCCGGGATGGCCGTGCGCTCAACCTCCAGCAGTTCGGCCTCGGATACGGTGCCGGCCGCGACGCCACCGACCGCCTCGAACACGGATACGATATCGCGCCGTGCAGTGCCGGGCTGGATCGTGCCGCCGTAAACGAACACGGCCGGCCGATTCAGCCGGGCCATCGCCATGATGCAGCCGGGCATGTTCTTGTCACACCCGCCGATCGCGACCAAGCCATCGAAGCCTTCCGCAGCGACGACGGTCTCGATCGAATCTGCTATGACCTCGCGCGAGACCAGCGAGAAACGCATACCGGGCGTCCCCATCGAAATACCGTCCGACACGGTAATCGTGTTGAACTGGACCGCCTTGCCGCCGGCCGCGTTCGCCCCGGCTGCCGCCTCGTCGGCCAGCTTGTCAATATGCATATTGCACGGAGTCACCATGCTCCACGTCGACGCGATGCCGATCTGGCTTTTCCTGAAATCCGCGTCGGTGAAACCGACCGCGCGCAGCATCGCCCGGCTGGGTGCCTGCGTGACGCCGTCCACGACGATGCTCGAATGACGCCGACCCGTTCCTGGTGTTTCTTTGCTGGACATCTGGGGTTCCTGTTGCTGCCGCACGGGTCGCACCTGACCCGTCTGCCAGTGCGGAGCCTAAACTGTCAGCGGCTGCGCAACAATGGGGGCCGTGGCGCAGTCAGTCGTCGGGCAGCAACTTGCCCGGATTCATGATACCGGTGGGATCGAGCGCCGCCTTGAGCGTGCGCATGAGTTCCAGTTCGACACCGCCGCGCCAGCGCGCGAGGTCGGCCCGCTTCAGCACACCGACGCCATGCTCGGCGCTGAAGCTGCCGCCGAGACCGACTGCGATCGAATGCACGGCGAGGCTGACCGGCTCCCGCAGCGCGAGAAACGCACCGGCGTCCATTGCCTCCGGCTGATTGAGGTTGTAGTGCAGGTTGCCGTCGCCCAGATGGCCGAAGGCCACCACCTGCACGCCCGGGATCTGCTCGGCCACCACGCGCCCGGCCGCGCCCAGAAACTCGGGAATACGCGACACCGGCACCGAGATGTCGTGCTTGATGCCTGCCCCGGCCTTCTTCTGCGCCTCGGAGATGCCGTGCCGCAGGTGCCAGAGCCCGGCCCGCTGCGCTGAACTTTGCGCGAGGATGCCGTCTATGAGCTGACCCGTCGTCAGACCCTCCGCCAGGAATGCCTCCAGTTGCTCGTCCGCCGCCGATCCCGTCCCGGCGCTGCCGAGTTCGAGCAGCAAGTACCAGGGGTGCGCCGCGGCAAACGGATCGCGCACCTCGGGCAAGTTATCCAGTACGAAGTCCATGGCCCGCCGGTTGATCAACTCGAACGCAATCAACTGGTCTCCCAGCGCCACCCGCGCGCGACTCAGCAAAGCAATCGCGGCGGCAGGCTCGGCGATTGCGACGAACGCCGTACTCAGACTGCGCGGCGGAGGAAACAACTTGCAGATCGCCGCCGTAATGAAACCGAGCGTGCCCTCCGCACCGATGAACAATTGCTTCAGATCGTAGCCGGCATTGTCCTTGCGCAGGCCCCTGAGCCCCGCGTAGATGCGCCCGTCGGGCAAAACCACCTCCAGGCCGAGCACCAGATCGCGGGTGTTCCCGTAGCGCAGAACGTTCGTACCGCCCGCATTGGTCGAAATATTCCCGCCGAGTTGGCAGCTGCCCTCCGCCGCAAGGCTGAGCGGAAAGAAGCGGTCCGCGGCTGCCGCAGCCGCCTGGACATCCGCGAGCAAACAGCCGGCCTCGGCCGTGATGGTGTAATTGTCCGCATCGAGGTTGCGAATCGCCTGCAGGCGACGGGCTGACAACACGATTTGCGGCGCCTCGGCGGTCGAGGCCGGGATCGCGCCGCCGACCAGACCCGTGTTGCCGCCTTGGGGTACGACACCGAGCTGCCGCGCATGACAGATACGCATGATCGCAGCAGCTTCCGCGGTCGTGGCCGGCGCCACCATGACCGGCGTCCGACCCCGGTAGTTGCCACGCCATTCGGTGACATGCGGTTCGAGCGCGGCGGCACCGGTCGTGATCCCGGCGGCGCCGGTCACCGCGGTCAACTCGGCGAGGATGGATGCGGAAACATCGGCTGGCATATTGAAACGGTTATTTCGGCAAGTAAACGGTGCATATTATCCATGGATAGCGCATGATCAAGTTTACCAATGATCAGTCGATATTCTTAATTGATCAGCCATATTTTCCGCCGGTTCGTGCGCAAGCCATCAGGGTAACCTTTGACGTCCCGGCGCCGGTAGACGCGGAGCCGCCACACGGAGCGTAGCAGCCTTGCCGGATCACCAGAATCATCGTCGCGACCTTGATGCCAAGCGGTTGGAATATATTTCGACCCATGCATTCGTTGGTCTCGATGACCAACTCGATCTGAAGCAACGTAGCAACCTGATCGAACTTGACAAGAATCTGCATGCACTCTGGGCGCTCGGCAGCAATTTCATCCTCGGCTGGACGCCGTCCGCTGACGGTCTCCTGCTGCTGGTGACGCATTACTACGCAGTCGCCGACTATGCGATTGCGACGGCGAGCGCACCACCGGAGAACACCTCGACGATATCCGATCCGCACGCGTTTGTCATGCGCATGCTGACCGGCTCCCGGCATTTTGACGAACGGCAATTGCGCAATGCCGGCCGCCTGCTCGAGGCCGAGCCGATTCACCTGAAACTGCGTCAGCCGTTGGCCGGAACCGACGCCGAAGCGCAGATCATCGACCGACTCGTGCGACGCTACAGCGTCAGCTACGTCGCCAACCGGGCGGCCGCGTTGTTCGACATTGTCGGCTTCAGCCTGCTGAGTGCTTTCGAGCAGATGACCCAGCTAAACAGCCTGTCGCATTCGCTGAACTCGGCGCACAGCAAGATGCTGTACAAACGCATGAACATCGACTTCGCACGCTCCAGCACCGGCGACGGCTTCTATATCTGGAACCGCGATCTCGGTATCGAGGCCAACACCCAGCTCTACCACTTCATGCACCTCGTACTGGCCGACAATGCAATCGCACGGCACAAGGCGCGTGGCCGCACGGTGCCGCTGCTGCGTGCCTGCTTCCACATCAGCAGTTGCTACGAGTTCTACCAGGCGGAAGGCCTGAACCCGACGATGTACAGCGATATCGTCGGTGATGTCACCATCGAACTGGCGCGCATGATCGAACGCGCCCTGCCCGGTCAGATACTGGTCGGGGAGTTCCTGACGAAACCCTCGCAGAACGACGACTTCGACCCCGACCTGGCCCATGTGGATTCGATCCGGTTTGTCGAGAAAGCGCAGAAAAACCTGGCGCAACTGAACGGGCTGGAACTGGCCGGCGATGCGATCGAGTCGATCAAATGTTATCTGACCGGCCGTGCCCAGCCGGATGGCACATTCACGATCCGCAAGCTGGTGATCAGCGACAAGCACGGGCTGACGCGCAACGTGTTCAACGCAAAAATCAACATCTATCGCACTACCGGCGAGCCGATCCTGCTTGGCATCGAAGACCGGCTCCTGCGCGGCGACGAGCTGGCCGTTACCACTGCCGAACACATCCACCCGAACACGTCCTCGCGTTAAGTGGCGTGCTCGTCGGCGAACATCGCCCAGACCGACAGGAACAAAGCGGCGATGATCGGGCCGATGACAAAACCCGAGATGCCGAACAGTGACAGGCCGCCGAGCGTCGATAACAGGATCAGGTAATCGGGCATTTTGGTATCGCGGCCGATCAGCATCGGGCGCAGCAGATTGTCCGTCAGCCCGATGACCACGCTGCCGATAACGACCATGATCATCGCCTTGAGGTATGCGCCGCTGACGATCAGGAAGATCGCGGCCGGCATCCAGACCAGGCTTGCCCCGATCAGCGGCAGGATCGACATGAACACCATGACGACGCCCCAGAACACCGCGCCGTTGACCCCGAGTGCGGCGAACAGAATACCGCCCATGGTCCCCTGAACGATGCCGATGATGAGTGTCCCCTTGATTGTCGCCCGCGAGACCTCGGCAAATTTCGCAAACAGCGCACGTTCGCGCTCATCGCCGAACGGCAGCGCACGAATCATGTGCTCGAGCATCGCATCTGCGTCGCGCAAAATGAAGAACAACAGATAGAGCATCAGAAAAAACATCAGCATGAAGTTCGCAACGTTCTGGCCGGCGGTCAGCGCCAGCGAGCCGATAAACTGGCTGGCCTGCACGGCGAACGCCGAAACTTTCTGCGGCAACTCGCGCACGTCGACACCGAACCGCTCGGCCCATTCGGTCGCCCATGGAGTCATCTCCTGCAACCAGCGCAACGCGGCGCCCGGGTCGATCTCTCCGCTCTGGATTCGCGCGTACAGCCCCGTCGCCTCGGTGACGACGGCGGATGCAATCAGCAATAAGGGCACGAGCACGGTGAAAAAAATCAGGGTGACGGTCAGCACGGCGGCCAGCGAGGCACGGCCCTTGAGGCGGCGCTCGAGGAGACGCTGCACCGGCAGAAACATGATGCCGACGATGGTGGCCCAGAAAATCGGCTGAAAAAACCCGGCCAGCAGCATTGCAAACACGCCGGTCACGACGAGGACGAGGCCCAGGAAGAAAGCTTTTTCAGTTGCTGCAGAGTTCATGAGTGGATTATGCCAAATTGAGCCGAGCGCCTGTTGCCCGGAGGCCTATAGCGATATATTACTTTAGAAATATGTAATATTGAATTGTTTTTTAACAATTTTTTAATGCAGCCCATCCAAAGCAAGGGCCGAGGCCAGCGCCGATCCGATTCCGGTCGTTGCCACGCAACGCCGGTCATGTGACGCATGTCACAGCCCCGCACCCGCCTCGTGCGTCAGACTGGGGTTTGCGCAAACTGCGCTGGCGACGAAGCACAAACGTCATGGTTACGATCTGGTTTCTGCTCATTGCAACGGGATTACTGCTGGCAGGGGTTATCGAACTGCTCGACCTGTAGCTCAATCCTGTCACTCCGAATGACTGGCGGACTGCCGGTCGGCTCAACCCCGCGTGGGAAGGCTCCTGTGGAACCTTGTGTGGGAGATTCTATGAGAGTTGCAAGAGGCGCGGACTGATATTCCGGATCGCGGCTGAAGCCGCGATTCATTCCACGCTCGTCCCGGAAGCTTGCTGCGGCTCCATGCCACCCTCCGCCGGGCCCGGCGGTTCGCTGAACCAGGCGATTAGCCCGATCGAAAGCAGCAAAACGACCCCCAGCAGAACCAGCAGACGTCCTTCCATCGACCCGCGTTGCCGGCTCGACCGGGCCGCAAGCCAGCCGGCCTGCGCCGTCGTGCGCATATGCTTTTGTGTCACGTTCATCGACATGACCGTCAGTCTAGCGCAAAAACAAAATCCGCAACGCCGCCGATTTATGCTGATTGCCTGTCTGCACAACCAATGAAATTCTCCGAACCGGGCATCGGCTCGCTGCAGCCCAGGCTTGCACCCTACTGGGTCACCGAGACCGACGCGCCCCGCCAACCTC
>SMWD01000053.1 GCA_004357495.1 Gammaproteobacteria bacterium
GGAGTTCCATTTGCACAATGCGGTCGGGCCCGATCACGAGGCCATGGACGGCAGCGTGTTCGCGAGCTGCGGCCTCAGGGAATGTATCGCGCAGGCCGCCGAGCGTGCCGGCTGGAAGGACAAGTACGGCAAGCTGAAGCCCCGTGACGGCAAGTACCGCGGTATTGGCATCGGCATCGGGGCGCAGGCGTCGGGCTCGAAGGGCGCGGATAACGACACCTCGGCCGCGATGATCAAGATCGTCGACGACGGCATCGTGACGCTGTTCACCGGCATTCCGGACATGGGGCAGGGCTCGCATACGGTGATGGCCATGATTACGGCCGAGGTGCTGGGCACGGTGCTCGAAGACGTGCGTATCGTGCAGGGCGATTCAGATATCGTGCCGCCTACGGTGAGATGGGGCTGATCATCGGCGTGTTGCTGAGCTCGATGGGTTTCGACAAGACGCTGGCGCCGACGGCGGACCAGTCGGCCTCGGCCGTTCGCGCGATGTACCTCGGCTTTATCTGGATCCCGGTTGGCTGCCAGCTGACGGCCGTCGTGCTGCTGCCAGCACTCGGCAGGCTGATTGAATACGGTGGCGATGCCAGCCTGGACGCCCCTTGGGGCCGCTTTAGCCGCGCAAAAAAAGAGCGACCGGTATGGTCGCTCGAACGAAGGATGCCACCTTGGGGGAATCGGTGTCATCAGGGCGTCATTGAAAACAGCGTTATCACCGGGATAACCATGGCGACGACGATCAGTAACCACTCGAGATGCTGGTCAAAGCGATAGTTTCTGTTGGTCTGCTGCATGCGTTCTCTCCTGTCAATTCGGTAGCTTTCGCGATGGTGAAAGATTAGCGACAGGAGGCGGCGGAATCATTGCAGTGGCGTAACAGTTTGTATCAGTTTGTAGCTTTGCAAGTCCCGGTAAAGTAAAGATAAAATTTAATAGTTGTACTGTGGCTTCCAGCCGTCTGTGCCCGCCGGCAACAAGTCGAAGATGTGCCATGCAGTACAGAACAGGTCGCCGTGGTGGCCGAACAGCTCCGACAGACGTACCGGTCCCGCGGGGGTACTGAACTCGTAGTCCTCGACCTGTTCCGGTTCGATGGCCGCCTGCAGTTCCCGCATTTCACCGAGAATCGCGCGGATTCGCTGACGGCCGTCATTGATTTTCTTCAGTGTCTCCATGTAAGCCATGATCCAACTCCTCTACAATCGAACCATGACGGTAGCCATTGGTATCGACGGGTGTAAAGGCGGGTGGTTCTTTTTTCGCTTCGACGGTGACACCGGCACGTTTGGGGTCGCGTCCGACATCACTGAGGTCCTGGAAGGGGTCCCGCCCGATGCACATGTCCTGATCGATATTCCGATCGGTCTGAAGGAGCGCGGCAAGGTAGAGCGCGAGTGTGATGTCGAGGCCCGCGCCCTGCTCCGGCCGTCGCGTCATTCCAGCGTGTTTTCTGCACCCTGCCGGCAGGCATCGCAACTCGACGACTACGAGTCCGCGTCAAAGAAGAACAAAAAGATCACCGGTCGCTCGTTGTCCCGGCAATGCTGGGGCATCGTGCCGAAGATACGCGAGGTGGACGAGTTGCTGCGTGCCAGGAACCGTATCGGCGGGACGCTCTGGGAGGCGCACCCGGAGCTCGTATTCCGTGGACTCGCCGGCGGCCCGATGAGTGCGAACAAGAAGTCGCGCGAGGGATTCGCTGAGCGCATGACGATCTTGCAGATCTTCGAGCCGGATGCGAAGACGTATATCGCCGCGGCGTTTTTGGCGCACGGCGGGTTTGATGCCGGTCGCGATGATATCGTCGATGCGTATGTGCTCGCGTTGTGCGCCAAGCATCCCGGTCGCTGGCGACGTGTGCCGGAGGTTCCGGTCACGGATCCGAAGGGCCTCGTCATGCAGATGGTTTACATGCAGCCTTAGTCCGACGCTGCCGAGCGAGGTGGCGCCTCATCTTATTACCTTGGTAAAGGACCTGGTCCGCGCAGAACCCCGCATTCACGGATAACACCTGAAGACCTGGCTCGAACAGGGGAAGAAAGTCTTTGCCGGGGAGGTGCAGAATCCGATCTGCGGCGTGGCCTCATGCTGATTGGCGCAGGGTTGCGGGAAGAGTCTGCTCGCCAAGGCGGCCGCTATGGCCCGGAAGAACCGGCTTTCCAGCTGTTCCGAAAAGGCGGCAACTCCTGCTCGAAATGTTTCCATTTCTTCACGGAGCTTTGATATATCGGTTTGCGAACCTGCGTCTCACTCATCGTTCTCGTCGAGCGTTTGGTTTTATAAAAATGGAGGCAGGCTTCTGCACCCGTGCGAAACCATAGCACGGGTGTCCGGTAACCGAGTGGGCCGGCATAATCGGGCACAACCGGGATGGTTGCACTGGCGTGCCGGCGCGCTTTGTGATGCAATGCGGGCGTGCCAGCGTAGCCAAGAATAAGCGCGGCATGTATGCATGGAGGATTCATCAATGCGGACGAGGGTCAGTAGCTGGCTCGTGCTGACGGTTTGCGTGGCAGCTTTGGTCACGGTCGTCATTTTTCGGGTGATCTGATACCGACTGCGTTGCATGATTCGGGCAAAATGGGTTCCGTTGTCCTTTGCATGATGGATTAGCCACTGCGCCCCGATAGCCACTCCGCTCGGGCGGCAATCTGACATAAGACGACAATTGATGACCCCGGTGTGAGAGCCGTCGCAGCGCGCGGCAATCAATCGGCGTTAAAGTCAATGCGAACTGACGCGCGAGGTGGGCGTGGCGTCCACGGCCGGGATCATCGATTGGCCCGCGGTCCAAATGCCATGAAGCGTCTGATGCGGCACAGGTTCCAAAGGCCTCCTTCGGGAGGCTTTTGTTTGCCCGGACGGCGAACTGCATAAAAATCCGTTGCGTGTGGGGTCGTCTGCCGTGCGATCGATCGAGACCGGCGCGGCTTAGTCGGCGGCGGCCAGCCGGTTCAGTGCAACGAGATCCTCTTCGGACAGGCTGATCGTGATCATGCCGTCATCCTGCCACTCTGTGACCTGCAGATCGACGCCGAGCAGCATGCCCGCGCCCTTGATGCGCGGGATCGTCCAGATCTCGTGAATCTCCTGCTCGGTCAGGTCATGCATGCCGAGGCGGCGTGTGGAGTTCAGGACGTTGCCGAACGGCGACTTGTAGGTCAGTTTGCCGGGCTCACGTTGCGTCTCGAAGACCAGCTGGTAGAAGCACGCGGTCTGTTCCGTCACTGCGATCAGGGCGAGATCCTTGTTGCCGGTTTTCTCGATGGTTTTGCGAACACGGCTCATCATCGGCAGGCCGGTCGCGATTTCCTCGGCGATCATCTCGTCGATCAGATCGTGATCCTTGGCGAACTGGATGAAATTGAGTGTCATCTTGACCAGCGCATCGTTCATCTCGTGCTGATAGCCGCTTTCGACATTCATGATCTTGATCGCGGCTGCCACGGCCTCGCCGAGAGTCTTCTCGCGGCCAGAAAAATCATGTTCCGGACCCTTGGTCGGGCTGATTTCCATGATGGCTGCGGCCACCGCGGTGCCGAGCCGGGCTTCCTCACCTTCGAAGCCGCTGTACTGGCCCATTTTGCGCGCATGATCGCCACCCTCGTGGCTTCCTGCGTGCAGTGAAGCACTGGCCATGAGGCCCGCCAGGGCCAGGCAAACCGTAATTCTCGTCCGTTGCATCGAGTCGTACCTCTACCGGGAATAGTGTTCCAGCGTAGCAGCAGCGCGTGCGCTGCCCAAGGGGGCCAGGTGGGTTGGTCCGAGGATTGGATGGCCGGAAGTGGCCCTGCAGGCTTGGCCGGTCAGACAGCCGCGCAATACTTGTCGTCGTGAAGCATGCGCGCCTGCTCGCGCCAGCGATCGCGCTCCATGCGCCGCACGAAGTCCGGAATCAGGAGCTGGGCGCGCTCCAGATCACCGTTCGACATCGACAGCAGCGCCTCATAGCGATAAATGCCCAGGCTATGCAGTTTGCGGGCAAGGACGTTGCCGATGCCGCGGATGTCCGTCAACTCGTCGATCGATTCGTACGGCACGCCGTTGATCATCGTGCTCTCCGCGATCGTGCTGACCCGTTCGCGCTGCAACTTCAGCTCATCGCCCAGCACATGGCAGTTTTTCTTCCAGCGGTCCAGCTCGGTCGACAGCGAGTGGAGCAGGGATGGGCTGTCGTCCTCGACCTTCGGCGTGGACAGGTTCTCGAGTTCATCATCGTCATCGGGGCCGCCCGTGTCGCCGGTGTCGAGCATGTCTGCGTCGCCGGACATGCTGAGCTCGAGCTCGAGCCCCAGCTCCTGGTTCCGTTGCTTGAGTGTGTCGAGCTGCTGGCTGGCAACCGACAGTTTGTTGCGCAGCAGATCCTTGTTGCTGTTGGCCTGTGCCAGGTCGACCTCGGTTGCCTCGCCGTGCTGGCTCGACACGGCTACCCGTCGCACCAGTTCTGTAATGCGCTCGTGCGCCAGATCCTGGTGCTCCGTGGCCTGCTTTGCGACCTGCTGTTCGCGAAGCACGCTATTGCGTGCCACCTTGATTTGCGCCAGCAGCTCGCGGATCTCGGTATCCCGGGGATCTTCGTGTTCGGCGATCTGCCGGCTCCGTTCGATGTACCAGCGCATGCCCCATGCGCCACCGGCTCCGGTGGCGCAGCATGCAATAAATGTCAGCAAAAAAAATAGAATTGACATAATCCCGGTTGATGCTTGCCCGAAAGGTCGAAACTAGGGGACTTGGCGCGCGATTTCTCTGGTCTGGTTCTCAGATTAGGTGGAACGGAAAGAATTCGTGATGTCCCCGGGCGTGTGCATCCGGTTACGACAGCCGGGGTGTTGCGTCGCCCGGCAGGCACAGCGCCTGGAACGTACCGGTGCGCGCCGTCGTTGAATAGGCGACCTTGTTTTTGCCGTCATTCTTCGCGTTGTACATGGCCCGATCGGCTGCGACGAGGACGGTTTCCGGCTGCGTATCGCGCGTCGGCAGCGCCGAGGTGACGCCGATGCTGATCGTCACGCACGGGTGGCACTTGGCGCTCTGGTGGGGGATGCCGAGGCCTTCGACCGCCACGCGAATCTGCTCGGCAATCTTGAGTCCGCCCTCGAGTGGGGTATTGCCGAGCACGACGACAAATTCTTCGCCACCGTAGCGCGATACGAGGTCAGATGCGCGACCGACGGTGTGCTGGATGGCCTCGGCCACGAGTTTCAGGCAGCGGTCGCCGTTCTGGTGACCATAGTGATCGTTGTAGGCTTTGAAGTCGTCGATATCGATGATCAGGATGCACACGGGCTGGCCTTCCCGCAGCGCTCCTTGCCAGGCGCGGGTGAGAAACTGCGCAAACCAGCGACGGTTGGCGAGGCCCGTCAGGCTGTCTTCACGGCTCAGTTGCTCCAGGGTTTCGTTGGCTTCCCGCAATTCGAGCGTGCGTTGCTCGATTTCCTTCTCGCGATTCGCGATGACGTAGATCAGTTCGCCACGTATCTTCTCACCCTGCTGCACGGACGCGCGCAACTTGCGATAGGTGGTACGCAATCGTGTGTCGAGGGACGCAAGATGAGCGAAGACGGTGAGGACTTCCCGAGGCGCGTCGGGCGGTGGCAGCGGAGTCTTCTGGTTCATGTTCAGGTCGAAATTGCGGACTGAGTCGTCCAGTGCTTCGAGTGGGCCGGACAGGCCTCTGACCGTCGCCAGGGCCAGGCAGATCGAGATCAGCAGCGCCCCCGCGAGCCAGGCAAGTGCCACGCCGTACTCGTCGAACAGCGCCAGGGCGAGGTCATCCAGCGGCCGGTACAAGAAGACCTGCCAACCGTTGCGCAGTGTATGGCCGGTTGCAAGGAAGCGCCCGGTTTTTCCGCTCTGGCCGACGGCCGCTGCGAAAGTAAATAGCTTGCCGGGTCCCGGGAACGGCACGCTCAGGACCGAGCGGTTGGTCAGGTCCTGAGCCATCTGCAGGCCCGAGTGTTCGCTGGCGAACAGCACTGTGCCGCTGCGGTCGAGAAGGACCGAGTGGATGCCGGTCCGGTTGATGAGAGGGGTCTGCGCTCGCGAGAAGTCGCCCAGATCGAAAAATCCGATCAGGACGCCGGCGATGCGATGCGTGCCGTCGGCGATCGGCACGCTGATCGCCGCTGCGATCGTTGCAGCGACATGCGGATGCCGGATACCGTCCGAGAGGTAGGCTGCGCCCGTCGCGAGCGGTTCGGTCAGGATGCGCTGGCCGTCGAGCAACCGGTCGGGAAGCGGCACGATTCTGACCTGCTGTTCACCGTTCTTCGTCGCTGTGAGCTTCGTCGACGCAAGTATCCGTCCGTTGTCGTCAGCGATCAGCATGAGCGCCAGGCCGGGTTGTCCCCGATGTAACTCGAGCAGTCGGCTCGCCAAGCCGTCGTCGGTGTTCTCGAAGTCGGAGCCAAATTGCAGCGCGGATTCCGTCAGGTCGCCGATGTACCGACGCAGGAAAAAATCGGACAGGCCAGCGATGCTGGCGGCTTGAGATATCAGGATCGTCGCCGTATGCTCCATGCGTTGGTTGGCCGCCCGTTCGGACAGCACCAGTGCCAGGGAGATTGCCGGCAGCATTGCGGCGAGCATGAAGCCGACCAGCAGCCGACCGCGCAAGCCGGGCAACTGCAAGAACCGCAGGCGTTCGGGTAGATATTTTCCGGCTGCGAGCAGCATCGCCGCATACAGGCCCAACAGACAGAACAGGATGAAGCCGCCGGCCGTGATCCAGGTCGGCCAGTCGAGTCCGAATTCGGTCGTCGCGCTGAATTCCGGCAGCATGCTGTTCATCGGGCCATCACGTATCGTGGGCATTAATTGCGGTAGGGAACGAGTCAGCGTAGCGTGGCTGGCGCCTGCAAGATGCGACTCAGGTCGACTTTTAGCGGGCATATGATGCGTTTTGCAACGAAGTTCGAGATGGTGACGGGTGCGGGAACAACGGCTAAGTAAACGCTTTTTAGCACTGCTGATGCTGATCGGGGGCCTGAATTGCGCAGCGCCGGTCCGGGCGGAGGCACCGTTTCGGCTGCCGGGGACGGTGCGCCCGCAGGCCTACCGGATCGATCTGACGATCGTGCCGGATCGGGAGCGGTTTGCAGGGCATGTCGAGATCGATGTGCAACTCGCCGCGTCGACGGAAGAAATCTGGCTGCACGGGCGCGAGCTCGACATTGAACGCGTGACCGTCGAGCCGCGCGACGGCCCGGCGTTTCCGGTTGCGTATGAACAGATCACGCGCGATGGCATGTCGCGGTTATTGCTCGGTCGTACGCTGGAGGCGCAGCGGGTCACGCTGCGATTCGATTACACGGCGCCATTCAGCGACAGTCTGAACGGGCTCTATAAGGTGCGGGTCGGTGACGATAACTACGTGTTTTCGCAGTTCGAGTCGGTCGATGCGCGCAAGGTGATTCCGTCCTTCGACGAGCCGTTGTTCAAGACTCCGTTCGAGGTCTCGGTGACGACGCGCGCGCAGGATCGCGTATTCGGCAACATGCAAGCGGTTGAGACCCGGGAGCTGGGCGACGATATGCGCCAGACTCGCTATGCGCCGACACCGCCGCTGCCGACCTATCTGCTCGCGTTCGCCGTCGGCCCGTTCGACGTGGTCGAATGGGATGCGGTTGCGGCATCGCCATACCGTGATACGCCCGTTCCGCTGCGCGGTATCACGGTGCGCGGGCAGGGTGAGCGCATGCACTTCGCGCTGCAGCGAACGGCGCCGCTGGTGCTGCGTCTGGAGGATTACTTCGCGACGGCTTATCCGTTCGACAAGCTCGATATCGTCGCGGTGCCCGATTTTGCAGCGGGCGCGATGGAAAATGCCGGCCTGATCATGTATCGCGAACCGCTGATGTTGCTGGACGAGGCGTCGGCAGTCAGCCAGAAGCGCAGTTACCTTCGCGTCCATGCGCACGAGCTCGCGCACCAGTGGTTCGGGAACCTGGTGACGATGCCGTGGTGGGATGACCTCTGGCTCAACGAGGCTTTCGCATCGTGGCTGCAGGCGAAAATCGCCGATTCCGTAGCGCCCGAGTATCACTTCGATCGTGAAACGCAGATCGGTGCCATCCGCGCCATGACCGTCGACAGCCTGATCTCGACGCGGCGGATACGGCAACCGGTGAATTCGACGGGCGACATCGAAGCGGCATTCGATGGCATCACGTATCGGAAGGGCGCCGGCGTCCTGCAGATGCTCGAAGCGTACATGGGCGAGGATGTGTTTCGCGCGGGTCTGCGCGACTACATGCGGCGCTTCGCCTTTGGTTCGGCGACGGTCTACGATCTGATGGACTCACTGCAGCGGGTGGCGGGGGAAGGGCTGGAGATCGAGGCGGTATTCGAGAGCTTCCTGTTTCAACCGGGCGTCCCGTATCTTGCCGTGACATCCCGCTGCGATGGCGAGACCCTGCACATCGACATCGAACAGGCCCGCTACCTGCCGCTGGGTTCCCGGGGTGATGCGGCACAGCTGTGGACCGTGCCCGTCTGTCTGGCGTGGGGCGCCGGCGACCAGCGCGAGAGTGCCTGCGTTCTGCTCGCAGAACGGCACGAGACGTATGCGTTCCCGGTCGCTGAGCGGTGTCCCGAATGGGTGATGCCGAACGCAAACGGGGCGGCTTACCTGCGCTGGTCGGTCGGTAAGTCGGACGCCGAGGCGCTGGCGGCGGTCTTCGGGACGCAACTGAATACGGCCGAGCGCGTCTCTTTTGCGGACAGCATCGTCGCCGGGGTGCGCGCGGGTTCCGTGTCGATTCCCGAGTTTCTGGCGCAGTTGCCTGCGCTGGCCGGTGCACCCGAGGCCGAAGTGCTGCGTCAGCCGCTGGCGGTGTTCCGGCAGATGTATCACCAACTGCTGACGCCGGAACTGCGCCCGGTGGCCGGCCGGTATGCCGTCGCTACCTTCGGCCCGCTGCTCGCCCGCCTGAACGGCGGGGAATCATCGTTGTCGCCCGCCGATGCCGCCAGCATGCGTTACCGGTTGACGCGTCTGCTGGCCGTCGATATCGGCGCGCCTGAGACGGTCGCAATGCTGACCCGGATCGCGCATGGTTATGTCGGGTATCCGGCCGGGACGGCGCCGGATGCATCGCGCCTCGATCCCGATTTGCTGCGGCCGACGCTGATCGCCGCTGCGCGTGATGGCGACACTGCGTTTATCGCGCACCTGATGCAGGTATTTCGCGAGAGTCCCGATTCTCGCTTTCGTCTGGCCGTCATGGAGGCGCTGGCGTTCGTGACCGATCCGGTGATCGCCAGCACCGTCCGTGAGTTCGCGCTCGGCCCGGATGTGCGTGGCAACGAGCTCGATCGCTGGTTGTACTGGATCCTGAATCCGGGCAGCCACAGCGTGAACTGGCCATGGGTTCGCGAGCACCTGGGCGAGATCCTCGCCGCCGGCAACGCGACCATCGGGCGCAAAGCGCCCAACAGCTTCGGTCACGGCTTGTGTCGCGCCGAAGATGCCGACGCGCTGGAACAAATGTTTTCACCGCACCTCGAGGCCTATCCCGGCGCCGGCATACGCCTGACCCAGACGCTGGAGCACATCGCGCTGTGCGCTGCGTTCCGCGCCCGTCACGCGGAAGCTGCGAACGCGTATTTTCTGGCGCGGGAGGACTAACCGGCTTGCCGGCCCGAATGGGCTTGGCGGGTTGCGGGCGATATGCGTCTCCCGCACTTCTCCCACAGTCCTTCTGATTCGCCCTGCGAGATAGAATTTTCTTCAAACCCTTGTTTGTGCATATGCGCATATATGTATATATGTATATACTCCTAAGTTCAATTTTAACAAGGGACTGTTATGAGCAATATTCGCTGGTCTGTGGTGGTGCCCGAAGACACTGACCGTGCCTTGCGTTCCTACCTGGCACGCACCGGTGGCAGGAAGGGTGACTTGTCGCGCTTCGTGGGCAATGCGGTGGTGGCCCGGCTCTTTGAACTGACGGTCGAGGATGTCAAGGAACGGAATCGGGCGCAGTCGCAAGATGAGATTATTGCCGCGATCGAAGCAGCCCTGGCGGGTTGATGCGGGTTGTTCTCGATACCGGCATCTTGATCGCAGCCCTGATTATCAAGGATACTCCGCCGGACAGAATTTACCAGGCA
>SMWD01000054.1 GCA_004357495.1 Gammaproteobacteria bacterium
ATGAACGTCAGGCGCTCGATCTCAGTCAGCCGGCGCCGGAACTACGCGATGCCGTGCGCACGGCCATCGGCCGGCTCGACAGCGGTGACGCGCGGGTGGCCGAGCGGACGGCCGACGGCTGGGTCGTAAACCAGTGGCTGAAAAAAGCCGTCCTGCTCTACTTCGGCATCGAACAGAGCCGGCGCATCGACGGCGGCTATACCCACTTCTATGACAAGGTGCCACTGAAATTCGCCGGCACGAGCCAGGCAGAATTCGAGCAAGCCGGCATCCGCGTCGTTCCGAACGCCATCGCCCGCAAGGGTGCGTATATCGCGCGGGACGTCGTGCTGATGCCGTCGTACGTTAATATCGGTGCGTACATCGACAGCGGCACACTCGTCGATACCTGGGCCACGGTCGGCAGCTGCGCGCAAATCGGCAAAAACGTGCACCTCTCGGGCGGCGTCGGCATCGGCGGCGTTCTCGAGCCGATCCAGGCAGCTCCGACGATCATCGAGGACAACTGTTTCATCGGAGCACGATCGGAGATCGTCGAGGGCGTCATCGTCGAAGCAGGCGCGGTAATATCGATGGGCGTCTACATCGGCCAGAGCACACGAATCTATGACCGCGACAACGACAAGATCATCTACGGACGCGTTCCCGCCGGATCGGTCGTGGTTCCAGGCAGCCTGCCGTCCGGGTCCGGTAACTGCAGCCTGTATTGCGCGGTCATCGTCAAGCGTGTCGATGCGAAAACGCGGGCGAAGACCGCGATCAACGAACTGCTGAGATCTGCCGAATAGGCGGGTCACCCTGATCCACTCACAGGCGCACACAGCCACACGAACATGACCAAGATCTACGGAATCCGCAGCTGCGATACCTGTCGCAAAGCCTTGGCGTGGCTGGCAAGCCACCACATCAAATACGAGTTCATCGACCTCCGGGCCGATGGTATCGACGAGGGCCTGGTGCGGCGCTGGCAGAAGGTCGCCGGCTGGGAAACCCTGTTGAACAAACGCAGCATTACGTGGCGCAAAATTCCGCCCTTCGATCGCGAGGATCTGAACGCCGACAAGGCATGCGAACTGATCCTGAGCTTTCCGACCGTCATGAAGCGTCCCGTACTCGACAACGGCAAGCAGGTCATACTCGGATTCAACGGGTTGAGCTACGACAAACTGCAACTGAAGTGACGCGCGCGAACGATACCGCATGACCGATGCGCTGGAATTGACCGAAGCACTGATACGCCGGCCGTCTGTAACGCCGGAGGATAACGGCTGCCAGCAACTCATGGCTGAACGACTGGCCCGCGCCGGCTTTCGGATCGAGGACCTGCCGTTCGGTGAAGTCACAAACCTGTGGGCCCGCCGCGGCGACGCGGGGCCGGTGTTGTGTTTTGCCGGCCACACCGACGTCGTGCCACCGGGCGAACCTGACGAGTGGGACAGTGACCCGTTCACACCCGAGATTCGCGATGGCATCCTGTATGGCCGCGGCGCCGCCGACATGAAGGCGAGCCTCGCCGCCATGGTCGTCGCAACCGAGCAATTTATTGCGGCTCACCCGGATCACTCCGGTTCGATCGCGTTCCTGATCACCAGCGATGAGGAAGGCCGGGCCCGGGACGGCACGAAAGAAGTCATCGCAGCGCTCGACGCCCGCGGGGAGAAAATTGACTGGTGCGTCATCGGCGAGCCGTCGTGCGAACAGCAATTCGGCGATATCATTCGTATTGGCCGACGTGGCTCGCTGAGCGGCATGTTGACGGTACACGGCACGCAGGGTCACGTCGCCTACCCGCATCGGGTAGACAACCCGATTCAGTCTTTCGCGCCGGTGCTCGCTGAGCTCTATGCACACGTCATGGATGAGGGTAACGAACACTTCCCGCCGACCAGCTTCCAGGTCGTGCAGATCGAGAGCGGCACGGGCGCGCCGAACGTCACACCCGGTTCGCTCTATGCACGCTTCAACTTCCGCTATTCGACGGTCTGGACGCATGACGAAATCAAGACCTTCGTCGAGCAATTCTTCACTGAGCGCGGCCTGAACTACACGCTCGACTGGCACCTGTCGGGGAAACCATTCCTGACGCCCATCGACACGCTCGCCGAGGCCGCCCGCGAAGCGGTGTTCGAAGTCACCAACATCGAGCCGGTGTTCTCAACCGGCGGCGGCACATCGGACGGGCGGTTTATCGCGCCCAGCGGCGCACATGTCGTCGAGTTCGGGCCATGCAACGCGACCATTCACAAGGTCAATGAGCAGATCCCGGTTACCGATATCGACCGGTTGCGCCGGGTTTACCTCGCGATCATGGAGAAGTTGCTGCCGGGATAAATGGGCACAACAATGGGTCTGACCGCGATTTATCTGCGCGGCGGCCAGTTCACCCAGATGCCGTAGATACCCAGCGCGGCCAGCCCGATCAGTGTCCAGGCCGGCATCGTCAGCCCGATGAGCCGCCACGACACCTCGGCGCACTCGCCGGAACCGCTCAGAACGATGTCCAGGACCTCGAGTATCGGAAAGGTATCGAGCATGAAGTCCAGCCCCGGGCCACAGGCCGGCACCTGGTCTTTCGGCAAACTCTGCAGCCAGACGTGGCGACCCGCGACGCCAACGCCGAGCATTGCTACCAGGGCGAGCAGGCCCGCATACACCCTGCGGCCGGTCGGCCCGGCACCGTGAATCGTCGCGATCAGGAAAATAATACCGAGGCCGATCACGGCGACGCGCTGGAAAATGCACAACGGGCACGGCTCCATACCGAGTACATACTGCGTGTACAGGGCAAATGCCATCATGCCGGCACAGATGCAAACACCCACAAAATTGCCGACACTGGATTTCAAAAATACTTGCATGGCTGGTTATTCTAAACGGGGGAAAAAGGTGTCAGACACCAATTTTCGGATAATGCTTCGCTGATAACCAGAACTCAAAGCACAAAATTGGTGTCTGACACCTTTTCTCGATACCCTTTTGGATCACGATGTCACCTTGTCGCGAATGTAATTGGGCAGCGCCTCCTCCGGCGACACGACCCGCCCGGCCCGGAACTCGATCGCAGCCAGCTCCAGCAGCGCGCCGGCACCCGGCAGCCGGGCCGTATCGGTATCGATGACAGCCCCAGCATTATTTTCGAGCAGTTCCGGAAATACCGCCCAGCCGCCGCCGGCCGCCAGCGCCACGATGCCGTCGGGCAATACGAAGGATGCCGGCGCGACGAGCCGGTCAGCGAGCAACATGCGCAAACCGGTATCGACGTCGCGGGCATAAATGCCGACGTAGGCTTCGCCCATGCGTGCGTCGAGGCAGGCCGCAACGACGTCCGCGCCGGACTCGCGCACCGCACCCGCAGCCAGCACGGCCAGACTCGAAATCCGGCACACCGGCAGACCGGCGCCATATGCCAGCGACTGTGAGACCGCCGCGCCAATGCGCAGCCCGGTGAACCCGCCGGGCCCGCAACCGAAGGCAATGCAGTTCAGCGCCGCCAGCGTCTGGCCGAGTTCATCCAGCACTTCACGCACACATTCGTACACCCGGCGGGATTGCTCACCGGGTGCCGCAAAGTCACGTGTTGCCACACGCCCACCGGCCGTCGCAGCGACGCTACAGCCCGGCTGCGAAGTCTCGATCGCGAGGCAACTGAACCCATCGAGACTCGCGAGCTGACGCACATCCATCATGAACCGTCGCCCGAGTGGCTGGCGAAAAATTCGCGAATTTCCTCGAGATCCCGGGTTTGCGGCATGGCCGGCAGGCTGGCCAGGAACGCGCGGCCATAACTCTTCTGCAGCACGCGCGGATCGCAGATCATGATGACACCGTAGTCATCATAATCGCGGATCAGTCGGCCCACGCCCTGTTTCAGGCTCAGCACGGCTTCGGGCAACTGATACTCACGAAACGGGTTGCCGCCGCGGGAACGAATCGACTCGAGCCGCGCGGCCAGCATCGGGTCGCCCGGCGACGCGAACGGCAATCGATCGATGGCGACGAGGACGAGGCCGTGACCGCGGATATCCACGCCCTCCCAGAACGTTGCCGTGCCAAGCAGGACCGGGCGTTCCTGCCGCGAAAACTGCTCCAGCAACCGTGAACGCGGTAGCTGGCCCTGCACCAGCAGCGGATAATCGAACTCCGGGTCAGCCGCCAGCAACTCCGCGGCACGCCGTAATGCCCGATGACTGGTAAACAACAGGAATGCCCGACCATCGCTGGCCTGCGCAGCGTCGCGCATGGCGGCGACCGCACGGTCTGTGTAGTCCGGCGCGCTCGGTTCGGGCAACCCGGTGGGCAAATAGAGCCGGGCGATATCCTGGTAGGCGAACGGGCTCGGGATCTGTCGCGTGGCAATCTCATCGATGCCCAGCCGCTGCGTGAAATGCCGGAAATCATCGCCCACCGCCAGCGTCGCTGACGTAAACACCCAGGTACAGGATTGCCCGGCCATCAGCGAGTGAATCTGCTCCGACGCGTCGAGCGGCGTCACGTTCACGGTAAACGAGCGGCGCCCGCGGCGCACCCACCGCAAACCGATGTCGTCGTCGGCGCCCATGATCTCGCCCAAGCCGGTCAGTAAACTGCCGGCGCGCTCGGCACAACGCGCGAGACCCGCGTGCTCATGATCGAGGCAGCCGAGCTGCGTCTGCACTTCGCCGAGCGTATCGACGATCGCGACCAGGCAGCTCTCGAACTCGTTTGCGACCTCGGCCCAGGCAAGATTCCCGTCACCCTGCGGCAGCGCCATCCGCGCCTCGTCGACCGTGCGGCGCACGGCGTCGAGGGTCAGGCCGATATCCGTGTCAAACCGCCCGGCGCCGACCAACTCGCTACGCAGATCGCCAATGAGATCGTAGACCTGGCCGCTGCCGACACTGATATTGAAGAACTCCTGGGCCACTTTCGGAAAGCTATGCGCCTCGTCGACGATGATCGCATCGGCGCCCGGCAGCAGTTCGCCGAAACCCTCTTCTTTCATCGTCAGATCCGCCATCAGCAGGTGGTGATTGACGACCACGATATCCGCCTCACGTGCGGCCTGGCGGGCCGCGAATACATGACATTCGTCGAACCACGCGCAGCGCGAGCCGAGGCAGTTGTCGAGGGTCGACGTCACGCGCGGCCAGACCGGCGAGTCCTCCGGAATATCGCTGACTTCGGCAATGTCACCGGTACGCGTCCGGCCTGCCCAGGTCTGCAACGCCGGCAGGGCCCGCAGCGCCTCGGCGGGCGTGTGCTCGGCAGCGCCGTCACGCAGGGTTTCCAGACGATAGCGGCACAGGTAGTTCGCACGGCCTTTGAGCAAACGCACCTCGACCGGTCGACCCAGCGCCTTGCCGATGGTCGGCAAGTCACGATAAAACAGCTGGTCCTGTAGTGTACGCGTTCCGGTCGAGATGATAATCCGGCGGCCCGACAGCAACGCGGGCACGAGATAGGCCAGTGTCTTGCCGGTACCGGTGCCGGCTTCCACCACCAGATTATGTCCGGTGGCGATGGCATCGGCCACTACCCGGGCCATCTCGATCTGCTCCGGCCGGGGTGCGAACCCGGTCAGACACTCAGCCAGCGGGCCATCGGCGCCGAACAGCAGCGCAAGTCTGTCGTCAGTGTGAGTAAGCAAAGGTGAGCCTGACCCCGGATCGTCGATCTGTATAATACGCTTTCCCCGCGCCGGGGCCCTAGAATGAATTCAAGCCAAACCGCCCTTAATTCCAACAATAGAATACGGGCGACAGACCGAGGAACGGCATGACCACAAGTAATGAAGCTTTGCGGCAATGGGTAACGGAAGTCGCTGAATTGACCCGGCCTGCGAACATCCACTGGTGCGATGGCTCGCAGACCGAGTACCAGTCCCTGATCAAGCTGATGCTCGAGACCGGAGACCTCCTCGAATTAGACAGTAGCTACAAGAACTGTTACCTGCACCGTTCAGACCCGTCCGATGTGGCCCGCGTCGAGCACCTGACGTTCGTGTGCACGCCGGACGAGGCAGAAGCCGGCCCGAACAATCACTGGATGGCACCGGCCGACGCGCACGCGAAGA
>SMWD01000055.1 GCA_004357495.1 Gammaproteobacteria bacterium
ATCATGCCGAGATCACCGTGGCTGGCTTCACCCGGATGTACGAAAAACGCGGGCGTACCGGTGCTCGCCAGGGTCGAGGCGATCTTGCCACCGATGTGACCGGATTTGCCCATGCCGGTGACGACGACACGGCCGGCGCACTGCAGGCAGATCTCGCACGCCTGGACGAAGTCATCGCCGAGCCGCGGCACGAGATCGCTGATGGCGCGGGCTTCGATTTCCAGCACCTGGCGGCCGAGGGTCGTCAGGTCCTGCTGGTCTGGCTGATGTGGCATGGGTTGATCCGGCACTGGCTGATCTGATCAGCAGATGGCTAAAAAGTCTGGTATCCGAGGTAACTGTAATAACCGACGAACCCCGCGAGCAAGAGCCCTCCGCTCAGGCGGCTGACGCGAATGCTCCCCGACCGATTGTACGCCATGAAAAAGAATGCAACCGTAAACCCGAGCAGAACCGGCAAATGCAATGAAAACACGTCCGGCTCGACTTCGATCGGGCCGATGACCGCGGCCACGCCGAGCACGGCCAGCATGTTGAATCCGTTCGAACCGAGCACATTCCCGAATGCCAGCCCATACTCGCCTTTGCGTGCCGCAACCACGGAGACGGCGAGTTCCGGCAGACTTGTGCCGACGGCGACGATCGTGACGCCGATGACCAGGTTTGAAACGCCAAATTCCAGCGCCACATTCTCGCTGCCCCAGACCAGCGCAATGGAGCCGGCCGCGAGCACGGCGAGGCCAATGACGACCCAGAGGAGGGCTCGCCCCATCGACATATCGGTCGGGATTTCCGCCGCGTATTCGGCCTCGATCGAATCGTGCCCCCGGGTGCGCATGCCCAGGCGGACGATCCAGCAGAAATATGCGATGAAGGCCAGCAGCAGCACGACTCCGTCGAATCGGCTCAAATGGCCGTTCCAGAAGACGATGATCGGCACGATGGTGATCAGCACCATAACCGGAAACTCGCGATGCAGCGTGTCGGACGCGACCACGAGCGGCCAGATCAAAGCCGTGAGCCCGATGATCAGGCCCATGTTGGCGATATTGGAACCGAGCGCGTTACCGACCGCGAGATTCGGCACGCCGTCCAGCGCGGCGGTAGCGGACACCAGGATTTCGGGCGCCGAGGTCGCAAAGCCGACCACCGTCAGGCCGATCAGCATCGGCGAGACACCGAGATTTCGGGCGGTGACGCCGGCACCGGTGACCATTCGTTCCGCACCCCAGATCAACAGGATCAGGCCGCCGAGAATTGCTGACACATACATAATCATGGATGCGGATTATAATGATTGTTTGGCTCCGTTCGGAAAGTAGTGACGTAATGACACCTGAACAAATCACGATATTGATCGAAGCACATCTCGGCGATTGCGAGGTGACGGTCGTCAGCGCAGACAATACGCACTTCGAGGCGACCGTCATCAGCGGCGCATTCGCGGGCGTACGTCCCCTGCAGCGCCATCAAATGGTATACGCGGCGCTCGGTGACAAGATGGGCGGCGATATTCACGCATTGACCATACAAGCGTTGACGCCCGAAGAATCTTCGGTAGATTAGTGGATAAGCTCGCAATTACCGGTGGTCAGCGCCTGGACGGCGAGATCCGTATCTCCGGCGCAAAAAATGCGACGTTGCCGATACTGGCTGCGACCCTCCTGACCGAAAAGCGTGTATTGATCGGTAATGTCCCGCATCTGCAGGATGTGACAACCATGATCGAACTGCTCGGCCGGATGGGCGTCGAGGTCACGGTGCATGAAGCGATGCGGGTCGAGGTTAACGCGGGCCACATCAGCGATTGCTCGGCACCCTATGAACTCGTCAGGACCATGCGTGCCTCGGTTCTGGTACTTGGCCCGTTATTGGCTCGGTTCGGGCGGGCTGATGTGTCGCTGCCGGGCGGCTGTGCGATCGGCGCCCGGCCTATCGACCTGCATGTGGCCGGTTTGCGCGCCATGGGTGCGCGCGTCGAAATCGAGGACGGTTATATTCGCGCCCAGGCGGATCGGCTGCGCGGCACCAAGCTGGTACTCGACAAAGTGACGGTGACGGGCACCGAAAATCTGATGATGGCGGCGGTGCTCGCGGATGGCGAGACCGTGCTCGAAAACGCGGCTCGGGAGCCGGAAATCGTCGATCTCGCGGCGTTCCTGAATCGTATGGGCGCCAAGGTCGCCGGCGCCGGTACGAACCGGATCGTCATCGAGGGTGTCGAACGTCTGGGCGGCGCCGAATTCGACGTTCAGGCCGACCGGATCGAGACCGGGACGTTCCTGGTCGCGGGTGCGATCACCGGCGGCCGAGTCCGGGTGAATCGCGCCCGGCCCGCCGACCTTGAGGCGGTGCTGGCGAAGTTGTGTGACGCGGGGGCTGAAATTTCGACCGGACCCGACTGGATCGAACTGCAAATGAGCGGGCGGCGGCCATCTCCCGTCGAGATCAATACGGCCCCCTACCCGGCATTTCCGACCGATATGCAGGCGCAGTTTACCGCGTTGAACAGCATTGCCGACGGGGTCAGCACGATCATCGAGAACGTCTTCGAGAATCGTTTTATGCACGTCCACGAGCTTCAGCGCATGGGCGCGCATATTAAGCTGGAAGGCAACACGGCGATCATTCAGGGCGTCGACCGCTTGCAGGCCGCGCCGGTCATGGCGACGGACCTGCGGGCATCGGCCAGCCTGGTGCTCGCCGGTCTGGTCGCGGACGGTGAGACCGTAGTGGACCGTATCTATCACATCGACCGGGGCTACGAGTGCATCGAGGAAAAACTCCAGCAGCTTGGTGCACGGATTCGTCGGCTTGCGTAGCGGCCTGTTGCGCCGGTCTGGCCACCGATCGCGGCAAGGGGCCCGCTTCTGCGGCGAGTCCGGCCGTTCGTCACGCATCAATCGGAGCCTGTCTGTACGATCCGGTCCGTGTGATCCCCGGTAGGCAATGGCGTAATCGCCTGTGTATAATCCGCCCGAATTCCTTGCGCCTGCCCAAAGAATCAGTCTGGGGGCGCGTTTTCCTGGTCCGTTAATTCTATGGTCTTGATTCTAATGGAAGAGTCTCCGGAACCAAAAACGATGGGGTTCATCACTCGGCCATTGGCCGAGGCCAACCGACAAAACCGGATGATTCCCAGAGGATTAAGTCGATGAGTGCAAAGTCGGGTCTCAACCGACGCCACTTTCTGGCTGTTGCAACCAGCGTTGCGGGTGCGGCCGGAGTGGTTATGATTGCCGTACCTTTTGTCATGTCGTTCAAGCCCAACGCGAAGGCACAGGCGCTGGGAGCGCCGGTACAGGTAGACATCAGCAAGCTCGAAGTCGGGGCATTGGTACGGGTCATGTGGCGTGGCAAGCCGGTCTGGGTCGTGCGTCGATCTCCGGAAATGCTGCAGCGGCTGAAAGGCAGGGATGCGAAACTCGAGGATCCCCGGTCGGAGAAGTTTCCCGATCAGCAACCTGCGTATGCTCAGAACGAGACCCGGTCCATCAGGCCGGAAATCCTCGTGGTGCTGGGCGTCTGCACGCACCTGGGTTGTGCGCCGATCGAGCGCTTCGATATCGCGCCGGTGGATCTCGGCCCGGACTGGGTCGGCGGGTTCTATTGTCCGTGCCATGGTTCGAAATTCGATCTGGCCGGGCGCGTCTACGCGGGCTTTCCGGCGCCCAGTAACCTGGCGATCCCGCCGTATCGATTCATCACTGAAAACCTGATTCTGGTTGGCGATGACACGGGAGCAGGCTCATGAACGCCAGGCGCGATGCCATAACCGACGAGACGACACTCATGTCGAAGACAGCCGACAAGTTGTCGGAGCTGGTCGACTGGATCGATGTTCGATTCCCGATGACCAAAATGCTCAAGGAGCACGCCACTGAGTACTACGCAGCGAAGAATTTCAACGTTTTGTACGTCTTCGGTGCGCTGGCGATGGTTGTGCTGGTCATCCAGCTGGTGACCGGTATTTTCCTGACAATGAGTTACAAACCGGATGCCGAGAAGGCGTTCGCGTCGGTCGAATACATCATGCGCGACGTCGAGTGGGGCTGGTTGATTCGCTACATGCACTCGACCGGCGCGTCGTTCTTTTTCATCGTCGTGTATATCCACATGTTCCGCGGCATGATGTACGGCTCGTACAAGAATCCCCGCGAATTGCTGTGGATCATCGGCATGCTGATTTATGTGTGCCTGATGGCCGAAGGCTTTCTGGGTTATCTGTTGCCGTGGGGCCAGATGTCCTACTGGGGCGCACAGGTGATCGTGTCGCTGTTCGGCGCCGTCCCCGGGATCGGTGAAGGGCTCGTCGAGTGGATTCGCGGCGACTATTTCATCTCGGACATCACGCTGAATCGCTTCTTCGCCCTGCACGTCGCGGCCGTGCCGCTGGCACTGATCATGCTCGTCGTGATGCATATACTGGCCTTGCACGAGACCGGTTCGCTGAACCCGGATGGCATCGAGATCAAGGAGCACAAGGGCCCCGACGGCATTCCGCTGGATGGCATAGCGTTTCACCCGTATTACACGGTCAAGGATCTCGTCGCGATGATCGTTTTTTTCGCGGCATTCTCCGGGGTCGTGTTCTTTGCCCCCGAAATGGGCGGCTATTTCCTGGAGCACGCGAACTTCGAGCCCGCCAATCCGTTGAAAACGCCGGAGCATATCGCGCCGGTCTGGTACTACACGCCGTTTTACGCGATTCTGCGCGCGGTTCCGAGCAAGGGCTTTGGCGCCTTCCTGATGGCAATGGCCCTCATCCTGCTGTTCTTCCTGCCGTGGCTGGATCGTTGCAAGGTCAAGTCAATTCGCTACCGTGGCTGGACATTCAAGCTTGCGCTGACGGTTTTTGCTGTCAGCTTCGTCTGCCTCGGTTACCTCGGCATGCAGCCGGCGGTTGAGCCCTATGTGACGATCACGCGGATATTCACAATATTGTATTTTTCGTTCTTTCTTTTCATGCCGATCTATACCCGGTTCGAGAAAACCAGGCCCGTACCCGAGCGGGTGACTTACGATCAATAACGGGCGATCAGACAGGGCCAGAAAACAGGGATTACGCGAATGATTTTGGCAATGACGAAATTCTCACGTCAATCGAAGAGGTCAAGCCGGGTGGCGGTATCCCGCCGCCGTCCCGGCGTTGCGAGCTGGGCGCTGGCTATGCTGGTCGTGCTGCCCTTTGCGGTACCGGCCGCCAACACCGGTGTCCCGCTGCAGGCGGCCAATACGGATGTCAGCAACATCAATTCTCTGCAGCGTGGTGCGCGGAACTTCGTGAATTACTGCATGGGTTGTCATTCGGCCAAATATGTCCGCTACAATCAGCTGGCCAGGGATCTGCAGATTTCCGAACATCAGTTGATCAGCAATCTCATGTTCGCCGGCGGCAAGACGTACGAGCACATGGAAATTGCGATGCTGGAAGCCGATGCCACGCGCTGGTTCGGCGCGCCGGCGCCGGACTTGTCACTGATTGCCCGCAGCCGGGGTGCGGACTACCTGTACACGTTTCTGAAGTCGTTCTACATCGATGAGAGCCGCCCGACCGGCGTCAACAACCTCGTTCTCGAGGGCGCCGCCATGCCGCATATTCTTTGGCAACTGCAGGGCATGCAGCGTGCAGTCTTCGTCGAAGAGGAACATGATGGCACGACGTACGCTGTCTTTGAGAAGTTCGAAATGGTCACTCCGGGCACGATGTCCGCCGAGGAGTACGATCACTTCGTGGGTGACCTCGTCAATTTCCTCGAGTACATTGGGGAACCCATTCAGCTCAAACGCCGTCAGCTGGGCATCTGGGTACTGATTTTTCTGCTTGTCTTCGGCCTGCTTGCATGGGCTCTGAAGCAGGAGATCTGGAAGGATATAAAATAAAGGCGCAGCGGCACCGATGAAAAAGGAACTTTTTTAGTGATAGTGGAGCAAGGATCAAAACCGGTTCGGCGAACAGGTGATTTGCAGTGACGTTATATTCCAGTCCAACGTGTTTCCATAGCCATCGCACCCGCCTGGTGCTGGCTGAGAAAAACATCAGCATCGACGTTGTCAAGGTTGAGGGGTCGGATCTTCCGGAAGACTTGCTCGATCTGAACCCTTACCACAGCGTGCCGACGCTCGTTGACCGTGACCTGGTGTTGTATGACTCGCGCGTCATCATCGAATATCTCGATGAACGTTTCCCGCATCCGCCGTTGATGCCGGTGGACCCGGTGACGCGTGCCCAGTTCCGTCTGGCTTTGTATCGCATCGAGAAAGACTGGTATACCCTTGCCGATCAACTCGAAGCGGCATCAGACGGTAAGCAGGTCGTGCGGGTCCGCAAGATTCTCGAGGAGAGCATCGTCTCGAGCGCCGAGGTATTCAGCGCGAAGAAATTTTTTCTCAGTGACGAGTTCTCGCTGGTCGATTGCAGCATCGCGCCGATCCTCTGGCGCCTGGATACGTACGGCATCGAGTTGCCCGAGTCGGCGCAGCCGATTCGCGATTACATGGACGAGGTGTTCTCGCGCCGCGCGTTCCAGGAAAGCCTGACCGAACTCGAACAAGAGATGCGCCCGTAGGTGTTACGGGCGCAGTGACAGACCGGTAGCAGATCTGTGCAGGATGACCGCATACCCCAGCGCCCGTACCTGTATCGGGCTATGCACGAGTGGATGACCGATAGTGGTCAGACGCCGCATATCGCCGTGGATGCGACGGCCGACGGGGTGTCTGTTCCGCGCGAATTCGTGCAGGACGGCCGGATCGTGTTGAATATCAGCTATGCGGCGACCGAAAACCTCGACTTGAGCCGCAACGGGATCAGTTTCCAGGCACGCTTCGCCGGCAAGCCCTTCGCCGTGTCCGTCCCCGCATCTGCCGTGCTTGCGATCTATGCGCGAGAGACCGGCGAGGGCATGGTGTTTTCTTCTCAACCGCCGAGCGGCGAGCAGTCCATTGCCAACGAAGAGTTCGGCGTAATTGCCGACTCTGCTGATTATTCGGCGGATCAGGCGCCCGCGATCGATCGAGATAACGCAGACCGGCCACGGCGTTCCGGCGCTCGTTCGCACCTGCGTGTGATCAAATAACTAGCCGAAAATCGCCTGATCGATCCCGTCACACAGGCAGTGGATAACGACGAGATGCACCTCCTGAATCCGCGCGGTGCGCATACTGGGCACCCGAATCTCGATGTCCGCATCCTTCAACGCCTGTGCGGTCGAGCCGCCGTCGCGGCCGGTCAGCGCGACGACGCGCATTTCCTTCTCGTGTGCCGCATGCACGGCTGCCAGCACATTTGGTGAATTACCGGATGTCGAGATTGCCAGCAGGCAGTCGTTGGCATTGCCCAGAGCGAGGACCTGTTTGGAGAAGATCTGCTCATAAGCATAGTCGTTTGCGATCGCCGTCAGCGTCGAGCTGTCCGCCGTCAGGGCTATGGCTGGCAGGCCCGGTCGTTCCCGCTCGAAGCGATTCAGCATCTCGGCCGAAAAGTGCTGCGCATCGCCGGCTGACCCGCCGTTGCCACAGCTCAGGATTTTGCCGCCGCCATTCAGTGCCGCCGTCATCGATTCGGTGGCACTCGCGATTGCATTGCCGAGCGTCGACATCGATTCACGCTTGACCTCGATGCTTTCTTCGAAGTGTTTCAGGATTCGCTGCAGGTCGGGCATCGGCTGGTCCTCAATTATCGAACAGATTATCCATTGTAAACGCGCCGCGTATCCAGTTCATCCTGGCATGGTCGAGCGGGCCGGTCAGTCCGATTACGTCAAAGCGAACCGGGCATTCACGCCACCGGTAATGACGTTGCACGAAGTGCTGCGTGGTACGCGCGATACGTCGGCACTTCGCGGGCGTGATCGATGCGACCGGATCCATGATACGGGTGCTGCGACGGTAGCGGATTTCGACGATGATCAGTGTCGAGCGTTCGGCCATGATCAGGTCGATCTCACCGTAGCGGCAACGATAGTTCGACGCGACGTGCCGAAGTCCGCGCGCAGCAAGATAGCTCAGCGCGAGTCGTTCGGCGACGCGGCCGGACTCCAGATGCTTGGCCATAGGGTCGATATTCCATCCTGTTGGTCGGCCAGCGGACTCGTTATACGGACCGGTTCCATCAACTCCGGTCTGCCACGCTGCATCCGGGCCCACGGCAATCGGCGCAACACCCGGCCGCGGTCGTCAATATATAAGGAGCCGGTCATGCCTTCGACAGC
>SMWD01000006.1 GCA_004357495.1 Gammaproteobacteria bacterium
AGCAACGTACAGCGCTGACTCTCGTGCCTCTTTGCAAGCAGTCAGCAGTACCTTCAGCTCAGTCTCCGATAGGAAACGGGTTCGACCTCGTGGCTCTTTGAGCTTCGCCACAGCTCGCATAGGAGTATCGGGCAGCCAGTGCCACTGCTTCACAACTGCGCTGTAAATCGAGCCGAGCGCCTCAAGGTAGCGATTGACTGTTGCTGGCCCCCTGTGTCTCTCGGGCTTGCCCTTTGGTGCTATGTTTTCCGCACGCAGCTCGTCACGGCACTGGGATACGAGTGCAGGGGTCAAGTCTGCCAATTTGTACTCGCCTAACGCCCCCTTCCAGTAGGTGAGCTGCTGGCCGTAGCTTTCTTGCGTGCCAACCGATTTACTCGGCAATATCTCGCGAATATAGCGGTCTATGGCCTCTGCGAGCTTGCGCCTGTGACCCTCATATATAAGACCCGCTTGCGCCCGTTCTATTTCGGCCTCTTTTTTCGCTGACCACTTCGCTGCATCGGACTTGATGCGGAAGGTTTTGGATAGGGTTTGTCCCTTGCGCCGGATGATGGCGCGGTAGACAGTCCCACGCTTGCCGTCTATCTTGCGAATCGTTGCCACTGTATGACCTCACAACAGTAGTGGTGACCGGCTCAGCCAGGGTGCAACCTGCTGGGCCTTTTTAATGCACAGATATCAGGCTGTATGCCTTGCAATCTCTGTACTTCTCGCTATTGAGTGTGCCAGATTTGTGTAGCAGTGCAAGTTAATTGGTGTTTTTGAAAGGGTGAGGTTAGGTAAGTGATTGTTTTAATTGGCGCGCCCGGACGGATTCGAACCGCCGACCACCTGGTTCGAAGCCAGGTACTCTATCCAGCTGAGCTACGGGCGCTTATGTCCTGAGTTATTCTTTTGGCTGCTGACCGGTAATACGCGCACCCATGCCCTTCATGAAACCGTCGACCGCTTCGCCGTACTCATCGACGGTGGCCTTGCAAATCTCATGGCTCTGAATGGCCTGCCACCATTCTGCCAGACGCCCCTCCCCTTCGGTCGGATCGGGAATGTCGTCGAAAAACGGGAACACCACCTTTTTCAGCAGCTTCATGTAGGGAGCCAGCGCGCAATCACCGAGGCTTGGCGTGTCCCCGACGCAGAACGGCCCGCTACCCATGAAGTGCTCGAGGTAGCCGAATGCTGCTGCGAATTCTTCTGCGGCCGCGTCGATAACGGTCTGGTCGCGGTTCGCCGGGTTCATCTGACGGAACAGGGTGCTCGTGTGTGGCGCGATGTACAGGTCCGTGATTCGCGAGATCAGACGTGATGTCGCGCGGCCCATCGGATCGGCGGGAAAGCCTGACGGCTCGGGGTGAGTGTCCTCAAGGTACTCGCAGATGACTTCAGATTCGGCCAGCACTTTGTCGCCTACCATCAGGCTGGGAATCTTGCCGATCGGAGTCAACGCGCGGTACTCAGGAGAGCGCGGTGAGCCGGTCGGGACATCCTCTAGCGGCAAATCGACCCCCTTGATGCGGGCGAACATCAAGGTCCGGGTAACATAGGGGGAAGCAACAGCGCCTAACAGCTTCATCGGGAGTCCTTTGCCATGGTTATTTATCGGGGTGCGTTATTGGCTTATTATCGACGCATGTTCGACGAAGTGCACGGTCCAGTCAATGGCCGTCTCGCAAGCTGTCGGCGAACCAGCACGGTGCCGGTCAGGCACCGGTCGCGACCGGCGAACTTCCGGAAACTCAGAAATTAGCGGTCCGCTGGATCCATATCCTGGTGGTATCGGTCGCATGGTTGCTGGCGTTATAGAAAGCGCCTTTCAGCAGCACCGAGTAGTACTTGGCAAACGGCCATTTGGCCGAGAAGCCGATCTCGTCGCCGTGGTCCCCGCTGCCGGTCGGGTGCGCCGGATTCCGGCCCGAAGATTCGATTGACATTCGACACGTAGCTGTAAAAGCCCTTGAACTTGTCACCCGGATTCAGGGCGACAGAAAACGCGTCATAAGTCTGCTCATTCTGGCGCCAGCATGGCGGAAATGACGACCAGCGTGCAGGAGAATGCAGCCAATGCCCACGAGGCCAATGAGTTGAGCAGCGAAGCCAGGGTCACGGCCGAGCAAGGCGGTCAGGTTGTCGGCCAGACCATCAGCGCGATGCACGCCAGCCAGGAACAGTCAACCGGCATCATCGAGGTCAATAAGAGTGTCACCCAGATGGACGAGATGACACAACAAAACGCTGCACTCGTCGAGCAGGCATCCGCCGCGAGTACCACGATGGGGCAACAGGCGTCAGAACTGGCCCAGCAGGTGTCCTTCTTCAAGATTGGGGAATCTTCGGCGCGAACTTCGGCACCCGAGCCCGCGAGCGATGTGGCCCCGCAACCGGAGCGGCGCCAGGCAGGTCGGGCATGGAGCCAGCCGACCGCGGCTGACCTGAGTGCCACCGGCGAGCCCGCCGCAAGCGGCCGCAGGCGGCCGCAGGCGGCGAAGAATGGGAGGAATTCTAGCGCGCAATCAATCCGATCGCTCGAATGTTCCAATCGCGGCACTACCACATGCATTAACTGCACTCAGCTGCCACCCCGCAGATCCAAACAGCCACCACTAGGCAAAACTCCGCTCACCCCCACTTGACCCGGTGGCTGCAATAGATTCTCCTACCGGTGGCCAAACAAACAATAGCCGGCAGTCGGGGGATATGGAAAATGAGTGGGGTTTCCGGTCACACAGAGCGATATTGTGCGTGCTCGCGCGGGGTTACCTGGCTGCTGGCAGCACTATTATTCGTGCCGGCCCCGGCTTGGCCACAGGTCGAAGAAATCATCGTGACGGTGCGCAAGAAGGTCGAAAACCTGCAGGACGTACCGATGTCCGTCACGGCCTTCGGCGTCGAGGCCATCCAGCGCAAGGGTATCCGTGACGTTGCCGACGTCGCCAGGTTCACCTCCAGCATTCAGTTTGACGAGTCATTCGCGCAGAGTGATACGCGCATCGTCGTCCGCGGGCTGTCGCCGACACGCGGGCGACAGAACGTCGCGCTGCTGGTCGACGGTATCGACGTCTCCAGCGAGGCCATCAGCAGCTCGGGCGGCTCCCTGCTGGTCAATACGCGCCTGATTGACATCGAACGAATCGAGGTCGTGCTCGGCCCGCAGATGGCATTGTACGGACGCAGCGCATTCAACGGCGCAATCCAGTACATCACCCGCGATCCAGCGGATGAATTCGAGACAGAACTGAAAGCGGACGTCAATGACAACCGGGGGTACGAGCTCGTCGGTGCGGTCAGCGGGCCGATCTTCGGCGATGCGCTCGGTTATCGCTTGAATGCGACCTGGTGGGACCAGGAAGGTTTTTATGAGAACTCGGTCACCCACGCGACGCTCGGTGACGACAAGGGCTTCGGCCTCGCGCTGACCCTGAAGTCGGAGATCGGTGATCACTTGTCCTTCAAGTTCCGCACCGAGTACACCGACGACCAGAGCAAACCATCACCGCAGGCCTTCCTGCTGTTCAACACGGAACTTGAAACCCCGCAGGGCGCTTTCGATGCGGGCGTCGCGGAGTGTAATCCGGCCTTCATCGCCGCACTCTCCGACTGGGATGACCCCGACAACCCCGGCCGGGGCGTACCCGGCAACAACCAGGCCTTGCTCGATCGCGCACTGCGCATCCTCGACCCGGCCTTTGTTGCGACGCTCGACCCCGACACACTGGATCCCGATTCGCCGAATTTCGTAATTCCGGCCGGCGGCGGTGCGCACTGCGAGGAGCGTACGCCGGCGCGCGTCGGCCAGATACCCGACGGGGATGACCTGAAGATCGCGCTGGGCACTAACCCGGCGACGCCGGGTAAAGACTACGAAGGCTTCGACCGGGAACTGCTGCGGCTGTCGCTGGTAGCCGAATGGTCGTCGGACCGTTTTTCCGTCACGTCGCTGAGCGGTTTCACGCGGGACGATAATACCGAGACACAAGACACGAATTCGTTCGGATTGCCGGACGAGAATGCGGGCGTGTTCCTCGACGGCAACGTCAATACGTTCGCATTCAACAACGAGAAAACAACCACGCAATTCAGCCAGGATCTGCGTATCACGACCTCCTTCGACGGGCCGGTGAACGGTTCGCTCGGCGCCTTGTACTGGAACGAGGACGTCGAAAACGGCTCCAAGTCGATTACAACCCAGGCCTCGGGTACCCACTGCATCTGGAGCAGCGCCAACGGCATACTCAATATCGTTGGTGCCAACGACGGTTGTACCGGCTTTACGGCAACGCCGGTCGCACCTTTCCAGGCCGCAGCGACACCGTTCAGAAAAACGAGCCCGGCGGACCGGGAAACGGACCACTGGTCGGTTTACGGCAACCTCGATGTCGAGCTGGCCGAAAACTGGACGCTGAACTTCGAGGGCCGCTACAACAATGAAGATGTACGTGTCGACGGGCCGATCTTCCTCGACCCGGGTGCCAGCGGCGGCCCGGGCGGTCTGAATCCGTGCGGCATTTTCTTCCGCGGCTGCGTGCCGTTCGATGAGTACATCGCGGCCGGCAGATTTTATGACGACGCCTATTTCCCGTGGACCGACGAAGATGTGGATGGCAACGACATTGGGGTGTTCCGCCTCGAACAGGAGCTGATCGACCAGATTCCCCTGCAGTGCTGGGAGCAACTGGGCACCAGCATACTGACATCGGTCCAGGAAGGCCCTGCGCTGATCGAAACCACGGGCACCCAAGCCACGCTCATCGCACCCGACGGTACCATCCACATGGTAGACACCCCCGTGCTCGGCGGCGGCGGCGTGGCCGTCAAGCAACTCGATGCCGAGGGTCGGGCGATTGCAAACCCGAACCACACCGATTTCTTCAATCCATGGTGTAACGATTTTCTGACGAAAAATGACGAGTGGTTCTCACCCAAGGTCACCGTCGAATGGCGCGCAACCGACGATATGCTCTTCTACAGCTCGTGGTCACGCGCACGCAAGCCGGGTGGTTTCAGCCTGCTGACCGTCGGCTCATCCGGCCTCAACCGCGAGTTGACCGAGTTCGAGGCCGAGAAAATGGAAGTCTGGGAAGTCGGCGGCAACACCGCGTGGCTCGACAACACGGTGATCGTCAACGGCAGTCTCTTTTTCCAGGACTTCACCGACAAGCAGGCGCTGACCTCGACGCTCGGCAATGATGGCCGGCTCGTCTCGAAAATCGAAAACGCCGGTTCCGCCGAAGTCTGGGGCGCCGAGTTGCGCGTCGAATGGAACCCGATCAGCGATTTTCTGCGCGGCAACTGGCGCCTGAGTGGTTCGTATACGTGGCTCGACACGGAGTATACCGACTTCACCGTCGAGACCGGCAGCCCGACCACGGCCGCGCACGCCGGCAACTGCACGCCCACGCTCGTCGGCACCGAGACACTGTGTACGGTCAGCTATACCGGCAACGATCTGGAGGACGCACCGGAAGGCGCATTCATAGGGTCGGCCGGCTATTACTACGCGATGCCCTCCAACGTCACGGCCTACATCGAGACGGACGTGATCTGGCAGGACAAGCGTTTCACGGACATCACCAACAACCTCTGGACCAATTCCTACTGGCTGCTCAACCTGAGACTCGGTATCCAGAGCGAGTACTGGGAAACCCTGTTTTACATCGATAACGCGCTGGATGACGACACGGTGCAGTTCAGTGGCGGTGGCCCGGGCCTCGGTTGTTGTTTCATCCTCGGCAGTGAGATCGATGTCGCGCGAACACCGTCTACAAAGGTCATGGTCGATCTGCCGCTCTTCTCTACGGCTTATCTTCCCCGGCCACGGGTTATCGGTTTCCGGATGTCATTCCGGTTCGGTGGCTAAACGCAGCGACGAACGTTACGACGTGCATCAGGATTGCCCAATGGTACGATGCAAGCAAGACGGCAAGTCACCGACCCTTGCGGCCGGCGCAGGCGTAATCCCGTCCGTTGCCGAGAACAACGGTGGCGCGTATCGGCTACTGGCAAGGCGATAAGACACGATGGCACAACCACAAGAGCTGTACCGATTCGGCCCGATCGACCTTGCACCCGGCATACGTCCGGTGCATGTTGTCACCAAACTCTACGCCGCATTCGTCGGCGTCGCGATGCTCAGCGGCATCAGCTTCCTGCAAGGTTACATTCTGACCGAGCACCTGCATATACCCAGAGGCCAGCAAGGCACGATCTCCGGTGATCTGTCATTCTGGGTCGAAGTGGTCGCCATATTACTGTTCACGCCGGTCGGCGTGCTCACGGATCGTATCGGCCGCAGGCCGGTGTATATCTGCGGCATCATCATCATGGGTCTTGGCTACGGGCTCGTACCGTTCGCCACGTCGGTTCCCGAACTGGCACTGTTCCGCCTGGTTATTTCCGTCGGCATGGTCGCTGTCGCCGGCACCCTGGCAACCCTGACCAACGATTACCCGATGGAAAATTCGCGCGGCAAGCTGATCGGCATCAGCAGCATGGCAAATATCCTGGGTGCGATTTTCATGGCCGTGGTGATTGCGCGCATCCCCTCCTTTCTGGCAGAACGAGGGTTCGACGCAGTAACCGGCGGCAAAGCGATGTTCCTGGCCGCTACGCTGCTGTGCATGGTGACGGCGGTCGTTGCCCGCTACGGGCTGAAAAGCGGCACGCCCATCGCGCGCCGTGAACGGGCCGCGGTCAGAACCTTGCTCACCAGCGGCTTGCGGGCTGCCCGCAACAGCCGAATCGCGCTGTCCTACGCTGCGGCATTCGCGGCACGCTCGGACCTGGTCATCAAGGGCCTGTTCCTCTCGCTATGGGCGATCCAGGACGGCATACAGCAGGGCATCAGCCCCGGACAAGCCATGGCCCGCTTTGGTTTGATGATGGCCATCATGTCGGGAGTCAGCTTTGTTGCAGCGCCGTTTTTCGGCTGGTTCATGGACCGCGTGAATCGCGTCACGGCGACGATCGTTGCGCTGTGCTTCGCCACCGCCGGCTATTTATCGATGGGAATTATTACCTCACCTCTGGATTTCGCGATGATTCCCTATTTCATCGTGATCTCGCTCGGTTCCTCATTCATGCTGAAATCATCGCTGGGCCTGATTGGTCAGGAAGCGCCGCCCAAGGAGCGCGCCAGCGTCATCGCCACCAACAGTTTGTTCGGCGCCCTGGGGATTTTGATTCTCACCGTGGTCGGCGGCCGGTTATTCGACGCCTGGGGCCCGTGGGCGCCGTTCGTGCTGGCAGGCGCCTATCAGATGCTGCTGTTAGCCGCCGCCATTATCATCAGAATAGTTGCGCCCGGCATGAGCGTGGCGGAACAAAAAGAAAAACAAAGACAAATAACCGCGGCTTCCGTTTAACGGAACCGTGGCGCGTTGCGTCCCAGTCGGGCTCGTTAGCCCGCCGCCACGGGACTGTTTCTGCCCCTGACAGCAAGGCCTCGGCATACCCGGGGCTTTTTCATCGATGCAATAGCAGGGCAGCGATCCCAAGAGTAAATACCACAATTTTTCGCACCAGGAACTTCCTGTAAATCTTGTGGTCGTAACCTTTGAACTTGCAATGGCAATGCCTGGGGGCTGACGCAAGAGTTAAGCTCCTCCCCCCCTGCAGACTCAAATGTCAGTCACCGGGTATCGCCACCAATCACGAAATCGA
>SMWD01000056.1 GCA_004357495.1 Gammaproteobacteria bacterium
CCGCTTCCGTGAGAAATATGCACTGCTCGATGCCGCGGGCATCGACTGGTTTTTCTGTCCGCCGTTCAATGCGGCGATGGAACGCCTCACGCCTGCGCAATTCATCGAGCACCTGCTGGTGGAGACGCTCAGCGTTCGCCACCTGGTCATCGGCGACGACTTCGTATTCGCCCGCCGGCGCCAGGGCAATGTCGAAAGCCTGCGCAGTGGCGGTGAGCGGCACGGTTTCACAGTCGAGCAGGTTGGCAGCGTCGTCGGTGACGGGCTGCGTGTGTCCAGCACCGAGATCCGCAAGGCGCTGGCCGCCGGTGAACTGGGCCGCGCACGCCGTTTGCTGGGGCGCGATTACTCGATGACGGGGCGCGTCATCGACGGCCAGAAGCTCGGCAAACAGCTGGGTTTCCCGACCGCCAACGTCAACCTCAATCGGCGCGCGAGTCCGGTTGCCGGCATCTTCGCCGTGCGGGTCGGCGGGCTTGGCGAAAACTGGCTGGACGGAGTTGCGAGTGTCGGCACCCGGCCGACCGTCGCCGGCATCGATGTCATACTCGAAGTGCATATTTTCGACTTCGATCGGGATATCTACGGCGAATACATCAAGGTCGAGTTCATCGAAAAACTGCGCGACGAGGTCAAGTTTCCGGATCTGGACAGCCTGACGGAACAAATGCACCGCGATGCCGCACAGGCCCGTACAATACTGGCCGCAGATCACTTACCTCCAAAGCATGAACCGACGTGACTGACTACAAGAATACGCTGAACCTGCCGAAGACGAATTTCCCGATGCGCGCCGGTCTTGCGCAGCGTGAACCTGCGATGCTCGCAGACTGGTATGCACGTGATCTGTACGGCGAGATCCGCAAGCGCGCGGCCGGGCGCAAGACCTTCATCCTGTGCGACGGCCCGCCGTATGCGAACGGCAAGATTCACCTGGGCCATGCCGTCAACAAGGTGCTCAAGGACATCATCGTCAAATCGAAGACGCTGGCCGGTTTCGATGCACCGTATATTCCCGGGTGGGATTGCCACGGGCTGCCGATCGAACTCCAGGTCGAGAAGCGGCACGGCAAGGTTGGCGTCAAGCTGGACGCCGCGGCGTTCCGCGCGGCGTGTCGCGAGTATGCTCTGGCCCAGGTGGACACCCAGCGCGAGGACTTCAAGCGACTGGGAGTGCTCGGCGACTGGGATCGACCCTATCTGACGCTGGATCCACGCTATGAGGCCGAGCAGGTGCGCGGCTTTGCCAAAATCATCGAGCGAGGTCACCTGCAGCGCGGTTACAAGCCGGTGCACTGGTGTCTCGATTGCGGCTCGGCGCTGGCGGAAGCCGAAGTTGAATATCAGGACAAGCAATCCGTCGCCATCGATGTGCAGTTCGAGGTCGTCGAGCCGATGGCTTTTTATACCTGCCTCGGGCTGGCGATCGGTGGGCCCGCCTCGGTGCCGATCTGGACCACCACGCCCTGGACGTTGCCGGCGAACCAGGCGGTTGCGCTCGGCGCAGACCTCGACTACCGCTTCGTGGAAGCGCAAATTGATGGCCGAACGCTGCGTTTGCTGCTGGCCGACGGCTTGGCCGATGCCGCGCTCGAACGCTACGGCGCCACTGACGTGCAGCAACTGGCTCAGGTAAAAGGCAAGGTTTTCAATGGCTTGAAGCTGCAGCATCCGTTCTATGCGCGCCAGGTGCCGATCATCCTGACAGACTACGTCACCCTTGAAGCCGGTACCGGCGCGGTACACACGGCGCCGAGTCACGGTCACGAAGATTTCGCGGCCGGCCTTGCCAATGGTTTGCCGCTCGACAACCCCGTGGATGGTCGTGGCGTCTATGTCGACGGCACCGAGTTGTTCGCGGGCATCCATATCTATAAGGCGAATCCGCAGATCGTGGACCGGCTGCGCGACTCGGGCCACCTGTTGCGTGACGAAAAATTAAATCACAGTTATCCGCATTGCTGGCGGCACAATTCGCCGGTGATATTCCGCGCCACGCCACAGTGGTTTGTCAGTCTCGACCAGAACGGCTTGCGTGCCGCGAGTCTGGCTGCGATCGAGCAGGTCGAGTGGATTCCCGGCTGGGGCAAGCAGCGGATCGAGGGCATGGTCGCCGGGCGCCCGGACTGGTGCGTGTCGCGCCAGCGTACCTGGGGCGTGCCGATTCCTCTGTTTACGCACCGCGAGACCGATGAGTTGCACCCGGACACGCAGCGCCTGCTGGCCGAGGTGGCCAGGCGCATGGACACACGCGGTATCGAGGCATGGTTCGAGCTCGACGCAGCCGAGTTGCTCGGTGACGACGCAGAGCATTACCGGAAGGTTACGGACACGATGGATGTCTGGATGGATTCGGGCATGGTGCATCACTGCCTGTCGGTCAGTCGCGCGGAGATCGACTCACCGGTCGACCTTTACCTCGAGGGTTCGGACCAGCATCGCGGCTGGTTCCAGAGTTCCCTGCTGACATCGGTCGCGATGGAGGGCAGGGCGCCATACCGGCAGGCACTGACGCATGGCTTCACGGTCGATGACAAGGGCCGCAAGATGTCCAAATCGCTGGGCAACCAGGTGGTTCCGCAGAAAATCATCAACGCGCTCGGCGCTGATGTTCTGCGGCTGTGGGTCGCGGCGACCGACTACAGCGGCGAGATGTATGCTTCCGACGAAATCTTCAGGCGCATCTCCGATTCATATCGGCGCATTCGAAATACGGCGCGTTACCTGCTCGGTAACCTGCATGACTTCGATATGGATACCGATGCCGTGCCGCTCGACGAACTGATCGATCTGGATCGCTGGGCCGTGGCGCGCGCCGCGCGGCTGCAGCAGTCGATTTGTGCTGCATACGAGCGCTACGAGTTCCACATTATCTACCAGGAATTACACAATTTCTGTGTCGTCGATATGGGCGGGCTGTACCTCGATATCATCAAGGACCGTCTGTATACAACCGGCACCGACAGACACCCGCGCCGCAGCGCGCAAACGGCGATGATGCATATTGCCGAGGCCATGGTGCGCTGGATCGTGCCGATCCTGAGCTTCACGGGCGAGGAGATCTGGCAGGCGTTACCAGGCAAACGCGATGCTTCCGTGTTGCTGACGACCTGGTATGAGTTTCCCGACGTCGGCGATCTTGAGCTTGACTGGGGGCGATTGATCCGTATCCGCGATTCCGTTGCCAAAGCACTCGAGAATTTGCGCGCGGCAGACGTGATCGGTTCGGGGCTCGATGCGCGTGTGGAACTCTTTGCCGACGGCGAGACGCTGGCAGAGTTGCAGCGGCTCGGCGACGAGTTGCGGTTCGTATTTATCACGTCCGCAGCTTCGATCAGCCCGGCGGCCGGGCGGCCGGCGGACGCAATCGAAGCCGAAGACGTCTGGATCCGGGTGGCCGCCACGGAGAACGAGAAATGTACGCGTTGCTGGCATCGTCGGCCCGACGTCGGCGTCGTTGCGCAGCATCCGGAAATCTGCGGCCGCTGCGCCGACAACATCGACGGCGCGGGGGAGACTCGTGCATTTGCGTAAGCTGCGACACACGGTGAAGCGGGCGGCGCCCGGGAGCCGGGGCGCATGAAATATGCCCGCCGTAACATGGGTTGGTTGCTCGTGTCCGCGTTCGTCGTCGGCATCGACCAGGTGACGAAGATGGCCGTCATCGAAAACCTGGCGCTCTATCAACGTATTGAGTTGCTGCCGATGCTGGACTGGGTGCGTCTGCACAACACCGGCGCCGCGTTCAGTTTTCTCGCCGAGGCATCGGGCTGGCAGAACGGGTTTTTCGCGCTGGTCGCGCTGATTGTCAGCGCCGTCATATTGTGGTGGCTCGCGTCCCTGCCCCGGAAAGGCCGCCGGGTTCTGTCGCTCGGCCTGGCGCTGGTGCTGGGCGGGGCAATCGGCAATGTCATCGATCGGCTGCTGTACGGCTACGTCGTCGATTTTATCCTGCTGCATTATCAGTCGTGGTCGTATCCCGCGTTCAATATCGCAGATTCCGCGATCACCTGCGGCGTTATCCTGATTCTCTACGACGGCGTTATCCTGGAGCGTCGTCGCGCAAAGAAAAAGGTGCCCCGGCAGCATGCCGGAGGCGCCTGACAACACTCGCTCCTGGTTCTTTCAGTCCGCCGTTACCTCCAGCACTTCTCGACGGTCGCGGGAACGTATCCCCCGTTGGCGCCGCGGCGGCTGTTCTGGTCAATGCTGAACGAAGTACAAGTCGTGTCAGTGCCCTGCTTGCCGCTGCCGCCGTGGGCGGCCGTCGCCGTATAGCCGACGGCAAGTCCCGCCGCATGGGGCGCGAGTGTCAGGGTGTAGTATTCGTGTTCCGTCATGCCGCCGAGGAAACCCAGACCCGCAGGCGGGGCAACGACAAGTTGCGCTGCGCTGGCGTAAGCGCCGTTTTGCAGGTAGAACTTCTCTTGCGAGCCGGCAATTTTCAGCAAGGCTATTTTCGCGTCGGCGCGGCCTGCCCGCATGACATAGTTGCGGTAGCTGGGCAGGCCGACTCCGAGCAGGATCGAAGCGATCAATACCACGATCATGAGTTCGACGAGCGTAAAGCCTCTGTGTGTGTGTTTCATCTGCATGATCTATTGCGTCTCGTCCTGGAACCAGTACGTGATTTCGTACTGGTCGGTGCCGCCGCAGCCGACCTGCTCCGTGCCGGAGTAGCAGTCTTCTTCAGCCTGGCCATGTTCCAGGCCTTCCTCGCCGGGTAACTCGTCACCGTCACTGTCGTGGTTAGTGAAGAACATGACGACGCCCGGCGCGATGCCGCCCTGCGCCAGCAGCTCGTAGCGGTCGGTCTTGTCCTGTTGGTCCGGCTGTTCATCGGTTTGCGCGCTGCCGTTCAGAACCGAGATCCGGTAGATGCGGTTGGTGCCGCCGGCGGGCCCGGCACTTTGGCAGGAGTTGGATCCCTGGGTCGGTGTGAAGGTCGTGAACAGCGTCGTGCCCTTGAATGTCAGGGACTCCGAGAATGACTTCTCGCCGAGGCCTGCTTCCAGTTTCAGGCGCCAGCCGGCATCCGAGGTCAAAAGTACCGGACTCTGGTCGTTGGTGATGTCGATCAGGTCGTCGAACATGACGGGCTCATCGTAGTCCTCGGTCAGGATGGTATTGAAGACATTGAAGTCGCGGATCGAGAAGAACCAGTCTTCGTTGTTCGTTTCCAGCGGATGTGCGCGGTGACCGGAGCCGATGTTGAGGCTGATATACGACTTGTGTCCCGGCTCTGTCGCGATGACGGGGACGACGTCTGCCCGGGAATAGAGGCGCCGAACATCAGTCGCCACCGGCGCCGCCAGGTCGGCGGCACCGATCGATGCAAGCAGGCCGCCCTCGACCAGTTCACTTGCCGAATCTGCCGAACTATTGATATCGAAGCGCCAGATACGCCCGCCCATGTCGCCCGCGTAGATTCGGTTGACGAAGCCATCGCCGGTCAGGTCCACTGCCTGCACACGTGACGGAATCGAGTGCCTCATTGTCGCGTTGGCATCGGGGTTCAGGCTGGTGTTCATGACCAGGTCGTGGTTCGCGTTGTCGCCGGCGCTCCAGATCACGTCACCGGTCTCGATGTCGATCATGTAGACCGCGTTGCCGGTCTGATCCTCGAAATAGCCGGTTGCGTCCTGAGTGTCGTCATAGCCGCCGCCTATGATGGCGACATGCGTCGTGGTCCCGCCAATCGCCACCTTCTTGATGGTGGGTGCGGACCAGGTCTGACCGAGATCACCCAGCGCCGGATCGCTGGTCGGATCGATAACCC
>SMWD01000057.1 GCA_004357495.1 Gammaproteobacteria bacterium
CTGGCTGCCTGGGGCTGGAAACTGCTGAATTTCACGCCCGCACGCTACACACCGGATCCGGCACAGGCTGCGGCCTGGAACCGGGGCGCGTACCTCACCCGGCATCTCGGCCACTGCGGCGAATGCCACACGCCGCGCGACCGCCTCGGCAGGCTTCGCAGCGCGCAGGAACTGGCCGGCAATCCGAACGGGCCGGACGGCAAGAAAGTGCCTGATATCACGCCCAACCGAAACACCGGCATCGGACGCTGGTCGACCGACGAGATCGAACTTTTCCTCGAACTGGGCATGTTGCCGGATGGAGACTTCGCCGGCGGCGCCATGTCCCGGGTGATCGATGACAACACGAGTCAACTGGTGCCGGCGGACCGGCACGCGATTGCCCTCTATCTGCAGACGGTGCCGACCTCGGGAACTTAGCGTGCTACCTTACGCCTGATCATACGGTCGGCGATGACCACAGCAGGCCGCCTGCAACAATAACCCAGAGTACACACAACCGATGACCCACATTATTCGCTCACCTGAAGACCGCTTCACCGATCTGCCCGAGTATTCGTTCGCGCCGCATTACGTCGGGATTCCGGATACTGATTTCGGCGAACTGCGCATGCATTATCTCGACGAGGGCACGCCCGATGCGCCGATTATTCTGTTGCTGCACGGACAGGGCTGCTGGTCCTATATTTTTCGCAACATGATCCCGCTCCTGGTCGACGGGGGCATGCGGGTGATCGCGCCCGATTACATCGGCTTCGGACGGTCGGACAAACTGCCGGACACTGAAGACTACTCATTCGAAAAACACGTCGGTTGGCTGACGGCCTTCTGCGAGCAGATGAAATTTAACGGCGTCACGGCCTACCTGTTCGACTGGGGCGGATATTTCGGCTTGCGGATCGCCGCCGAACACCCGGGTTTTTTCGGCCGCATCGCGCTGAGTAACACGCAACTGCCGACCGGCGACTCGCCGGGTCGCGAGTGGTTCCTGAACTGGCGCACGGAGCAATTCGCAATGCCGAAATTCCCGCAGGGCGAGATGGTCAATGAGGGGACCTTTCGCAAGTTGTCGCCGGAAACCATTGCCGCATTCGATGCACCTTACCCCGACGAATCCTTCAAAACCGGCCCGCGGCGATTTCCGATGATACTCCCGATTTCACCTGACATGGATTCCGTACCCGAGAACCGCGCCGCGTGGGCAAAACTGAGCGATTGGGAAAAACCGGTGCTGACGCTGTTCACGGCGAGCTTCGCGAACAGCGCGATGGGGCCGGCGAAACTGCTCGAAAACATTCCGGGCACCCGCGGACAAGACCACGTGATGCTGGATGAAGCAGGCTTTTATATCATCGAAGATCACCCGCTCGAACTGGCCGAGCGGCTGCTGAAGTTCGCGGGGAGCCAGACTCCGCCCGCTTAGATACCGAGCTTGCCGAGGGCATCCATGAGTTCGCCAAGTGCCATCGACAACTTGGGATGATCGGTTTCAAACTCGACCGCGGATTTCCGAAGCTGTCCGGCCGCGGAATCCATCTTCTCGGATGACTTGGTATCGCTGCCGGCCAGATCCTCGACATCCTGCACCAGCTGGCGCAGCAAAACCCGGGACTGTTCATCGATCGATCTGGCGGCACCGAGTTCCTCGTGCAGCTTGACTATGAGCTCTCGCAACGTGTCTTTCGTCATCGGCTTGCGGTTCCTCGTTAACAATTAACCCTGTGCGGTCTGGCCCTTGAAATCGACGCCCTGAAATCGCCCCGTGAAATCAATTCCGAGTTCGGCCGATTCGCTGCCTTGCGGTATTCGCGTGGAAAACCCGTATTTCGCCAGCGCGCCAAGCCTATTGTAATAGGAAACAGGCTCATGGAGAAAATCTCAGTTACTCACCAGGCAAAAAGGAGCTACCGTGATTACCGTTGATGAAATGATGTCGATCAAACTGCACACGCTGACCGAAAGCGACAGTCTTACCGATGCGCAGGCCCTGATGAACGACCATGGTATACATCATATTCCGGTCATCGACGGCACCGCGCATCTCGTCGGGCTCGTGACTCACCGGGATGTCCTGTCGGTCGCTGAATCGCGGCTCAGCGATGCATCGCTGGTGCAAAATCCGTCGGAAATTCGCATCTCGGAATTCATGACCCGCGACGTGGCAACCATCGACGGGCGCGCGAACCTGCGCGAGGCTGCATTGTATCTGCAGAAGCATCACTACGGTTGCCTGCCGGTCGTGCAGAATGGTCGCCTCCTCGGCATCATCACCGACACCGACTTCGTCGGCATAGCAATCGACCTGCTCGAACAGCTGGAGATCACCGACCCGGAAGACTTCTGACCGGCGCTACCGATGCATTGCCCATGCGTTCGATGACATCGTGGCAAGCGCTGGCACTTATGTTAATACAATCAATAACCTGTAAAATCCCGGCTCCGCCCTGAACGCAGCATCGGCGCCATTTCCGGAAATCGAGTCCCAGGTCACGGCGCATCCGGCGTCCCGCGAGTATAGTTTACGGATAATTCGAACCGCGCCCCAAGGCGCCCCCGAGCCCATGACCCAGGTGGCCGACCATCTCGTACCCGTTCCGTGTGAACAGCTGGAGCCCGGCATGTATGTTGCCGAGCTCGATCGCTCATGGCTGCACACACCATTCGAGTCGCGCGGCTTCCTGATTTCTCAGCAAGACCAGATCAGTGTGCTGCGGCGCTTCTGCGAATACGTCTATATCGATCCGGGTCGCAGCGACGTCATCGCGCGGCTCGACATTCAGGCGGCAAACGCCAGCCCTCCGGTGCCGGACCCGGAGAACCTGCCGGACGAAGATCTGCTGAGGCTGAATGGCTGCCGCAAATTGCTGAAAGACACGAACGCGCAGATCGCTGCCACCGTACGCGCCGCGCGCCGCGCCGGCCGACTGGATATCTTGCCAATCGATGCAGGGCTCGACCAATTCATCGATCACATCCTGATCTGGCCGGACGCGATGCAATGGCTGATTTCGACCGAACCGTCACCTGGTTATCTGAACCGTCGTTCCGTCGGCACCGCAATATACGCGGTCGTCTTCGGCCGAAATCTCGGCATGGGCCGTGCTGCACTTCGTGACCTCGCGCTCGGCGCGTTGCTGCTCGACATAGGAAAAACCTGTGTGCCGATCACCATCCTGTCGAAACCGAAACGCCTGAACTCAGCCGAACGTTCATTCGTTCGCCGGCATGTCGATAAGAGCCGCGCTTTGGCCCGGCTCAGCAACGCGGTAGACGATCGTGTCATCGACATGGTGGGCACACACCACGAACGACTCGACGGCACCGGCTATCCCGGCCACATCGCCGGCACCGAAATACCGTTCTATGCGCGCATCGCCGGCATTGTCGATACCTTCGACGCACTGACCCAGGATCGCGGCTATGCCCGCGCGCGCTCCGGGCACGCAGCCCTGCGCTACCTGAACACCTGGCGTAACATCAAGTTCGATGCGGCGCTGGTCGACGAGTTTATCCGCGCGGTCGGCAGCTACCCGATCGGCACGCAGGTCGAACTGATGGATGGATCGTCCGGGCGGGTATGCCGCCGGAACCCCGACGACGCCAACCGGCCGAATATCCTGTTGACCTGCGACCCGTCCGGCCGGGCCATCGAGGCCATCAAAATCATCGAGGGGGGCCCGAACACACAGATCCTGAGGGCGCTGCCGACGCCATACGCATCCCTCTGATCCGGGCCGAGCGGGCCCCAAGCCCCCGGCCAGCAGATCTGCCGCCCGAAGCGTGACCTGGCTCATGGTTCGGCATTCTATAAAGCACTACCTTGGTCCGGATGGTAGCTGCATGTTGTCCCTTATGATGACCGTCGTAATCGCACTCATTTCTTTCGCGGTCGCCTTTGTTGCCGGTGGCGTCCTCAGCAAGGCGTACCTAACCATGCAGTTTGGCACCCTGCAGTTCGGCAGGCCCGATCAAGATGAGCGCGACCGCGCAACCGACGGCCGAACCGGTGACAGCACGGAAATGATCGACCGCGCCACGCACCAGCGCACGCTGAATATGCAGCGCGCGCGCTATCGCAAGCGGGTGCTCGCCTTGAACAAGGTCATCAGTCGGCACGAAGAGGCACAGGAGCAGATCCGGGAGAAACTGCACGAAATTCAACGGACGCAGGGATCCAAGGCCAAATCAGCTTCACAAACCAGAATACAGACCGAAAGGCTACGCGAAAAAACCAGCGATTTGTGCGCACAACTCGCAGCACGCGATACAGAACTCGCCGGGCTACATGACAATTTCAAGCTGCTGCAAAAGGCGCACGACGTCGAGCAGCAGAAATCCGAATCGGCACAGGGTGCATTGAACCTGGTTCAAATCGAACGTGACGAGTTGACGGCTCGAATCAGTCGCCTCGAGGGCAAAATCCAGACCCGGTTAAACGCAGTCGACGATCAGGACGGCCCGGATCACGCAACCGTCGCGGCGAATCTGCGCGCCAAGATGGGCGAGATGCGGGAATGCCTGGCCGGGCGCGATCGGCAGATCCACAACCTGGAGATGCAATCGCGTGAAAGCCAGACACAGCTCGGGGATCTCGAAATTCGGCTCGAGAGCTGGAAACAACGTGTCTCGCCGCTGACCCGGAAGCTGACGCAGCAGCGTAACGTCATTCGACGCCTGCGGGAGCCGGAAGATGAGGCGGATTCAACCACCGGGCAGGCGATCGATGAACCCCGTCGTCCGCTGGATGAACTAATCGACGACCTGAAGGAAATCAGCGGGATCGGCCCCGCGCTCGAGCGCCGCCTGAATCTCCAGGGCATTCGACGGTTTGAGCAAATTGCCGAGCTGACCGAGTCTCAACTCGCGAACATCGCCAAGCAGATCGCCATCGCACCGACCATCATGCAGCGGGACCGCTGGATCGAGCAGGCCCGCTCGCTGGCCGAACGCCACCAGACCTAGCACCCGCCGGTGCGAGGGAGCTGGTGCGCGGACACCGGTCGGCAGAAACTGAATTCGGTTGGTACAGGTCGCGCGGCGTCAACCGGGTGCCGAGGCGCGCCTCCAGCCACGCCGTGATTGGTTTCCAGCTCTCAATATCCTTACCGGCCCGCGACGGCTGCATCTCGTGAATACTGATACCTTGATCGGCAGCATGAATGTAGTTCTGACTGTCGCGTAAATTTCCGGTCATGGCAATCGACAGACGATCGAGAAATCGCTTGAGCTTGCGATAACCCAGTGTGTTGTCTCGCACACGGTTCGCGACAACGCCGAGACGGCCCATGCGTCGACTGACCTTGGCAACAATCAGTAAATCCGCCATGAGCCGCGCTGCCGCGTGAATATCGATGTCCGATGGCAGCACCGGCACGAAGATTGCGTGTGCGCCGCGCGTAAACTCGACCAGGTCCTGAACCTGCAAGGCCGCCGGCGTATCGATGACGACGTAACGAATATGTTGCGGAATCTGCAGCTGGAAGCTGCGAGTCATGGAATTACCGCGCCGGCAGGCATTGACGCCGAACACCTCCGGGCGCGCCGCAGGCCGGTTCTGCAACCAGCGCATCGCCGAGCCCTGCGGATCGAAATCCATGAGTGCCGATGGGTAACCCGAAGACGTTAGAAAACCGGCGAGATTTGTCGCCAACGTCGATTTGCCCGAGCCCCCTTTCGGATTCAGGACGACAATTCGCTTCAAGTCCGGATGGCACGGAAAACTCAACAGCATGGTGCGATTCATGAAAGTGGAAATACTGGCAGGCGTATTCTTGTAGTCGAGCCTGCCCGTGTCAACCGGTGCCGGACGCCCTCGCTAATCCTCCGCGGGTCTGAACTCCTCTTTCAGACGCTTCTGCACGGCCGGCGGTACTGAATCGTAGTGATCGAATGACATCGTGAAAGCACCCTGCCCGCCTGTCAACGACTTCAGCGTCGTCTGGTAATCGCCGAGTTCGCTGACCGGTACCTCGGCGCTGATCCGGGCCTGGTTGCCGGGCAGCGTGGCATTGCCGTGAATCCGGCCGCGTACCCCTGCCAGGTGGCCGGTGATGTCACCGACATAGCCGCCCGACGCGGTCACCTCGATATGTGCAATCGGCTCCAGCACGATCGGCGCCGCAGCACTGATCGCGGCGGCAAAAGCTTTCTTGCCGGCCGCGACAAACGCAACCTCTTTCGAATCAACCGGGTGATACTTGCCGTCGTATACGATGACACGGATATCCTGGAGCGGGTAACCGGCGATTGCGCCCTCGGCCATCAGTTGCCGCACGCCTTTCTCGACCGCCGGAATAAACTGGTGCGGGATCGAACCGCCAACTACCTTGTTAACGAACTCAAATCCGGCATCGCGGGCCAGCGGCTCGATACGCAGGTACACCTCACCGAATTGCCCGGCGCCGCCGGTCTGCTTCTTGTGGCGATGATGGCCCTCGGCTTTGCGCGTTATGGTTTCGCGATAGCTGATCTTGGGCGGCCGCGTGGATACCTCAACACCGTACTCATTCTTCAATCGCTCGAGGACGAGGCGCAGATGCAGATCGCCGAGCCCGCGCAGAACAGTCTCGTTTGCCTGCCCGGCGTACTCGAGCAGCAGGCTCGGGTCCTCGGCCGTCACCTTATGCAGCGCGTCAGAAAGTTTCTGCTCGTCACCCCGTCGCGCAAGGTCCAGTGCCACGCCATACATCGGCGGCGGCAACCGGATCGACGATAAATGGAACTGATCCTCGTCATGACTGGAATGCAACACGGCATCGAAATGCAGATCATCGACTTTAGAAACGGCGCAGATGTCGCCGGGCACCCCGGTTGCGACCTCGACCGTCTCGCGGCCTTGCAGGCGATACAGGTGGGCAACCTTGAACGCCTTGCGCCGATCACCGACGAACACCGCGTCGCCCGGCTTGATCGTGCCCTGATGAACCCTGAAGATGCCCATGCGCCCGATGTACGGGTCGACATTGACCTTGATGACGTGGCCGATGAAGTGATCCGCAGGATTGCCCGTCACCTCGATTGACTCGCTCGCCGCAGCTTCACCCTTCATGAATGTCGGCGGGTTCGCCTCAAGCGGGCTCGGCATCAGGTGCACGATGATATTAAGCAGCTGATTAAGACCGGAGCCGGTTTTCGCCGACACGAAACAGACGGGAATCAGGTGCCCGCGCCGCAACGCCTTCTCGAACGGATCATGGAGCTGCTCGGGGCTAATGTCCTCGCCCTGCTCAAGGTACAACTCCATAAGCGCATCATCGAGTTCGACAACCTGATCTATCAACTCGGTATGCGCCGCAGCGACACTCGAAAAATCCGCCGGCGCATCGCCCGGCTTGAAGAAGCAGTCAACCACCGACCCGGCGTTATCCGCGGGCAGATTCAGCGGCAGGCACTCAGCACCGAACGTCTCGCGGATCCGGGCAAGCACGTCCTCGAGATGCACACCCTCGACATCGATCTTGTTGATGATGATCAAGCGGCACATTCGCCGGTCGCGGGCAAAATCCATGAACCGGTGCGTCATCATCTCGATGCCGGTCTGGGCGTCAATCACAATCGCAGCCGTCTCGACACCCGCAAGCACGCTCATCGAACGACCGGCAAAATCCGGGTAACCCGGTGTATCGAGAATATTTACAAAAACACCGTCGTGATCAAAATGACAGACGGCGGTATCGAGTGAGTGTTGCTGCTGCCTTTCCTGGCTCGTGAAATCGGAAACCGTCGAGCCTTTCTCAACACTTCCAGGCGTATGGATTGCTCCCGTCTTCGCGAGCAGGGCTTCGAGCAACGTGGTCTTGCCCGAACCGGCGTGTCCGACCAGCGCGATATTGCGAACATGCTCCGTATCATGGAGCCTTTGTACTGTTGCCACGAAAAATCTCCGACTTCTTATTGAGATTGGGAGACGGGCTCAGGGGAGCCTGCGTGTACACCCGATCATATCAGAGGCAGGTGACCTGCCGACACCCCGGCGGTCAGGCAGGCACCCTCAACGTGCGCTTGGCCCCCCTCAGATCTGTGGTTTCGAGGCGAACATCCCGGCGCCAGACTCGATGCACGTATTCGAGAACCCGTTCGGTGCGCCGCAGATCGAGCCCGCGGCCATCGGAGGCATAATCGTGGGCCAGGTGCAGCGTACCGTCCGGGTCGACCTGCCGCACCGAGACAACCGGGGCGCCGAAATTGTATTTCGACGCCAGGATCATATCGCGCAACCCGTCGATGTCGGTCTCGATCACTTCGACCGACCCGTCTCGTCGTACGGTGTACTCGAACAGATTCAGTTCGTCGGCAAGTTCACGGGTCAGGTAATTACGGATAAAACTGAAGTCATCGTCGTTGCAGCGAATCTCAAAGGCGCTCTCGATGCCCTGCTCCTCGATAATCTTCTCCCAGATGCAAAAACCGAGGTGATACGGGTTGGGCGCAAGCGCCACCTGGCTATCTGCCGCGTGCGGTCGAACGACATCTGAGTGCGTCTTTATGGCATCGATATAATCCCCCTGCGACAGAAAATCGGCCTCTCGCAGCAACCGGGCATGCCAGTAACATGCCCAGCCTTCGTTCATGATCTGGCACGCAAACACCGGATAGAAATAGAATGACTCCTCGCGCACGGCAAGGAAGATGTCTCGCTCCCAGCCGTCCATCTCGGGCGCGTAGTTGGCGATGAACCACAGCAAGTCGTGCTCCGGGATTGGCGGTATCGGCATCTTCCGTTTCGGTTTAACCGCCTCAGTTAACCCGTTATCCTCTCCCGGTAACTCGCGATAGCGCCGCGCGAATGCGTCGTCGCTGCGCCGTGTCTCAGCAGAGTGCGTGGGGTATAACTCACGGTGCACGCCCTTGAAAGTATCTACATGCGCCTCGAGTGCGAGTGCGGCATCCAGCACCTGTTCGACACGCCCCTGGCCATGCTCATCGATCGCCGCCGAGATCCGTTGCGCATGGTTGGCCGCGAGTTCGACGATGCGATAGCCGATTTCTTCCTGGCTGCGCTTGAACAATATATTGTGCTTGGAGAAATCCGCGTGACCCAATACGTGTGCTATGACCAGGGTGTTCTCCGGGATGCTGTTGCCCCTCGCGAGATAGGCGCATCCCGGGTTACCCGGAAAAACGACCTCGAAGAGCCTGGAGTGCCCCATCCGGTGCTGTACGAGCTGGTAGATGTAACGCACACCGAACGACCAGTGCGGCATCCGGACCGGCAGTCCGTAGACCGCGATCTCCGTCATGAAGTTCTGGGATACCTCTTCGAAATGTATCGGATAATAGTCGAGCCCCTGGCTCCCGGCGAGTTCCTCGAGTTGAAGTCCAATCTGTTCGAGTGCCTGCACCATCGGTATGCCCTGCTAGCTGACTGTCTCTTTGGCCTGTTCGGTGAAGAAGGCACGTATCGCGTCCCACACGGAGTCATTGTCAATCAGCGCAAAGCTGCTGGCCGCCGCGCCGCCCTCCTGAACCGCGTTGAATATCCTTGCAGTTTCCGTTTGCAGTGCACGATCGGCCGATGCCGGCGTCTCGACGTAGCCTAGATAGTTCGCGACCCGTGCGATGCGTCCGAGGCTGTCATTCGCAGCATCGTGGTCGTCACGAAAGTTCTCGCCATCCGATGCATAGAACAGGTAAACGTTGTACCGGGACGGGTCGTAGCGCTCGCTTATGATCTGATCAACCTTCTCGAACGCTGACGAGGCGACCGTGCCTCCGGATCCGCGGACCTCGAAGAACTCCCGCTCATCGAATTCCCATGCCTTGACTGTGTGCGCGACAAACACCGGCTCAATATGCCGGTACTGACGCCGCAGCCCCTGGATAACCCAGAAAAAGAATGTCTTCGCGAGTTGCCGGTCCCGATCGCGCATGCTGGAAGATACGTCCATCGCAAAAAATACCACGGCCTTGGTCGCCGGTTGCGGTTTCCGTGTTAGCTGTCGGTAGCGCAGGTCATCGTTAACAAACGCAGGCCCGTTCACATCGACCAACCGGCGCTTGATCGCCTCTTTCATCGATCGACGACGATCGAGCCGTGAACGCGCGCCGCGTCGGTTCCAGCCCTCGCGCGTCAACTCATCATCGACCGCCGAGCCTGGCTTCGGCTGCAGATTCGGCAGCTTCAATTCCTCCCAGAGCCAATCGACAATGTCGTCAATTTTAAACTCCAGGAGCAGCTCGTAACCACCTTCCCCACTGCCGCCTGCCCCCTTGCCGCCTGCCTGATCGGAGGGCGCCGGTTTGCCGAGCTTGTCGCCGGGCTTTACCTCCCCCTGACCGACACCGCTCTGCTCGTCCGACGGCCGCAGCCGGAAGCGAAAATGCTCCATGAAGCGCACCGGCACCTTAACGGTTGTATCGCCCGCACCGAGCACCTCGGCGTCGGCAATCAGCTCGGGCAACTTGTCGCGAACGGCCTTGCTGATCTTCTCGTTGTGCCGCAACCAGTCGCGAGCACCGCGTGAGAACAGGTCATACCATTGCCGATGGTCATCTTCGAAGCATGTGAATGTCGACGGCCGATTCATGCTGTGTCCTGGCTCATTCTTGCGCTAACAAGGTAGTAACGTAGTTCATCGCCTCATTCGCGCTGTGAACATCGTAGCCGTATTCCCCGATCAGCCGCTCCTGAACCGCGGATATCTTCTGCTCCGCTTCCTCATCTGGCCGCACACTCGACGTGACCAGCCGCAGCACGTCACGGCGCTCTTCGAACAAGTACTGCCCGATTGCCTCGTGCAGCCGCGCATGACTCTCGAGCGTGAACTTGTCCCCGGCCTTGAACGCGACCATCGCCTTGCGCACGACTTCCTGGCGGAACGACTGCTTGCCGGAATCAGACACCTTGATTTTTTCCTCCACCGAGCGGAGGAACCTCTCATCGGCGGAACGCGAATCGCCGGTAATCGGATCTATGACTTCACGCTTGTCGAGTGATGCCTCGACTTCATCGAGATATTTCTCGAGTAACTGCTGCGCCTCATTCTCGAACGACGTGAACAAGGCGCGATGAACATCTTCCTTGACCCAGGAGTTGTAGAACTCCTTGCGCGCGACAACCAGGAAATCAATCCACTGCTGCTTCTGTTTCTCTTCCATGCGTGCATCATTCTCGATCGTATCCTTGATCGCCAGCAGCATTTCCATACTCGTCAAGCTTTGCGCCTTGCTGCGGGTGATGGCATTTGAGATCGCGTTGATCACGAAGCGCGGGCTGACCCCGTACAGACCCTCGTCCGGGCTCTCGGCGCGCAGCTTGGGCATGTCGGCCTGCGAGAAACCATCGGCGTCCTCGCCGGCATACAGGTGCAGCTTCTTTGAACACTCCAGCCCCTCGCGCCCCGACTCCTTGAGGCGCGTCAGGATCGAAAACACCGCCGCGAGCTGCAACACATGCGGATCGAGATGCACCTGCCGGAAGGCCGGGGCACTGGATACGAGCTTCTTGTAAATTCGCGCCTCATCCAGGTAGGAAAGAGTGTAGGGCACCTTGACGATAACCATGCGATCCAGCAGGGCCTCATTCTCCTTCTCCTGGACAAACTTGTTGAACTCGGCAAGATTGGTATGTGCGAGAATCGTCTCATCCACGTGGATCAACGGGAAGCGCGAAACCTTGACATTCTTCTCCTGCGTCAGAGTCAGGAGCAGGTACAAGAACTCCCTCTTGATCTTGAGGATCTCGATCATCTCCAGCACGCCGCGGCTGGCCGCATAAACCGCGCCGGACCAGGACCATGCCCGCGGATCGCCTTCATCGCCGATCTCGGCAACCTTTGACAGGTCGACCGAGCCGACCAGATCTGCGATGTCAGCTGTCGACGGATCATGCGGTGCATACGTGCCGATGCCAACGCGCGATGCCTCGGACAGGAAAATACGCTCGATCGGATACTGCATAAAGTCGCCGTCATATTCATCGTCGAGCACCGCTTGGCTATGCGGCGTCAACTGGCCCTCGAGGTCGACACCATAGGTTTCACGAAACTGCGGACGCATACCGGTCGGGATGAGATTCAGCGGGTTCTCGTGCAGCGGCGAAGCCTGCAGCGCATAGAGCGCGCCCTCGTCGGTATGGCTGTATTCCTCGATCGCGTGCTTCAACAAAATCACGATCGATGACTTACCCCCCGATGGCGGGCCAAGCAGCAGCAGCAGGCGGCGACCGACATCGGACCCGGCACTCGCGGCCTTGAAGTACTCGACAACCCTTTCGAGCGCGTCATCTATTCCATACAGGTCATCGGTGAACAGGTCTTTCGGATTGGTTGATTCGGGATGCCCGGTGCGATGCTGGTCGCGATACCAACGCAGCGTGTCGTAGATATATTGGTGACTGGAGCGAGTGAGCCGGTAAGGATTAGCCGGGAGAATATCAGCCAGGAACTCTCCGAACGTTCCGCACCATCTGGGCGCATGCTGATTCGATGCAAAGCTGGAAAGATCATCGATAAATTCGGCGCTTTGCTCGCATCCGACTTCATGCTTCGAGTCCGGCACTATCATCATCTTCACACTCCTTCTGTCGCTGGAGGTTACTCATGCAGTATTTTTATTCTTCTGTTTTTCGTTGTCGTTTTGCTGCGAGAGCTCCTTTGGTATTGTCCTGACGAGCACATTTTCTGCGTTCGCGATCCCTCTGATCGTATGACTCAGAATCGCGATTGACCGGTCATAAGTCTGTGAGAAAGGTCACAGTATGTGACATCAGTTGAACATAATTCTGGCACTGCGACAAAACGCCTCGCTAGAGGAAAAGTCGTTGGCCTCGATCATCTGGTTATGCCGCCGCTGGAACGCGACGCGGCAAATACCTTCGGAAACTTCAGAAACCGTACGCCGGCATCATCATTCAGGCGGATTCGGTGCGGGCGCGGTCGAACCGGGTAACCCACTCCTGCTCGAACTCGGCGGCCGGGATCGGCTGACCGAAATGGGGGCCTTCTCCCGCCTCGCAGCCGATCGACAGCAGCACCTGCATCATATCGGCATCCTCGATGCCTTTGGCGAGCACCTTCAGGCCGACCGCATGCGCGAGTTGTACTAACGCAGCGACGATGCGCCGATCGGTCTCGTTCGACGAGCACGGCACAATGAACGACTTATCGATCTTGAGTTGATCGACTGGAAGATGTTTCA
>SMWD01000058.1 GCA_004357495.1 Gammaproteobacteria bacterium
AGCTGGATCTGCTGCACCGGGAGCAGACGCTGATCAGTTTCCTGTGGCCCGCACAGAATCAGTCCATGCTCGACGCGCTGGCGGCCAAGGGGGTCACGGCAATCGCGATGGACAGCATTCCGCGCATTTCGCGCGCACAGAAACTCGACGCGCTGAGTTCGATGGCAAATATCGCCGGTTACCGGGCGGTCGTCGAAGCTGCACAGCATTTCGGGCGCTTCTTCACCGGTCAAATCACCGCCGCCGGCAAGGTGCCACCGGCCAAGGTACTGGTCATCGGCGCCGGCGTCGCAGGTCTCGCCGCGATCGGAGCGGCCAAAAGCATGGGTGCGATCGTGCGCGCATTTGACACCCGGCCCGAGGTCAAGGAACAGGTCGAGAGCTTGGACGGCGAATTTCTGCTGCTGGACTTCGAGGAAGACGGTTCCGGCACGGGCGGCTATGCGAAGGTCATGAGCGAGGAGTTCATCGCCGCGGAAATGGCCCTGTTCGCCGAACAGGCGAAGGAGGTCGACATCATCATCACGACCGCGCTGATACCGGGCAAACCGGCACCGGAACTCATCACAGCCGAGATGGTTGAGTCGATGCAACCCGGCAGCGTCATCGTGGATCTCGCGGCCGAACAGGGCGGCAACTGCAAGCTGACCGAGCCCGGCAAGGTTGTCGTGAAACACGGCGTCACGTTAATCGGCTACACGGATCTGCCGAGCCGGCTGGCCGCGCAATCCAGCCAGCTCTACGGTACCAACCTGCGGCATCTGTTGACCGACATGTGCCCCGGGAAAGATGGCGAGCTGGTCGTCGATTTCGAAGACGAGGTCGTACGCGGCGCGACCGTCGTCAAAGACGGTGAGATCACCTGGCCACCGCCGGCGCCGAAGGTTGCGGCGAAGCCACCGCTACCGCCGCCGGCACAGCCCCCGCCTCAGCAGCAAGCCAAGCCCGGTGTACTCGGCCCGCTGATGACGCTCGCCGTGGGGGCGCTCGCGCTGATCGGGCTCGGGCTGGTCGCGCCGGCGTCATTCATGGCGCATTTCACCGTGTTCGTACTCGCATGCTTCGTCGGCTACATGGTGATCTGGAATGTCACCGCGGCCCTGCATACACCGCTGATGAGCGTTACAAATGCGATCAGCAGCATTATTATTATTGGTGCGCTGTTGCAAATCAGTGCGGATTCAACCTGGATCACGTTACTGGCCGGCATCACCGTACTCATCACCAGCATCAACATTTTCGGCGGCTTCGCGGTCACGCGTCGCATGCTGAACATGTTCAGGAAGTAGGAGACCTACCATGCCGCAAGGTCTGGTTACAGTCGCCTATATCGGCGCAACTATATTATTCATTCTCGCCCTCGGGGGCCTGAGCCATCCGGAAACCGCCCGGCGCGGCAACCTGTACGGCATGACCGGCATGGGCATCGCGCTGCTCGCGACGCTGTTCGGCGTCGTCACCGATAATTATGTGATGTTACTCGCCGCGTTGGCAATCGGCGCCACGATCGGCCTGGTGCTGGCAAAACGCGTGCAGATGACACAGATGCCGGAGCTGGTCGCGATCCTGCACAGCCTGGTCGGCATGGCGGCGGTGTTCGTCGGCTTCGCCAGCTTCTCGGATCCGAACGTGCATTTCATCGGCGTCGAAAAGACCATTCACGATATCGAGATTTATCTCGGCGTCCTGATCGGCGCAGTGACGTTTGCCGGGTCGGTCATCGCATTCGGCAAGCTGAGTGGAAAAATCGGCGGTAATCCGATGCTCCTGCCGGGCCGCCACTGGCTGAATCTCGGCCTCTTGCTGATGACGATCTGGATCTGCGGGGTGTTCGTAGAGCAATCTGCAGCCGGCGACGGCCTGTTCCCGTTGTTGATCATGACGCTGATCGCGCTGGCGTACGGAGTGCACATGGTGATGGCAATCGGCGGCGCGGACATGCCCGTCGTCGTGTCAATGCTGAACAGCTACTCGGGCTGGGCAGCTTCGGCTACCGGATTCATGCTGGGCAATGATCTGCTGATCGTGACCGGCGCACTGGTCGGCAGCAGCGGCGCAATCCTGAGTTTCATCATGTGCCGCGCGATGAACCGTAAATTCATCGCCGTGATCGCGGGCGGCTTCGGCACGACCTCCGGTTCAGGTTCCGGCGGCGGCGCTGAAGTCGATCAGGGCGATGTCATGCCCATCGATGCGGCCGAGACGGCCGAACTGCTCAAGAACGCGAAGGAAGTCATGATCATCCCGGGTTACGGCATGGCGGTTGCCCACGCGCAGCATATCGTTCACGAGATCACCCGCAAGCTGCGCGACAGCGGCGTGAACGTACGGTTCGGCATCCACCCGGTCGCGGGCCGCATGCCCGGGCACATGAACGTGCTGCTGGCCGAGGCAAAACTGCCTTACGACATCGTGTTCGAAATGGACGAAATCAACGACGACTTTCCAAAGGTCGACGTAACGGTTGTCATCGGTGCGAACGATGTCGTCAACCCGTCCGCGCTGACCGATCCGGACAGCCCGATCGCCGGCATGCCGGTACTCGAATGCTGGAAAAGCGGCACAACGATCGTCCTCAAGCGCAGCATGGCAACCGGTTATGCCGGCGTACAAAATCCATTGTTCTTCCTGGAGAACACCCGGATGCTGTTCGGTGACGCGCGGGAAAGCCTGGATCGCGTACTGGCGGATTTGTGACCAATAAAGAGAAAATCGAGCGCCGATGATCCCGGCACCAGCAGCACTCGAACGCCTTCGCGACGGAAATCGTCGCTTCGTGTCGGATCTTGAAGGCCGCAACACGCTCATTGCCCGGACCCGCCGCAGCGAGCTGCTGGCAAATCAGGAGCCATTCGCCATTATTCTTGGCTGTGCCGACTCGCGCGCGCCGGCAGAGATCATCTTCGACCAGGGCCTGGGGGACTTGTTCGTCATCCGCGTGGCCGGCAATATCGTGGCGCCTTCTCAGGTCGGCAGCATCGAGTTTGCGGCAGAGCGATTCGGCACACGGCTGGTGGTGGTCCTGGGCCACTCCATGTGCGGCGCCGTTCTGGCTACCCTGGAAGAACTCGAGCGCCCGACGGCAAACCGGTCGCCGAATCTCCGTTCGATCGTCGACCGCATCCGGCCATCCGTGGAACGCTGGCTCGATACAGCCGTTCGCCAAGACCCTGAGGCTCTGATCCAGAAAGCCGTTCGGGCGAACATCCGTACGTCCGTAGACCATCTGCAACACGGGTCGCCGATCCTCGAGGAGCTTATCCAGCGGGACAAGCTCCTCGTCGTGGGCGCGGAATATTCGCTGGAGACGGGAGTCGTGGAGTTTCTGGACGAGTGAACCGGCGCCTCATCGCAGCTCATCTGCGACCTCGTTACGCAAGGTGCCGAGGTCGTCGATGCTCACTTCGACGACGTCGCCCGGCTCCAGCCAGCGCTGTGGCTCGCGGGCCGCACCGACGCCACTCGGCGTGCCTGTCAAAATGACATCGCCGGGCTCGAGCCGAAAGATACCCGACAGATACTCGATGATCCGGCCGATGCCGATGCACAGGTCACCGATGTGGCCCTGCTGCATGAGCTCGCCGGAGACCCGCGTCGTAAGCCGAGCCGCATCGAGATCCGGAATCTCGTCGGGAGTCACCAGCATGGGGCCGAATGCGCCGCTGTGGCGGAAATTCTTGCCGGCGATGAACTGCGACGTGTGTCGCTGGTAGTCGCGAATCGAGCCGTCCAGGAAACAACTGTAGCCGGCGATATAACGCTGTGCATCCGCGGCCGCGACGTGTCGCGCGGGCCGCCCGATGATGACGGCCAGCTCACCCTCGAAATCGTAGTGGTCGGAAACCTGCGGCCGGATGATCGGCTGCCCATGGCCGACGATGCTGTCCGGAAAGCGCGTGAACAGGGCGGGCCATGCCGGCGGCTGGCGGCCCATCTCTGCGATATGAGCCGAATAATTCATGCCGACACCGACGATCTTGCCGGGATTCGGGATCACCGGGAGCAGGCTGACGTCCGCCAGCGCCAGCGGCTCGCCCGTGGCGGCAGCCTCGGCCCGATGGAGTGCGCTGCCCGTCAGAACGCTGCGCAAATCGCCGAATTGCTCGCGAAACGCGGGGTCGACGGGATGCACGGTATCGTCCGACACGAGTCCGTAGCCCGGTTGACCCTGGTCGGTATAGCTGACAAATTTCATCGAACAGGAGAGCCTTGCAGTTGCATGACCGGCATTGAGACCTAACCTGAGAAATATACAGGCCGGTCGCGGGCGATAGGCTATTATAGAGAAGCATTCCCCGTGCAGGTTGCTCGTGAGCCGGCCGGGCCGGTCCTCGAACGACCGGCAGTGACGCGATCGCCACGGTGCCGCCACCCTTGGCAACGGTCGCCCGAAGTGCAGCAGACGGCGAACTGATACACACCCGCCGTCGATAATCCAGATTATGACCGGACGATGGAACGCCGCCGCTGGGCGGCGGACGTCGCGGTGGCGCCCTACCAATGACAGCTGAAAAGACGGCGCGCAGACAGGAATAAACTTCGCAGTATGAAGACCGAGAAACAACGACTGAAACTGACCGAGGCGCCGATCGGCGAGTCCATTCGCTCGCTGATGCTGCCGATGCTCGTCGGCATGATTGCATTGATTTCATACAACGTCGCGGACACCTATTTCGTCGGCCAGATCGGCACGCTGGAACTGGCCGCGATCAGCTTCACATTCCCGGTTGGCTTCATCGTCGGCGCCGTCACGATGTCATTCGGCATCGGCACCGCGTCGGTCGTCTCGCGCATGTTCGGTGCGAACCAGCTCGATGACGTGGAACGCGTCGCCGTCCACGCCATGCTGCTGGGCGGCGTGGCCGGCCTCGTGGTGGTCGGCATCGGTCTCGCGACGATCGACCCGCTGTTCACGCTGCTCGGCGCCGACGAAACGACGCTGCCGATCATCAGGCGTTACATCAGCATCTATTACTGGGGTGGCGTCTTTCTCATCGTGCCGATGATTTCGAACTCGGTGATGCGCGCGTCGGGCAACGCCAGGACACCGGCGATGATCATGACGATTGCAGCGATCTCGAACGTCATCCTCGACCCGATCCTGATCTTCGGCTGGTTCGGATTCCCGCGCCTCGGTGTCGAGGGCGCGGCGATCGCGACCGTGGTGGCGAACGCGGGCACGATGGTCACATCGATCTATGCCATCCGGTATCGCGAGAAGCTGGTCCACTTCAAGCACCTGTGGGCCGACCAGATCATCGACTCGTGGAAGCGCATCCTCCATGTCGGCCTGCCGTCGATGGCCAGCAGCCTGATCGCGCCGATCACGACCGCGTTCATCACCTATCAGGTCGCGCAGTTCGGCCAGGAGGCCGTGGCCGGATTCGGCATCGCCGCACGCTTAGAGGGCCTGGCGATGATGGCGATCATTGCGCTGAGCGCCGCCATCACGCCGTTCGTCGGCCAGAACTTCGGTGCCGGAAAGTACGACCGTGTCGCCAGCGGTGTAACCTGGTGTTATAAATTTTCGATCGTCTACGGTCTCAGCGTCGCCGCCATTATGGCTCTGCTATCGCCATTCATCGCCGGAATATTCACGGACGATCCGACGGCGATATATACGACCACCCTGCACATGCGTATCGTGCCAATCAGCTATCTCGCACTCGGCTGCGCGATGACGGCCAACAGTTCGTTCAACGCAATCGGCAAACCGATGCCAGCCATGTTCATATCGATGACGCGAACCATCCTGTGCTACGCGCCGCTCGCGTTCCTGTTCGCTCACTGGTTCGGTCTGGTCGGTATATTCGCCGCCGCATGCACCGCGAACTTCGTCGCCGGAAGCGTCGGTGTCATCTGGTTCCGGGCGGTATTCAAGCACAAACTCGAAGACCAGAAGCCGGCACTGCAACCGACCTCCTGACCCGCTGCCGAGACAAGCTCATGCAACACGGGCCTGTTATGGGACCAGCGTCGTCTTGTGGGAGCGGCTTTAGCCGCGATCCCGGCCACCGCTACCGCAGCATATCGCGCATCAGGTCGCGCATATCTTCCGGGTAAGCCCAGGCCTCCGGCACGAGATTCTCGTGCAACCAGTTCATGATCGGTACGCCATCCTGGCAAGCTGACGGCGGCATAAACTCCTCGAGACGCTGCGAGATACGCCGGGCATCGTCCGGGCTGACCCTGATTCGTTTCGTCGACATGACCTGATGCTTGGGAATATGATCATAGGCATACTCGAAAATCGCCTCGATCAGTAACGCTGCACGCGCGTTGGTCCGTTGCGATGCCGGCAACGACAGGTAGCCTTCAAAATACCTTTGCGCACGAAATTTACGCAACGATGTCACCCCATTATTATTCATCGCTTCCCGCCTGAGTGTTCTTGATTTTGGTGCCGGTTTTCACGCAATTATATAGCAGATTGTTCTCTCATGCTTTGTCAGTAATATGTAAGATTCGCTCAGGATCCACGGAACATCTCTTTGCGGAAAACGGTTTTGATATAAGTGGCATCGGACGATTTCTGGAATATAGCGTGCCGACCGACGACATACAGGCATCGCTCGAGTTCTATCAGCGGCTCGATTTTACCGAACTCAACGTCAATGACGTACGTACGCATTACTACGCGGTCGTTACGGACGGTCGCATTGCCGTCGGCCTCCATGCGGAGGGTTGCATGAGCCGACCTTGTCATTTGTTTTGCCGGATATCGTGAAACAGGTCGACGTGCTCGCAAGCATGGGCCACGAGCTGGCGTTCGTCGAGCTTGGCCTACGCTTCGCACCGGACGACATGGAGGCAACGCTCGACGCGTTGAAGCAACGGGATATTCGCTGCCGTCGCAGCGTCCTGTTTCGCCTGATAGGCTCGTTTGACCTCGAGTGCGAGCCGCTGCGCCCGGTTCGCGGTGCGGATCGAACCCTGGGCGAGGAGACCGCTGTCAATGAACCGCTTCTGAGTGAAAGCCTGTTCGGCCTGCGACAACTCACCCGTTGCCGCCGCGATCAAGTTCCGCGATCTTGCGTGCTCTTCGTAATCGGTAATATCCAGAGCGGCGGCCTGGTTAATCTCACACGCCAGCTCGATCGTCTGCAATGCGTCGCGATACGCGGCATAACCAGGAGCATCCATGGCAGTTCGAAAACCCAGCTCCCGACTGAACTCGCCGGGTTTACCGATGCCGCGGTCGGCGCCGCATCCGGATAAGGCGCGTACCAGGTACTGGTCCATTCCCATACGTTGCCCGCCATATCGTATAAACCGTAGGCGTTGCGACCTTCATCCCAAACGCTATGATGACGTCGGAATACAGAGTGAAATCGATTCCATCTCAAGTGATGGTCAACTCTGAGTATTCTCCTGTAATCGCACGAACGGCGGAAGTGCCGGCGGTTATAAACAGGCACCCGGGGCACGCACGCTTAGTCGTGGCCGCGCAACTGCTCCAGGATGGACTCATTCTCCAGTGTCGACGTGTCCTGTGTGATCTCGTCACCCCGCGCAATCGTGCGCAGCAATCTGCGCATGATCTTCCCGGAACGCGTCTTCGGCAGGTTATCGGTAAAGCGAATCTCGTCCGGCTTGGCAATGGCGCCGATCTCGGTGCCGACCCAGTTGCGCAACTCTGCCGCCAATGCCTTCGCTTCGTCTCCGGTCGGCCGGTCGCCGCGCAGAACCACGTAGGCGAAAATACCCTCGCCCTTGATCGCGTGCGGAAACCCGACGACGGCGGATTCCACGACGCGCTGATGCGCAACGAGTGCGGACTCGACCTCCATCGTGCCGAGGCGATGCCCCGACACGTTGATCACGTCGTCGATACGACCCATCATCCAGATATAGCCGTCCTCATCGCGATGCGCACTGTCGCCGGCGAGGTAGTAACGGTTCTGAAATTTTGCCCAGTAGGTCTCGATGTAGCGATCGTTGTCTCCCCAGATCGTGCGCAGCATCGACGGCCACGGTTTTTTGATAACGAGGTAGCCGCCCTCGTGCGGCGATGTGATCGAGTTGCCCGCCTCATCCACGATGTCGACGTCGATGCCGGGAATCGGCAACGCGCATGAGCCCGGCTTGGTCGCTGTCACGCCCGGCAGCGGCGTGATCATGATCGCGCCCGTCTCGGTCTGCCACCAGGTATCGACGATCGGGCAACGCTGCTTGCCGATGACCTCGTGATACCAGATCCACGCCTCGGGGTTAATCGGCTCGCCCACCGTGCCGAGCAAGCGGAGCTTCGACAAGTCGAATTGCGCCGGAATCTCGTCGCCGAATTTCATCAGTGCGCGCAATGCCGTCGGCGCCGTATAGAAAATCGTCACCGCATGGCGCTGACAGATACTCCAGAACCGTCCGCCGTCCGGAAAGGTCGGCGCGCCCTCGTACATGACAATCGTTGCGCCCGCCGCGAGCGGACCATACGCCACATACGTGTGGCCCGTGATCCAGCCGACATCGGCCGTACACCAGAAGATGTCGTCGTCGCGCAAGTCGAAAACCCACTTGCTGGTCAGCTTCGCGTTGAGCAAAAACCCGCCGGACGAATGCTGGATACCCTTCGGCTTACCGGTGGAGCCGGACGTATACAACAGAAACAACGGGTGCTCTGCTTCCACCGGCTCGGGCTCGCAGGTATCGGGCTGGCCCTCGATCGCGTCGGCCCACCAGATGTCGCGGCCCACCTGCATGGGCACGCCGCAATTTGCTCGCTTCAGCACGATGACAGTTTCGATCGTCGCGCAGCCGCCGGCCAGCGCCTCGTCCGTGGCGCCTTTAAGGTCGATGATGCGCCCGCCGCGGTGGCCGCCATCCGCGGTAATAACCATCTTCGCACCGGCATCATCGATGCGGTCCCGCAGTGAGTTTGCGGAAAAGCCGCCGAACACGACCGAATGTATCGCGCCGACGCGCGCGCACGCCTGCATCGCAATCACGGCTTCGGGCACCATCGGCATATAGATGACGACGCGATCGCCTTTCCGTATGCCCTGCGCCCGCAACGCGTTTGCAAACCGGCAAACCTGCGCGGTCAGCTCACGATAGCTCAGACGGCGTTGATCGCCCCCCTCCCCCTCGAAGATAATCGCCGTTTTATCGCCACGCTCGGCCAGGTGCACGTCGAGGCAGTTATGCGAGACGTTCAGTACGCCGTCGGCGAACCAGCGATAGTTCGGCGCATTCGAAGCATCGAGCACCTGCTCGAATGGTGTCGACCAGTCGATCTCCTCGCGCGCCAGCCGGGCCCAGTACGCCTCGTGATCGTCGGCGGCTTCGCGCCGTAGCGCCTCGATGTCCGCCGGCTGCAGGCGGGCCCGTGCGGCGAACGCCTGCCCCGGGGGAAAAACGCGCTCCTCTTTCAGGAGGGATGAAATAGTCTTGTCGTTCATGCGTCACCTGGCAGGTCAATGCAGCAATCGGTCCAGCAACGCGGCCGCTTGTTGCTGATACCCGCCGCCGAACAGATTGAAATGATTTAATACGTGATACAGATTATAGAGATCGGCGCGTCGCCGAAACCCCGGATGCAGCGACCAGGCTTGTTCGTAGGCGTCGAGGAACTCGGTACCGAACCCGCCGAACAGCATCGTCATTGCAATATCCGTCTCGCGATCGCCGTAATACACGGCCGGATCGAAGATCACAGGTTCACCGTCGACGGTCGCTCCCCAGTTCCCGCCCCACAGATCGCCATGTAACAGGGACGGCTCAGGATCGTAGTCGTCGAAAAACGCAGGAAGCCGATCGAGCAGCTCTTCCCCACGCCGCACGACCCGCGCGCCGAGTCCGTTCGCACGTGCAAGCCGCAACTGGTAACCGAGTCGAGCCTCGCGCCAGAATTCGAGCCAGTCCGCAGCCACGCCGTTGATCTGCGGCGTACTGCCGATCGTATTATCCCGATGCCAACCGAACGCATTGCCAAGCTGCCGATGCTGACGGGCGAGTCGCGTGCCGAGCTCGGCGGCGGCCTGACCCGTCTTGCCGCCGAACTCGAGGTGCTCCATCAACAGGTACGCTGCGGTCTCGCTCACGCCGGTCGCCAGCGGCGCCGGCACCCGCAGCGCACCCGCTGCCGCGAGTTCCACCAGGCCCGCGCTCTCGGCCTCGAACATGTCGAGCGCCGATGCCTCGTTCAGCTTCAGGAACGCGCGGCGACCATCCCGGCAGGTCAGTTCGTAACAGCGGTTAATGCTGCCGCCGCCGACGGCACGCACTGAATCCGGATCGATCGGGCCGAACGACGCCCCGATACTTTCAAGGACAGTGTCGATACTCATTCAACCTGCCCGCGGCCAGTCAGTAGGAATCGGAGATACGCCGCGCCTGCTGCCGCAGTGCCTGCCCGAAGCCGAAATCGTCATACAGCGCGTTCAACGCTGCAAGGTCGGGAACCTGACGCGACAACGCGGTCTCGTCCATCGCAATCGGCACGTCGTAGCGAATCTGCGCGAGCTCGCGCGACAGCATGACCATGTCCCGGTGCTTCGCCAGCTTCGCACCCAGAGTTTTCGCCCCGCGGACAGCGACATTCTCGACGCTGTCGAGGTTCGCATAGAGTTTGTCCAGCGTATCGAAATGCGCCAGCAAGGCGACCGCGGTCTTCGGCCCGACGCCCCGTGCGCCCGGGATGTTATCGACGCTGTCACCCGCAAGCCCGAGGTAATCGACCATCTGTTCGGCACGCACACCGAACTCGTCGATGACGTCGTCGTAAGCGATCTTCTTGCCGCCGGTGTAGTCCCACATCGCATCGCCGGCCTGCAGAATCTGCAGCAGATCCTTGTCGCGACTGACGATCGTGACGCAGTGACCGGCCTCGCGCATGCCCACCGCGAGCGTGCCGATCAGGTCGTCCGCCTCGAAGGACGTATTTGCGCATTCGCGAATGCCAAGGCTGCGTGTTACTTCACGGCACTGGTCGAACTGACGCTTCAGTTCCGGCGGCGCCGGCTCGCGGTTGGCCTTGTACTCCGGGTACATCTCGTTGCGATGCGAGGTCGTCAGGCTGACATCGAACGCGGCTGCAACGTGCTCCGGCTGGACGGACTCGATGAAGTCGCTCAGGAAGCGCGCATAGCCGTAGACGGCGTTGACCGGGTTGTCCCGGTCATCGGTCATCGTATCCGGAATGCCGAACCACGCGCGAAAAATAAAAATGCTCGCGTCGATCAGATAAGTCATCGATCAGTGACCCGGCGTGAAATGGGTGTCAGACACCTGTGTCAGGAATGCTGATCGCGGTGCCTGCCGATACCGTCGCGCAACGTCAAGGTCAACCGCTCGTGTAACGGACTCGAACGGGAGATGTGCGCCAGCAGGAATTCCATCTGATCGGCCAGCACGCGCCGGCCTTTCAGGTAAATGTACTCGGCATACGTCGGCGTGAACGGCACGGCGATGAGTTGCACGCCGGCCTGCTCGGGCGTGTGCCCGCCCTTGTGGTTGTTGCAACGCCGACAGGCCGTGACGACGTTCTGCCAACTGTCGGTGCCGCCCTGGCTCAGCGGACGGATATGGTCGCGCGTCAGGTCGCGGGACAGGAAATGCGCGCCGCAATACAGGCACAGGTTGCCGTCGCGCCGGAATAGCGTCTTGTTGTTCAGCGGCGGCACATAGCGATGGGGCACTGCGTGACCGCCCCGCGACTTGCCGGCCGTGGCAATAATCGAATTGACCTCGACCACGCTGCGTTCACCGGTCATCGCGCTGTACCCGCCGTGGACGAGGTAGAGCATGGATCCGCAAGCGTAGGCAACCTGCTCGTTGTGGTACAGACGCACCGCATCCCGATAATCGATCCACTCCAGCGGCATGCCCGCTACGTCCGTGCGCAGAACCTGCTGAGAGAAATTCGCGTGTTGTGTCTCCAATAACATGGCCTGAATTACCTTGCTATGCCTTTATATACTCCAGACTCCGCAGTGAAAGATCAAATTTAGCACGTTTGCGGCCCATGTCATGTGAATCCAGTACCGGCCAAGCTGGTGCGCCGGTATGTTTTTCCACGACAACCCGCGTATGTTGTACGCCAACAGTCAGGCCAAGGAGACCGAGCCGACCCAGACGTCGACGACCTCTGGCCAAGCGATCTCTCGCAGCACATTGCCCCGGATGTCCTGCCACGCGCTTGCCCCGTGCACAAAAGCAGAAATACCGGGACGCTCGCCCGGTTTCGGCTCGCCGAACCTGCGCTCGGCAGATCAAGCATTGCGCCAGAGCCGATCAATTGGGCAGAGTTATTCACACAGGCCCAATAACGGCACGACCTTACCGGACATTTGCGTTGCAGCGACTCATAAAGATCACTCAAGTCCATGTTTTTAAACGGTCAATTTAAAATAGATCAATTTTTAATCAGTTTGAACACGATGACGCAGCAATGCGGTATGTGCATCGTTTCACCCCCGTTGTCCACAGAGTTATCCACAGATTCTGTGGACAACTGTTACCTGTCGCTGGCGCTGCCTGCCCGGTACACGGCGTGAACCCGCCCTTCGTATTCCAGGTCGCCGTCGCGACGCCATTGATGCAGTTATTCGACTACCTGCCGACGGCGGGCGACCACCCGGAAACACAGCGTGGCAGACGCGTGCTGATTCCGTTCGGGCGCACGCAGCGCATCGGCGTCATCGTCGGCGTACGCGACAAATCAGACATCGCCGCGGCAAAGCTGCGGTGCGTGATCCGCGTCCTCGATGCTGCGCCGCTGCTCGACGCGCACCTGATGGCATTGCTCGAATGGGCCGCCGCGTACTACCAGCATCCGCCCGGCGAGGTTTTCGCGACGGCGTTGCCCACCCTGCTGCGCAAGGGCGGTGAGACGCACCGCGCCGGTGTGGCATGCTGGCGGGTGACGCCGGACGGACGTGCCGCCGACCTTGAGGCAATCGGCAAGCGCGCCAGGGTGCAGGCCCGAATTCTGACCTTGCTTCGGAACGCTGACGCCGGATTGTCGAAGGACGACCTCGACACCACCGGATCGACTTGGCGCCGCGCATGCAGCACGCTCGAAGAAAAGGGCCTGGTCGAAGCGTTCTTGCGCGATGCGCCGCGGGTCGAGACCGGAACCGGTACCTCGGCCACCGCGCCGCAACTGACGGATGCGCAACACCAGGCTGTCGCATCAATCACGGCCAGCGAAAGCTTCGATGCTTTCCTGCTCGAAGGCGTGACCGGCAGCGGGAAAACCGAGGTCTACCTGCGCTGCATTCAACACCAGCTCGACGCGTCCCGGCAGTCGCTGGTACTGGTTCCCGAGATCGGGCTGACGCCACAACTCGTCGCCCGCTTCCGAACCCGCCTTGACACCCCGGTCGCCGTGCTGCACTCCGGGCTGAATGACACCGAACGCCTGCAGGCATGGTGCGCGGCGCGCGACGGCTCGGCCGGGGTCGTCATCGGCACGCGGTCTGCCGTGTTCGTGCCGCTGGCCCGCCCCGGTCTGATTGTCGTCGATGAAGAGCACGACAGTTCGCTGAAACAACAGGAAGGCTTTCGTTATTCGGCGCGGGACCTTGCGGTCTGGCGCGCACACCGGCTCGACGTGCCGATCGTGCTCGGCTCGGCGACACCCTCGTTCGAGTCGCTCGAGAATGTTCAGGCCGGGCGCTACACACGACTGGTGCTGCCACGCCGGCCAGGCTCGGCCCGGCAGCCGCACATACGCCTCGTCGACCTGCGCAAGCAGCCATCGAAGGATGGCCTGACCGAGCCGCTGCGCGACGCGATCGGCCGGCATCTGGCCGCAGACGGACAGGTGCTGCTCTATTTGAACCGCCGCGGCTTCGCACCGAGCCTGTTGTGTACGGCCTGCGGCGAACTCGTCGAGTGCCGACGATGCGATGCGCGCATGGTCGTACATCAGCGCCGCGAGCGCCTCATCTGCCACCACTGTGGGGCAGAACGCCCGCTGCCGTCCGTCTGCGAAGCCTGCGACGAACCGAACCTCATACCTGTCGGGCAGGGCACCGAGCGACTCGAGGACGCGCTGCAGCGCCTCTACCCGCAACACGCAATCGTGCGCATCGACCGGGACACAACCCGCCGCCGCGGGGAGATCGGTCGCAAGCTCGAGCAGGTACGCTCGGGCGTGGCGCGTATTCTGCTCGGCACGCAGATGCTGACCAAGGGTCACGACTTCCCGAATGTCACGCTGGTCGGCATCATCGACGCCGACCAGGGTCTGTTCGGCACCGACTTTCGCGCCGGCGAACGACTCGCACAGTCGTTCATCCAGGTCGCCGGGCGCGCGGGGCGCGGCGAACGCCCGGGCGAGGTCTATATCCAGACGCTGTTTCCCGATCACCCCCTGCTGAAGGTGCTGATCGCTAATGGTTATGGACACTTCGCGACCGAAGCGATGACCGAGCGCCGCCTGGCCGGCTGGCCACCGTTCGCGTACCTGACGCTGCTGCGCGCCGAAGCACCGAGGCGTGACGCCGTCTTCGACTTTCTCGACGCCGCGCGAGCGATATCCGGTGAATTGCTCGGCACCGACGGGGGAGGAATCCGGATGCTCGGTCCGGCTGCGGCGCCGATGGAGCGCCGTGCCGGGCGCTACCGCGGCCAACTGCTGGTCCAGGCAGATCACCGGGGCCGGATGCAGCGCTTCATCGCCAACTGGCGAACGCGGCTGGACCAGTTGCCTGCGGGACGCAAAACAAGATGGTCGATCGACGTCGACCCGGTCGAGCTGTTCTGATCAGCGGCGTGTGGGTGGGAGCAGCCCCGCACACAAGCCGACAGACGCCATTTTTCCGCGCCATCCAGCGGCCTGTTAGAATGCGCGCATTTCGGGCTCCCCCCGCCAGCGCGACACCCGCTCCACCGAAGCGAACCCACCCCAGTGAAGGAACACATAGAACAACTGATCGCCGCCGCCGTTGCGGATCTGCCTGAACTGGCGGACCTGCCGGATGCGGCCGGCGTGTCGATCGAGATCGAGCGCACCCGTGATCGGGCGCACGGTGACTACGCATGCAACGTCGCCATGCGTCTGGCCAGGCCCCTGCGGAGCAAACCGCGCAACCTCGCCGGCCGCATCATCGAACGCATCCCGGAATCGGACTCGATCGAGGCCATCGAGATCGCGGGCCCCGGCTTCATCAACTTCCGGCTCAGCCCGCAGGCGTTCCACGACGAGTTGATCGACATTCTGGAGCGCGGAGCCGACTACGGCACGAGCAAGATCGGTGCCGGCCACCGGGTACTGCTCGAGTACGTCTCGGCGAACCCGACCGGGCCGCTGCATGTCGGCCACGGTCGTCACGCCGCTTACGGTGCCAGCATGGCGAACTTGCTGCGCGCGACCGGCCATGACGTTCACGAGGAATACTACATCAACGACGCCGGACGGCAGATGGATATCCTTGCCCTGAGTGTCTGGCTGCGCATGTTCGCCGCCAAGGGCATCGACGCGCCGTTCCCGAGCGGCGGCTATCAGGGCCAGTACGTCATCGATATCGCGCAGGATGCGGCCGGGCAATTCCCGGATGCCGTCGACGCCAGCAAGCTCGTCACCGGAGACCTGCCGGCCGATGCCCCGGACGGCGACGCCGATGCATACCTGGATGCGTGGATCGAACACACGCGGCAGGTCCTCGGCGAGGATATGTTTCTGGCGATACACGACCTCGCGCTGGACTCGATCATCGTGGACATCAAGGACGACATGGCCGAGTTCGGCGCCGTGCCGGACGAATGGTTCTCGGAACGCAGCCTGATGGAATCGGGCGCCATCGAGCGCGCTCTGGCGCGGGTCGCCGAGCACGGCAAATCATACGAGCAAGATGGCGCCATCTGGTTCCGCGCAACGGATTACGGCGACGAGAAAGACCGCGTCGTCGTCCGCGACAACGGGCGTACGACCTACTTCGCCTCCGATATCGCATACCACCTGCACAAGCGCGAACGCGGCTACGACACACTGCTCGATATTCTCGGCGCGGACCACCACGGTTACATCGCTCGCGTACGCGGTGGCCTCGAGGCGATGGGCGAGCCCCCCGAGACGCTGGAAGTGGAGCTGGTGCAGTTCGTCACCCTGTTCCGTGGCGAGGAAAAGGTGCAGATGTCGACGCGCTCCGGTCAATTCGTCACGCTGCGTGAGCTGCGCGACGAGGTCGGCAACGATGCGGCGCGGTTCTTTTTCGTGTCGCGTTCGAACGATCAGCATCTGGACTTCGACCTGAAGCTCGCCAAATCCCAATCGAACGATAACCCGGTGTACTACGTCCAGTATGCGCACGCGCGGGTCGGCAGCGTCATGCGCGAACTCGACGCACGCGGCCTGACCTGGTCGCTCGACACGGCCCGCGCGCACCTCGGCCGCCTGACCGAGGATCACGAACAGGCACTGATGCGCCGGCTCGCGCGTTACCCGGAGATGGTCGAACTTGGCGCCCGGCAGCGCGCGCCGCAACACATCGTGCATTACCTTCGCGAGCTGGCGCAGGAGTTCCACACCTACTACAACGCACACCGGTTTATCGCCGACGACACGGCACTGCGCGACGCGCGACTGCTGCTAATCAACGCAGTGAAGCAGGTAATTCGTAACGGCCTGGCCCTGCTCGGCGTATCCGCGCCCGAGTCGATGTAAGCTCACCTGTGTTCATGCACCCGACACAACATGGC
>SMWD01000059.1 GCA_004357495.1 Gammaproteobacteria bacterium
CCGCCGTCATCGCCAGCCCCAGGTCTTTTTGCATCAGCCTGACCATGAACCCGCCCTGGTAATCGCGGCTGGCCGCACTGCCTTCCATGACGCCCGGGTAGGGATTGTATTTTTCCAGCGACCAGTTGCAGCCGGAACTCTTGAGCATGATGTCGGACAGGACTTTGGGATCCAACCCGCTGTTGACGCCGAGCTGCAAAGCCTCGGCGGTGCCGATCATATGCACGGCCAGCAACATGTTATTGCAGATCTTGGCGATCTGGCCGGCGCCACTGTCGCCGGCGCGGAATACGTTCGCGCCCATTGCCTCGAGCACCGGCCGCGCGGCCTGTACCGCCTCTTCACTGCCACCGCACATAAATGCCAGCGTACCGGCCGCTGCCGCGGCAACGCCTCCCGAGACCGGCGCGTCAATCGCACGGATACCGCGCTCGGCCGCGGCGGCAGCCAGCGCGCGCGAGTTCCCGGCAGCGACCGTCGAGCAATCGATGACCAGTGTCGACTCGGAAATATGCTCCAGGAGTTTACTGTCGTGGATATAAAGACTTTCCACAATCTTTCCCGACGGCAACATCGACACCACAAAATCTGCCCCTTCCACCGCATCTTCGGCGCAGGCATGGGCTACCGCCCCCTGGGCGACGGCGGGCTCCATCAACTCCGCTACCAGATCGAACGCCTGCACGTCATATCCGGCCGCCAGCAAATTCAGTGCCATACCACCGCCCATATTGCCCAATCCGATAAACGCAACTTTCTGCCTGGCCATAATAATGAATCCTATAAGTCATCGAGCGGATGCCGTTGTTCGCCCCACGGCGCGACAAAATGCTGATCAATGAACCGCGGTGAAACCTCTGCGACCGTGGCGGGAGAATACTGCGGGCTGCGATCTTTATCGATGATCAACGCCCGCACACCCTCCTGAAAATTTCCATAGCGGGCGCAGTTGATCGACATGATCAATTCCATCTGGAAGGCTTCGCGCAAATCGAGATCCGCGCCACGTTTAAACTGCTCGTAGGCCAGGACCACGCTGGCAGGGCAGGCGTGCTTCAAACCCCGGGCAGCCTTTGCCAGCCATTTGTCGTCACCGTCGTACGCGGTAATCGCGTCGACTGTTTCGTCCACCGTGTCCGGATCGGTGAGCCGCCGGATCGCATCCTGGTGCACGAGAATATTATCGCTCGGCCGGTCGTCGCGGGACTGATATTCGAACGCCCGCAATACACCGGACACCTGGTCATCGTGCTGGCCGCTGTCATCCGGCCATTCGACCGCCCGCAACGCAGCCAGCACCTGCTGGCGTTGGTCGCTGCTGATAAACCAGTCGCCCAGTTGCATGGTCAGGGCGTCCGCGCCGTTCATGGACACCCCGGTCAAGCCGACGAACAACCCGCTGCGACCGGGCGCATGATGCAAGAACCAGGTGCCGGCCACATCGGGATACAAACCGATGCCAACTTCAGGCATGGCCATGCGGGTCGTTTCAGTCACCACACGATGGCTGCCGCCCACCACCAAACCCATTCCGCCGCCCATGACGATCCCGGTAGCCCAAACCACGATGGGCTTGGGATAAACGTGAATATGATGGTCCAGCCGGTATTCACGCTCCCAGAAATCCTGTGCGTATTGATTGTGACCCGCACCCGTCTCCACCATGGACTCATAGAGGTGACGAATATCGCCGCCGGCACAAAATGCCTTTTCCCCGCTGGCCTGCAGAAAAAGGCAGGCGATTTTTGCGTCCTGTTCCCAGGCACACAACCTGGTCTGGATGAGATCGGTCATTTCGAGGCTCAGAGAATTGAGCGACGACTCCACGTTCAGGGTGATCACGCCGATGCGACGCCCACCTTCTGCCGCCTGCTCTGCAAACAATACCGGGTCTTCTGACATGCTGTAACCGATCGACCCGTTAACGGTTCTTCCACTGAGGTTTGCGTTTTTCGACGAACGCCGCGACCCCTTCTTTTTGATTTTCGCTGTCCCACAGTTTGACAAACCGTTCACGCTCGGTGGAAAAATTGCTGCTCATCGGTTGATGGCGGGCCGCCATGATCAGTTCTTTGCAGTAACGCACCGAGGTCGGACTCTGGTTTTCCACCTTGGCCGCCAATTGCAGCGCGTGACCGACCGAGGCGCCGCTTTCCACGACCTCGGAAATCAAACCGATTGCCAGCGCCTGATCGGCCTTCAGGCGCTCGCCCAGCAGGATCATGCGCTTGGCCCACTGCTCACCCACCAACCAGGCCAGGTGCTGGCTGCCCAGGCCACACGGCAGCAGCCCCACCGCACATTCGGGTAATGCCAGTTGCGCATGCGCCTCGGCGATACGCACATCGCAGGCCAAAGCCACCTCCAGACCACCGCCCATGGCGTAGCCGTTGATGGCCGCGATCGACACACCGTTGTATTGGCTCAAGACCTCAAACGCGTGGCCGAAGGCGGCGGAAAAGTCGAACGCCCTGGCTTTATCGTCATGGTTCAGGGAATTGAGATCGGCGCCCCCCGAGAAGAACTTCTCGCCACTGCCGGTGATCACCAGGGAGAAGTTATCGGCATCGGCATTCAGCGTCTCGACAATATCGATCAGCTGCAGCAGGCTCTCCGGACTCCAGGCATGGGCCGGAGGATTGTTGAATGTCAGCAGCGCCACATGGCCGCGGTTTTCCAGCAGTAAGGGTTGGTTTTCTTCTGACATTATTTGATTGCCTCTGTCCCGCCCTCTTGCAACAGGCGTCTGGAAATTATGACGCGCATGATCTCGTTGGTGCCTTCCAGAATCTGGTGCACGCGGGTATCGCGAAAGAATCGTTCGATGGGAAATTCCCGCAGATAGCCGTAGCCGCCGTGTAACTGCAGTGCCCGGTTGCACACTTCAAAACCGACGTCGGTCGCGAAGCGCTTGGCCATCGCGCAGTACACGGTCTTCTCGGGATGGTTGCTGTCCATATAGCTGGCGGCCATGCGCACCATTTGCCGGGCTGCCACCAGTTCCGTCGCCATATCGGCCAACTGGAATTGCAGTGCCTGGAATTTCGCCAGCGGCTGGCCGAACTGTTTGCGCTCCAGCAGATATCGCTGCGTGTGGTCCAGGGTCGCCTGGGCGGCGCCCACCGAACAGGTCGCAATATTGATGCGACCGCCGTCCAGGCCCTGCATGGCGATCTTAAAACCCTCGCCTTCTTCGCCCAGCCGGTTGCAGACCGGCACCGCGACGTTGTCAAAGCTGACCGCGCAGGTGGGCTGGCTATTCCAGCCCATTTTGGCTTCATTCTTGCCGTAATTGATGCCGGCGGAATCGGCCGGCACCGCAAACGCCGATATCCCGCGCGGGCCCTCGCCGCCGGTACGCGCCATGACGATCAACAACTCAGTCATGCCGGCGCCGCTGATGAACATCTTGCTGCCGTTGAGCACATAGTTCGCGCCTGCGCGCCTGGCCGTGGTTTGCAGGGAGCCGGCATCCGATCCCGCATTCGGTTCGGTGAGACAATAAGAAGCCAGTTTCTGGCCGGAGACCAGCGGCGGGACCCATTCGGCGGTGAGTTCCGGCCCGCCCCACGTGCACACCATCCAGGCGACCATATTGTGAATCGAGATAAATGCCGCGGTGGAAGTGCAGCCACTGGCCAGTTCCTCGAGGATGATCACGGCATCCAGGCGCGACAAGCCCAGACCCCCGTGGGCTTCGGGGCTGTACATGCCACAAAAACCCAGTTCGCCGGCGGCCTTGATCACATCGACCGGGAATATTTTTTCCGCGTCCCACAACGCTGCCTTGGGAGCCAGTTCCCCGCGCGAAAAATCTCGCGCCGCCTGCTGAAACGCCAGTTGATCTTCGTTAAGCGAAAATTCCATAGACTACCCTCGGGCCACCCCGGGCAACTTACTTCAGCGTAATCGACATATTTGGCCCGGTCGGAATATCGCCTTCGAACCAGCGTGCCGTCACCGTCTTGGTTTCGGTATAGAAACGCACCGCCTGTTTGCCGTAGGGGTGCTGGTCGCCGTGGAACGAGCCGCGCCAACCGGTAAACGAGAAGAACGGCAGAGGCACGGGGATCGGAATATTGATCCCCACCTGCCCGACCATGACTTCGTTCTGGAATTTGCGGGCCGCGGCGCCGGAGTCGGTAAAAATCGACGTGCCGTTGGCGCGAAAATCGTCGTTGATCAGGGCGATCGCCTCTTCCAGCGAGCCTGCATTGAGCAGGCAGAGCACCGGGCCGAACACTTCCTCACGGTAAATCTGCATTTCGGCCGTGACATTGCCGAACACGGTGGGGCCGATCCAGTTGCCATCGGGATATCCGTCCACCCTAAAATCGGTGCCGTCCAACAGGCACTCGGCACCCTCCTCTTTGCCCTGCGCGATCAGGCCGAGAATTCGCGTCTTGGCCTCAGCACTGATTTGCGGGCCATAGGCGGCTTTCGGGTCGGACCAGATACCCGGCGACACATCCCGGGCGGCCGCCACGATATCCGCGCTCATGTCCCGGGCCTCGCCCACCAGGACCACCACTGAAATCGCCATACAACGCTGACCCGCCGCGCCAAATGCCGCACCGATGATATTGTTCACCGCCTGCTTGCGGTTGGCATCGGGCATGACGACCATGTGGTTCTTGGCGCCGGTCATGCACTGTACCCGCTTGAGATTCTGAGTCGCCGTGCGGTAGACGTGCTTGCCCACCGCTACCGAACCCACAAACGATACCGCGCGAATATCCGGGTGGCTGCACAATTTATTGACACAGGCCTTGCCGCCGTGCACCAGTTGCACGATGCCGTCGGGCGCCCCCGCTTCTGCATAAAGCTCCAGCAACCTGACCGCGGTGAGCGGATCCTGCTCCGACGGTTTGAGCACGAAAGTATTGCCGCAGGCGTTGGCCAGCGGAAACATCCATAACGGAATCATGGCGGGAAAGTTGAACGGGGTAATCCCGGCGCACACGCCGATGGGCTGGATCAGGGAATAGGTGTCGATGGAACCTGCGACATTCTCCACGGTCTCGCCCATCATCAGCGAGGCGATATTACAGGCGTACTCGACCACCTCTATCCCGCGCCATACATCACCTTTGGCGTCCTCGAAATTCTTGCCCAACTCCTGGCAGATAATTTCCGCCAGTTCGTCATGGTGCTCCTTCAATAGTTGCTGATAGCGCAACATCAGCCTGGCACGCTGCGGCACCGGAACGTTTTTCCAGGTTTCGAATGCTTTTCCGGCCGATGCGATCGCCGTGTCGACTTCGTCGTCAGTGGCAAAGGGCACCCGGCTCAATACCTCCTGGTTAGCCGGGTTGGTCACATCCAGCCACTGCTCGGTCTGGCTCTCCACCCACTTACCACCGATCATCAGTGGTACACGCTGCGGCAAGTTCATAGGGCAATCCTCTTCAATGCGTACCGCCACCGCCGGTGGGGCACATCAGCATCAGCAGGCTTTTTCAACAGCCTGCCAGTAAACCACGCCCGCGGTCAAAAGCAATTCGGGACTCTGTCGTTCGGGCGAATGATAAGACTATTTCCGGTAAGCATCGCGTCAGACGAATCCGGCCAGGGGGGGGTTGCTATTGGCCCCCTGCGCCTTTTATCTTGCCATCGGCGGCAAATACCCGCGTAACATGTGCAGCGGTGCTCTCGACACATCGGACAATATCCATGAACTATCAAACTCTGAAATTCGAAGTCAGCGCGCAGATCGCGACCATCACCCTGCACCGGCCCGATGCGGCCAACTCACTGAATCGGCAAATGGGCGACGAATTATTGATGGTTGCGAATCACTGCACGTCCAATGCAGATATTCGTGCCGTCATCCTGACGGCTGAGGGCAAAATGTTCTGCGCCGGCGGGGACATCACCGGCTTCGCGGATGCCGACAACCCGGGCGAACTGCTGCGCGCGATCACCTCCGGATTGCACGCCGCCATCCAGCGCTTTACGCGTATGGATGCCCCCCTGATCATCGCAGTAAACGGTTTTGCCGCCGGGGCAGGCATGAGTATCGCAATCAGCGGCGACATCGTTCTGGCCGCCGAGTCCGCGAAATTCACCATGGCCTACACGCGAATCGGGCTGTGCCCGGACGGCAGCAGCACGTTCTTTCTGCCCCGACTGGTCGGGCCGCTGAAAGCGAAGGAGTTGATGATGCGCAACCCGGTGTTGACCGCCGCCGAGGCGCTGGAACTCGGCCTGATCAGCCAGGTGGTACCCGACGCCGAATTGATGGAGGTAGCCCGGGCGACCGCCCGCGAACTGGCCGCCGGGCCGACCCGGGCCTACGGCGCGATCAAACGCCTGCTGGCCGACAGTTTCAATAATTCCCTGGACACGCAACTCGAACGGGAAACCCGGGCGATCGCAGAACTGGCGAGTCATTCGGCGGATGCCGGCAATGGCATCGCCGCATTTATCGCCAAACAGCCGCCGACGTTCAAAGGCCGGTAAGCGCGCCCGGGACTCGCCGGCGTTCACCGGGGTATCGGCCCGGGACGCAGCACTCTGAGTTGCTCTTCCAGAAACTCCAGCACATGGTGCTCACGCTCGGTTTCTTCGTGGGTAAGAAACTTGATGGCCATGCCTTCCAGCAGATAGCGAGACACATCCAGAGCCAGATCGAGAGCCTTCGAATCACTCTGCCACTCGGGAAATTCCTCGACGGCGGTGCGATACCACTCCTCGTCGAAAGCGGCCTGCACGGGTTTGAGAATCGCCTCCAGGTCGGGGTCGGTCCGGGCCGCAACCGAAAGCTCGAAGAAAGCGACGAAGGTCGGGTGCCGCACGTGCCGCCAGTACGCCTGTACCGCCACGTGAATCCGGCCCTTGCCGGCGGGGGGGGCGCGCAGAACTGACTTGCGGAATGCCTTGAGTCGCTTGGTATGGAGTTCTTCCACGGCAGCCTTGACGATATCGATCTTGGACGGAAAGTGATGCAGCATGGCGCCACGGGACAGCCCGGCCGCCTTGGCAATACGCATGGTAGTCGTGCGCCCGTAGCCGAGTTCGACGAAGCACTGCAGCGTGGCTTCGATGATCAGCTTGCGGGTGGCCGCGCTTTTCTGCGCCTGCCAGCTGATACGTTGATCATCCTGCTTTTTCGACCCGACATCGGGCCGCTCTTCGTCACTCATGGGGGCCCTGCCCTGGTTCATCGCAGTTCTGTAGCATGGTATCTGTCGATAAAAAAGTCAAAGATGTTTGTAACCGGACGGTCTGACTGATTACACTCCGTCATGCCGTAATCAAAGGGAGACAGCTGATGGGCAGGGTCGAAGGCAAAGTGGCGTTAATCACCGGCGGCGCCTCCGGGCTGGGTCGCGCGGACGCTGAAATTCTGGCCCGGGAAGGCGCCCGGGTCATACTGACCGACATCAACGACGACGCGGGCGAATCTGCCGCAGCATCGATCCGCGCCGCCGGCGGCCAGGCGACCTTCATGCATCATGACGTCAGCGATGAGGCCCAGTGGCAAACCGTCATTGCAGCGATAAAAGATCAGCACGGACAACTCCATACGCTGGTGAACAATGCCGGCATCGCGGTGGTCGAGACCATCGAGCAGTGCTCGCTGGAAAGCTTCCACCGGCAAAATGCCGTTATGAGCGATGGCGTTTTCCTGGGCTGCAAACATGCGCTGCCCCTGATGCAAGAGTCCGGTGGCGGCTCCATCATCAATATGTCATCCATCGCCTCCCACCTGGGCTTTCCTATTTTCTTTGCCTACAGCGCCGCCAAAGGCGCGGTGCGGGCGATGAGCAAAGCCATTGCCGTACATTGCCAGATGAACGGTTATCAAATACGCGTCAACAGCATTCACCCGGGCGCTATCGATACGCCGATGATCGACCAGACCGTATCGGACCTGGGCCTGGACGACAAGACCGCAATCAGCCCGGTCGGCCTCGGCCGGCCGGAAGACGTGGCCAACGCCGTGCTGTTTCTCGCCTCCGACGAATCGCGGTTCATCAGCGGCACCGAGATCATCATCGACAACACCCTGAGCATTCAGTAGTGACAACCGCCCGGCTCCGACGGAGAGATGTGACATGATGCGCCTCCGCCCGGTCGGCATACTCACGCTGGCATTGCTGAGCGCGGGGCTGACCGCGGGCTGCGGCCGGACATCGGCTCCGCCCGCATCATCAGACAATGCCGCCGACGCCGCCGCGGGCGCAGCCGTGTACAACGAATATTGCGGCAGCTGTCACAATGGCGGTGTCTACAAGGCGCCGCACAGGATGTTTCTGGCCATGATGGCACCGGATGCAATCCGCGCATCCCTGGACGGCATCATGGCCACCCAGGCATCCACACTGAGCGATCAACAGAAGAACGCGGTGACCGAATACCTGGCCGGCCGGTCGCTGGCGTCCCAGACGATTAATTACCCGCCGCCCACCTGCGAGGTCACCGACATCGACCTGGACCAGCCACCCCGTCAGCACACGTGGGGAATCGATTTCTCCAATTCACGTTTTCAACCTGCGGTCAGCGGCGGCCTGACCGCCGACAATGTCGCTGAACTTGAACTGAAGTGGAGCTTTGCCTACCCCAACGCGATCAAGGCGCGCTCACAACCGACGATAGCCGGCGGCACGCTGTTCGTCGGCAGCGCGAGCGGAACGGTCTATGCGCTGGATGCCAGACGGGGCTGCATACGCTGGACCTTTCGTGCTTCCGCCGAGGTGCGCACACCTGTCATCGTCTCCGACTGGGAGACGGGTGACCGCGGCGCCACCCCCCGGGCTTACTTCGGCGACATTCTGGCGCGCGCCTATGCCATTGATGCCCGCACCGGCGAGTTGCTGTGGATGACCAAAGTAGACGACCATCCCAACGCGACGATTACCGGCGCGCCGGTGCTGGTAGATGACACGCTGTTTGTGCCGGTGTCCTCGCTTGAGGTAGTGGTCGCTGCGGACCCCGCTTACGCCTGCTGCACATTCCGCGGTTCGATGGTGGCG
>SMWD01000060.1 GCA_004357495.1 Gammaproteobacteria bacterium
CGCGTGCGCTTCATGATTGACGGGCGGCCGTATCAACTGAAAGTCGGCGAGGCGTATGAGCTCAATAACCTGAAGACCCACAGCGTGATGAATCGCGGCAAGGAAGACCGGATTACGTTTATCTTCGACTACGTGCCGCCGGATCGGGTCGAGCGCGATTGAAATCGGTGTCTGACACCGATTTCTCTTCATAACAACGGCTGCAATATTTCGATCAGCTCACCAAGCTCTGCTTCGTAGTGTCGCCAGTGATGCACGGATGAGGCGTAAAGCGGCTGGCGTACCTGTTCCGAACTTGCCGAATTGATGGCCCGATCGGTTGCGTAAAAACGCAGGCACGCTGCCTCCCACGGCAGGCCGCAGAATTCCAGTAGCCGGCGCGTCTCGGCTTCCTGGTCGGCGACCAGCTGCTCGTAATGAACATCCAGGATGCGGCCCGGCAGAACCGTGTGCCAGTGATCCATGATGCGCTGATAGTCCAGAGTGTATTCGCCGAGTTCCAGCAGGTCGTAGGTGAATGCCTGGCCACTGGCGAATAACTGCTTGAAACTGCCCATGCAGCTGTCCAGCGGATGTCGCCGGGTATTGATAATTTTCGCGTTCGGCAGGATCAGCGCCAGCAGCCCTGTCGCCGAGAAATTATTCGGCAGTTTGTCCGTAAAGTGCGGCAAGCCGCTGCGATGGCGCTGCGTCGAAGCCAGGTACTGCCGGCCCAACTCACGCAGACGGTCGCCCGTACAGTGCCGCAGGATTTCCGGGTAGCGCTCCGCGCCCGTCGCCTGCCGGTCGATTGCCCGGATGACATTCGGCAGGTCGGGTAACTCACGCGTGCCTGCTACCTGGCTGTGACTGGCGAGAATCTGCTCGATCAGCGTCGAACCGGACCGGGGCAGGCCGACGATGAAAATCGGTGCGGGATCCGGATCGCCGCTATCGGCATGTTCGGCCAGGAAGTCCGGCGTGAACACGTCGATGATTCGGTCGTGCAAAACCTCGGTGGCGACCGGGTCATAGCTTTCGCGGGCGCGTCGGGCAAGATTGCCGCGTCGGTAGTGTTCGAACGCAGCCCGGTAATCGTGCTCATCCTCGCAGGCTTTGCCGAGCGCAAACCGGAAGTGAATGCGGGTCTCTTCCGGCAGGCTGGTATCGTCGACGTGGGTCTGCATCGACTGAATTTCTGCCGGCTCGAAACGGAAGCTTTTCAGGTCGGCAAGGCTCCAATACGCCTCGCCGAACGTCGGCTGGCCGGCGATCGATGCGCGATAATTCTGCACGGCTTCGTCCGTGCGCCCGATGGTTTTCAGGCAATGGCCGAGGCCGAGCAGGCAGCCGGCATGGCCCGGCTGTATGTCGAGGCCCGCCCGGAAGGCGTCGATGGCCTGGTGATAGTTCGACGCGAGCGATAACGCTTTGCCCAGCATCAACCGGGTATGGGCGAGCCCGGGCTCGATGGCGGCGGCGCGGCTGAACGCCTCGATAGCGGCGTCGAAATCCTTGTGCGCCAGCAGTGCGCTGCCCAGTGCGTTCCATGCCCGCACGGAATCCGGCGCGTGCTCGATGGCGCGTCGCAACAGCACGATGGCATCGCCGAACTGCTTGCGGTCCATCGCGCAACCGGCGAGTGACCGCAGCACTTCTGCGTTGCCGGGCTCACGGAGCAGAATTTCCTGGTAGTGCTTCTCGGCCTGCGCGAGTCGGCCGGCATGCCGGTGTTCGGCGGCGGCGGCCAGCGCCGCCTGATTCGGCGCATATTTCGCGGCCTCCTGGCGGGCCTGCTCCGCCTCGTCGTTACGGCCCAACTCGGCGAGTACCCGGCTCAGCTTGAAATGCACCTGGCCGTTGTCCGGCTCGAGTTTGATGGCCGCCTGGAAGCATTCGAGCGCCTCCTCGGTCCGGTGCTGAATCATCAACGCATTACCGAGTCCCGCGTGCGCGGCCGCGAAGTCCGGCTGTTGCCAGAGCGCAGGGCGCAAGGCATTTTCGGCCTCGTCCGGCCGGCCCTGGCGGACGAGCACGGTGCCGAGCAGGCACAGCAGGTTGGTATCGGCTGGGTGCTGCTCGAGGGTGTCGAGACAGGCTGCCTTGGCGGCCTCGAGGTCCCCGACCCGAAGCAGGCGGGACGCCTGCTCGAACGCGGCCCGGATCACGGCGACAGGGTCGGTGTGGGTGTTCATGCACCTGATTCTAACCCGGAGAAGTCGCTGTCTTTCCGCTGCCGGTGTACCGGTTCTGAAGTTGCTGACGGAATTTGCTGCACGCAGACATTTCGAGGTGTAGCGCTGTATCCTGTGCAGGATTCGTGGCGCGTAACCTCGAATCCATTATCCCGCTGCAGCCATACCACGTTCAGCTACTCTGCGTGCAGAGCCGGCGATCGATGGGGTGCCCATGACCCGATGGAATGCGTCGCAGTCAATACCTTCAGCAACTTCAGAACCTGTACACCGGCACCATTTTGAAGACATTCCGAGAATCCCTGCGGGGCAGCGAGTTCGCGCTGACGGCCGAGTTGAATCTGACGCCGGGCGTCAACGTGCACCAGGTTCTGGATCAGGCCCGGGTGCTGGGGCACTCGGTCGATGCGATCCAGGTGCCGGATCACCCGCATGCCCGGCCGCACATGTCCGGCCTCGCAGTCGCCGGCCTGCTGGCGCAACACGAATACGACCCGGTGTTGCACCTGAATTGTCGCGATCGAAACCGGATCGCCCTGCAAAGCGATCTCCTCGGCGCACAGGCGCTCGGCATCGGCAATCTGTTGCTGATGCGCGGGCGGGACCTGCCGGCTGATCACCGGCCGCCGGCGACCGGCGTGTTCGACCTCGGTGCGATCGATCTGGTCAGAACGGCCGCGACGATTCGTGACGGCAAGGCGCTGGCCGGCGGGCAACTGCCGGAGCGACCGGAGTTTTTTATCGGCACGATCGCCACGGCCTTTGACCCGAAGTCCGGTTGGGAGCCGGAGAAGCTGACCGTCAAGGCCGATGCCGGCGCACAGTTTATCCAGCTCCAGTTGTGTCTCGACATGGACGTATTGCGCCGGTACATGGAAAATCTCGTGCGGGCCAGGCTGCTGCACAGTTTCTATGTGCTGGTCAGCGTTGCACCACTTGCATCCGCAGAATCTGCTCGCCGCGTGCGGCAAAATATGTCGGATTCACTGTTTCCGAAAGGTCTGGTACGGCGGCTGGAGCAGGCGGCGGATGCCGAGCGTGAAGGCGTGGCAATTTGCGCGCAGATTCTGCGCGAGGTCGCCGACATCCCGGGTATTGCCGGTGCTAATCTATTGAATCTCGGCGACCCGGCCCTGATTGTCGGCGCGATCGAGGAGTCCGGGCTGCGACGGAATCGGGAGGCGATGCGATGAAAATGCTGAATATCAAGGCCGGGTTTTGCCCGGCTGTCGTGATGGCGATCGTCATGGCGTGTCCGGCATGGGTCATCGCCGGGCCGCAAGAGCCGGCAGAGACGGTTGCGATTATCGGCACCGGTTACATGGGTGGCGCCCTCGGTCCGCGCTTCGCGGAGCTCGGTTACCGGGTCATCTACGGTGTGCGCGAGCCCGGCCGCGCGTCCGTTACCGAGCTCGTGGCGCGCACCGGCCACGGCGCTACGGCCGCGACGCAGCAGGCAGCTGCGGCGCCGGCCGACGTCGTCGTACTCGCGGTCGGCTGGCCCGCGATGATTGAGGTCGCTCAGAACCTCGGCAATCTTGATGGCAAGCTGATCATCGATGTGTCGGATCCGATGGTGCAGGGCGATGACGGCTACGCGGAGCGCACGGTCGAGACCTCCAGTGCCGAACTGATCCAGGGCTGGAATCCGGGCGCCACTGTCGTCAAGGCATTCAATACGCTCGGTTACTTCGTGATCGCGGATCCATCGTCCGTGGATGGTCCCGTGACGGTGCCGCTTGCGGCAGACGATCCGCGCGCCAAGGAACGGGTTGCGCACATGGTCGCAGCCATGGGCCTGGTTCCGGTCGATGCCGGCCCGCTGCGCTTCGCGCATGAACTTGAAGGCATGGCACTCATCTACATGGTGCCGCTGGATCAACGCCGCGAGCAGGAATGGGAGTTTTACTTCCGCCCGAGTACGCATTGGCGCGCCATCTGGGAAGATGACTGGAGTGTGCCGGTCAAGGACGCCGGTCATCTTGCCGAAATTCCGTAATTTGAATTGCAACGGCCCCGCAGGCGGGCCGCGGTGCGCAACGCCTGCATCGATCTGCAGGGACGGTTGCTGACGAGGTGAAGCATGGCAGACAAGACCCTGGCCGATTGGCAGGCAGCGGCCAAAACACTGCAGATCGAAGGCCGCGCGTTCATCGATGGCAAGTACCTCGACGCGTTGTCGGGCAAGGTACGACCGACCCATAATCCTGCGACCGGCGAGAAACTCGCCGATGTTGCCTGTTGCGGCCCGGAAGACGCCGATCGCGCAGTCGCCAGTGCCCGCGCTGCGTTCGACAAGGGTGTCTGGTCCGGCATGGCGCCGATCGAGCGCAAGAAGGTGCTGGTACGCTGGGCCGAACTGATCGAGCGGCATGCCGACGCACTGGCCTTGCTCGAGTGTCTCGACGTCGGCAAACCGATTGCCGACACCACGGCGGTCGATGTCCCGTCGGCGGTGCGTACGATTCGCTGGAGCGGCGAGGCCATCGACAAGGTCTACGACGAGATTCCGCCGACGCCGGCCGATACGCTCGCGCTGATTCAGCGCCTGCCGCTCGGCGTCGTGGCTGCGATCGTGCCGTGGAACTTCCCGTTGTCGACCACGGCGTGGAAACTGGCGCCGTCACTGGCGACCGGCAACTCGGTGATATTGAAGCCGGCATCGAACACGCCGTTGTCGGCGATTCGCATAGCGATTCTGGCGACCGAGGCCGGCTTGCCTGACAGTGTGCTGCAGGTCCTCCCCGGTTCCGGCGGCAGCCTCGGCCGGCACATCGCCCTGCACATGGATATTGACGGCCTGACGTTCACCGGCTCGACGCCGGTGGGCAAGCAGTTGATGGAATACTCGGGCCGGTCAAACCTGAAGCGCACCTTCCTCGAACTCGGCGGCAAGGGTCCGAACATCGTGTTCGCCGACGCCAATCTCGACAAGGCTGCAACCATGGCGGCGGCAGCGGTATTTTATAACAGTGGCCAGACCTGTACGGCCGGCACCCGGCTGATCGTCGAGAAGAAGATCGAGAGCGAGTTCATCGACCGGGTCGTCGACCAGGCCAAGAACTGGATGCCGGGTAATCCGCTGTGCCCGACGACGACGATGGGCCCGATGATCGATGAGGGCCAGTATCGCAGTGTTGCAGAATACGTCGACATCGGCCGCGCGGAGCAAGCCGATCTCGTGTTCGGCGGCGGGCGGGTGCTGGCGGATACCGGCGGTTACTACCACGAGCCGACGATCTTCGCCGGCACGACCAACCAGATGCGCATCGCGCGGGAAGAGATCTTCGGCCCGGTCCTGTCGGTCATGACATTTACCGATGTGGACGAGGCGATACGCATGGCCAACGATTCGATCTACGGTCTCGCCGGTGCGGTGTGGAGTCGTGATATCAATATTGCCCACCGGGTTGCCGCGGCCGTGCGGGTCGGCACGATGGGCATCAATAACTATTTCGGCGGGGACATCACGGTGCCGTTCGGCGGCTTCAAGCAGAGCGGCAATGGGCGGGACAAGTCGATTCATGCCTTTCACGATTACACCGAGCTCAAGACCACATGGATCGAGTTTGAGTAAGCTGTTTTTCAGTCCGCGGTGCCTCGGTTCCCCGGTTATTTCCACGACCGGGTGCGCGATGCCGATAACGACGCCAGCGGGCTGGCCGTCGCGCGCAACGCCGTGATCGGCACGCTGTCGTGACCCGGAATCTCACCACCGGCCCCGTTGCAGGCCACTTGCGCCGCCAGGCGACGCCGATGGCGCTCGGTCTGGTGGCGATATTCTCGTTCGAGGCCGTCGACCTGTTCTTTATCTCGCAGCTCGGCGATAACTCGCTGGCGGCTGTCAGCTTTGCATTCCCCGTGATCTGGCTGCTCATGGGCATCGGCATCGGCTTCGAGGCGGGTGCGTCGTCGTGTGTGGCGCGTGCGATCGGACAGGGGGACCTGCACCGGGCACGGCGACTGACGACCGACACCGTGGTGCTTTCGACCGCCGTTGCGGTCGGCTTATGTGTCGTGGGGCTTCTGACGGTCACGCCGGTGTTCACGCTGCTCGGCGCGCCCGGGGAATTGCTGCCGCTGATCGATGAGTACATGACCGTTCGCTACTGGGTCACCCCGGTTGAGGCGGCATTGTGGACCAGCTTGGCCGCGATCCGCGCGCGCGGCAACACGCTGCTGGAAGGCAAGGTCATCACGGCAGCCGCTGTGCTGAACGCAGCGCTGGACCCGATCTTTATCTTCGGTCTGCTGGGGTTCCCGGCGCTCGGGATTCAGGGTGCGGCATTCGCATCGCTGACTGGCAACCTGATCATGCTCGGCCTGATGGTGTTCTACCTCGGCCCGCGGCTCGGCGTGTATGCGAGCCTGTTCGCGCCATTGCGCGAAATTTTCGAGTCGTGGCGGCACATGCTCGTGATCGGCGTACCCGCGATCATCACCAACGCGATCGTGCCGGTATCCAACGGCATCGTCGTCGCGATGGTGGCCGCATACGGCATAGACGCGGTTGCCGGTTTCGGTATCGCAATGCGGATCGAGCCGATGGCACTGATTCCATTCTATGCGCTGTCGGCCGTGTCGAGCCCGTTCGCGGGACAGAACTTCGCGGCGGGGCAGTTCGACCGGATCATAGAGGCGCGCAACGTCGTCACACGGTTTTGCATCGTGTTTGGCCTTACCTTGGCGCTCGTGCTGATTTTCGTCGCCGAGCCGATCGCCTCGGTATTCAGCGACTCGCCGGAGATCCGCAGGGTTGCCGTCCAGTACCTGTGGCTGGTCTCCGTCAGCTATGGTGCTTACGGTCTCGTCATGTCCGTATGCGCGTCGTTTAACGGCATTGGCGTTCCGCTGCCGGGTGTTGCGCTGTCGGTGACCCGGGTGATCGTGGTCTTCCTGCCGTTGGCATTCGTCGGCCGCTGGCTGTTCGACCTCAATGGCTTGTTTGTCGCGGCCGCCGTGTCGAATCTTGGCGTCGGTACGCTGGCATTCTTTTGGTTGGGGCGCCGGGTTCGTCAGGCGAAAACGGTATCCGGTATCCCATAATCGTCCTGAGCCCTGTGTGGGAGCCGCCTGCTTTTGTGGGAGCGGCTTTAGCCGCGATTCTTTGCTGCAGAATCGCGGCTAAAGCCGCTCCCACAACACCGGTGAGTCAGCGCCGGTAACTCAGAACGCGATCAGGAACGATACGGCGTTGCCGCCGTAAACCTCGCCGGCGTGCACGGCAGCGAGATATTCCTGTGCCATCGGTTTGCGCCGGTCGTCGAACTCACCGCCCTCGTGCAGGACGCGTACGACCCGGTACTTGTGGTAGATGCGCAGCTGCGTAGCCAGCGGAATGACCTGCATCGGGTCCGTGCCGAACCGTTCGCGGTGATGTGCCGGTAGCTTGTACCAGGGCAGCGTCGGCCGCGAATGATGCGCGTTGTGAAAGCCGAAGTTCAGCGTCAGCCAGTTCGCCTTTTCGTACCGTAATGATAGCGGGTTACTGAAGGTATGGGCCTGCTCCGTTGCGCGGCCGCCGAAGCGCGACGGTGGATTTTCGACAAACAGCGTCGGATTTGCGCCATAGTCATGCTGCAGGCTATCCATGAACCGGAGGAGGTGCATCATCAGCAGGTACGCGACGGCGTAGAGCATGGCGGCGCGTGGTGCGAACCACAGCACCGTGAAGAAGATACCGCCCCGGATCAGGATGACGCGGACGTTGCGCAGGCGTTGCGCGCGCCGGTTCGGCACGATGAATGCCGTGAACGTCATGATGAAGTGCATGACCAGTTCGTGAGCCGGGATATAGAACCACTCGAGGAACTGCACGCACCGGGTCAGCACCGGGTGACGACGGAAGAACGGGTCGTACTCGAACCACACCGAGTCGTCGTTATCGACGTGATGCCGGAAATGCTTGTAACGGATGTCTTCGTAAGTGCCGTAGGCAGAGCCGCAGATCCAATTGAGAAAGCGGCCGAGACGGGCATTGGCCGCGTTGGCACGGAACACCGTGTTGTGTCCGCATTCGTGGATCAGGTAGGCGGCGATGGTCATCGCGTGCGCGAGCCACACCGTGGCGAAGGCGTTGATGATCCAGCTTTGCTGGAAGATCCCGTAGCCGCCGAGCGCGTAGCCCAGCACCACATAGGCGACGGCGCCCCCGTGATAGCGGAGGCCGCCGGGTTCGTGGAATGCGCGGGTCAGGAACTGCATGTCGATGGTGTGGCGGACAAGCTGGCTCCCCCAGTATCCCCGCCGGCCGGCGTCCCCGCAAGTTCCCCTACCCGCACGGTATGGGCTCATTTGCGTTCCGACGTAGAATGCAGGCACGACCTGTGCGAATGAGGCTACAGACCTGATATGGCAGCACCGAATCAACCGCAAGAGCATACCGGCTCCTATTACGCGGCGACCGTCAGCGAGAAGACCGATTATCCGGTGCTCGAGGGCGACCATCAGGCCGACATCTGTATTGTCGGGGCCGGGTTTACCGGCGTCGCGACCGCCCTGACGCTGGCCGAGCGCGGCTATTCGGTCATCCTCGTTGAGGCCAATCGCGTCGGCTGGGGGGCCAGCGGCCGCAATGGCGGGCAACTGATTTGCGGCATCAGCGGCGAGAGCAAGCTGGCCAAGCGCTATGGCGAGAGTGTCACCGACACGCTGTGGGAAATGCACTGGCGCGGAAACGACATCATCCACGAGCGCGTCGAACAATATGCTATCGACTGTGAGCTGAAAAATGGCTACATCGATGTCGGCCTGAAGGCGCGCCACATGCGTGATCTCGAAGCAGACTTCGAGAACATGCAGCGGCGTAACTTCCCATACGAGTTCCGCATGACGGACCGCGAGGAGACCCGACATATCACCGGCACGGATATGTATATTGGCGGCCTGCTCAACATGCGCAACGGTCATCTGCACCCGTTGAACCTGTGCATTGGTGAGGCGCGTGCGGCCCACGGTCTCGGCACCCGGATTTTCGAGCAGTCACCGGTCACGGAAATCGTACATGGCGCGAAGCCGCGTGTCCGCACGGCGAAAGGCTCGGTGGAAGCCGACACGATCGTGTTGGCCGGTAATGCGTACCACGCGCTCGAGCCCGGGCATTTGTCCGGGCTGACGTTTCCGGCCGGGAGCTACATCATTGCGACCGAGCCGCTGTCGGAGGAGGTGCAACAACAGATCAACCCGCTGGATGTGGCGATCTGCGATATGAACGAGGTCGTCGACTATTACCGCCTGTCAGCAGACGGGCGCATGCTGTTCGGCGGTCGTTGCAATTACTCCGGGCGGGATCCGCGCAGCATCAAACGGACGCTGGCCCCGCGCATGGTTGAGATTTATCCACAGCTGAAAGATGCGCGTATCGAATACGAGTGGGGTGGAAAAATCGGCATCGTGATCAATCGAATCCCGTTGCTGGGGCGTATCGACAAGAACATCTTTTATTCACAGGGCTATTCGGGCCACGGCATCAATGCCACGCATGTCGCCGGTGAGATCATTGCCGATGCGATCGGTGGCACGATGGAAAAGTTCGATATGTTCGAGCGCATCCGGCACATTCGGATTCCGCTGGGGCAGTGGTTCGGGAACCAGATGGTCGCTCTGGGGATGATCTACTACCGGATGCGTGATCTGATGTGACGCGTTGTGTGGCACCCCGTAATAGCCGACGGATGCCAGTTGCATCGTAGGAGCGGGCCGTCGACGGGGGCGAAAAAAACGCGAGCCAATGTTCGCAGCTGGTTGTGTACCGCTATTTGCAGTAGCGGGTTGATGGCTTCAGTTCTTCAAATAGCTGATAGCTCGTCTCAGTCATTCCGAGCGCCGCATACGTATTCTGCGCGGCGCCGTTCTCGCGCTCGACGTACAGGCGAAAACCGCAGACGGACGAATCATTCTCGGCGAGCTGCTTGACGAACGCGTAGAGCGAGCGGTAGATGCCATGCCTGCGGTGCCCGGTCCGGACGTAGACGCTCTGGATCCACCAGAACATGCCGTTGCGCCAGTCACTCCATTCGGTCGTGACCATCAGCGACGCGACGACCTGCCCATCGACTTCGGCGACGACGTAGTAGCCGAGCCCCCGGTCCGCAAGCAGCGCACGGACGCCGGCCCCGATGACCTCGGGCAGCAGTGTCTTGTCTTCCGTCTCACGCGCCATCTCGGCGTTGAATGCCGCCAGCGTGTCCGCATCATCGATCGTGGCTTTCCGGATCAGTGGCTCGGTCATGTGGATCATCTCCCGGTGCAAAGGGCGTGAGTCGAAGATCCCATTATCCGTATATCCGCAGCAATGGGCGATAACCTTAAGAGGATTCCGGATCGGGAGAGTATATCTCGGCCGACGAGTCAAGCCGCAGGGGGGGAATGCCGATAATTCCCTGATGAAGGCCCCGAAGAAGGCAATTTGACCGGGTCGAGAGTCCGAAATTCATCGGCGAGGAAGCAGATGGCAACCCGCGTAGCAAGCGATTCGTGGCGCAGCGAGGCATTCAGATTTATCGACGGGCGCGCAACAAACCGGCCCGGTAGCCGAGCTATCGGCCGATTTATCGTCTGCCTGATCGTCCTCAATGGTCTTGCCGTCGTTCTCGAATCCAATCATGCCTCTACCTGGAGTACATGAATTATTTCATTGTCTTCGAGGTATTTTCCGTTTCGGTATTTACCGTCGAATATGTCTACCGGCTCTGGTTCGTAGTAGCGGATGACAGATACGCCGGCATGGCGCATTGGAAAGCCAGGTTGGCCTATGTGGTCAAACCCATGGCGTTGATTGATCTGCTGGCGATCGCGCCCTTCTATCTTTCCCTGTTTTTCCCCATCGATTTACGCTATCTCCGCCTCTTCCGGCTGATGAGACTCCTGAATCTGTCACACCACTTCAGTGGTTTGCATGTGTTCGGGGCGGTGCTGAAACGGGAAGCTGCAGCTATCGCGGGCGCGCTGTTGACGATAATAATTCTTATCGTGGTTTCTGCATGTTTGATGTTTTCGGTAGAGAATGCCGTCCGACCGGGACATTTCGAAAACATTGCGCAAGCGATCTGGTGGGCCGTGGTGACATTGACCACCGTAGGGTACGGTGACGTTACGCCTGTCACTTTCGCCGGAAAATTACTCGCGATCGTGATCATGCTTCTGGGCGTCGGGACCATGGCGTTACCGGCGGGCATCATGGCGGCTCGTTTCACGGAGGAGTTGCAGTATCGTCGCGAGTTCATGCGCAGTCGAGTCAAGGATGCGCTGAGCGACGGCCTGCTGGATGACGAAGAATCCGAAGCGATTGAGGTCTTGCAGCGCGAGCTGGGTCTGACCGGTCGGGAAGTGGAGCAGTTGATCACCCTGGAAAGGCAGGCGATGGCACGGAATCATTATTGCACTCATTGTGGCAAGCCAGTCTCGACGTAGGAGCGGCTTCCCGACGCGTGCTATCTTTTGATCGGGACTGCGTCCAGCCGCGATTTCGGGTCTACCGGTAATGTTCATCCAGGCAGGCGGCGAAGCGGTCGATGACCTGCGCCAAATCATCCCGGCCATAGCCGATCCGGACGTGCCGCTCGCCGAACTGGAACAGGCTGGACGGCACCAGCATGATGCCGGCACGCTCGACGAGCGCGTCGCAGAACGCGGAAGCCTCCGCATCGATCAGCATCCGCGGGAAACAGATCGAACCGCCCGCGGGTCGGTGCCAACTGAAGCAGTCGGCATAGTCCGCGAAGAAACGGTCCAGCACGGCGAGGTTCGTCTGCAGCCGCGCCCGGTGCCCGGCGAAGATATCGTCCCTGTCGCGTACGGCCATGATCGCCAGGATCTCGCCGGGGGCGCTGTTGCAGATTGTCGTGTAGTCCTTGAGTTCGAGAACCTTTCTCAGTACATCCGCTTGCCGGCTGACCAGCCAGCCGATGCGCAGGCCGGGCAGGCCGAAACTCTTGGAGAGCCCGAACAGAGAAAATGCGCGCGCGTACAATTCGCAGGCGGACGGCAGCGTGGTTGCCGGCGCGTGCTCCAGGAAGCGATACATCTCGTCGGACAGCACGTAAATGCCGCGTGCGCGCGCCAGTTCGAGCAGGGCCGCGAAGGCGTCGCCTGACGGCAGGTGGCCGGTCGGGTTGTGCGGGAAATTGACGACGAGCAATCGCGTATCCGGCCGCAGCAGGGTCTCCAGCCGGTCGAGGTCGAAGGACCAGCCGCGGCCCTCATCCGGCTCCCACATCGATACCTCGCAGCCGATCGAGCGGGCGACCTCATGCAGCGACTGGTAGGCCGGTGCCGTGGTGATGACGTGATGGCCGGGCTCGAGTAGCGCATGCATCAGCAGGAAGATCAGCTCTTCCGGAGCAGCCACGACGATGTCCCTGGCATCGATGCCGGTATAGATTTCAGCAATTGCTTCACGCAGTAGCGGGTGTCCGGCGGTGTCGGTATAGGTCAGCTTCAGGCTATCCCACAGGCCCCGTGTCCCGGCGTCGGCGCGCGCGAGCAGTTCGGGCAGAGTAAGCGCCTCACAGTCCGAACAGGACAGCAGGTAACGTGCCGTAAACTCGTGCCGCGAGAAGTAGCGCTCGAGGGCGAATGGTGCGATGTTCATCGGCTCATGTGGCGATCGTATGCACGTACCAGTCGATAAAGCTCTGGGTGTAGTCTTCCATCTTCGAAAACGGCCCCGGTTCGTAGAAGCGTGAGTTCACGCCTTCCTGGTTGCGCTCGATGATGTGCTGATCGGCGATTGTCGTGACATCCCAGAGCCAGGTTAGCTTGTCCCGGTCGTAGTCCCTGCCTGCCTGTGCATTCGCGTTGACGAGCCATGTGATGTCACAGTCGGTTCGATCGATCGACAGGGGCGTGAACCGATAGATCACGACGTGGTCGCAGTAAGCCAGCGCGAAAGTGATCGGCCCGATCTGAAAGTCCGTTGCGCCGCCGTCGAAGTCCTTGATGCTGCCGAGCAGTGGCGCGACCGGTCTGCCATCCTCGCTGCCGGTCACGTGGCCGCGCATCATCGGATAGCGCTCGAAACAGCGATCGGTGCCGGGCTCTCCGGAATTCAGGTAGTGCTTCCGGACTGTCTTGTCGCTGAGGCCGCAGCTTGCCGAGCGCGCCATGACGGCCGCGAACTCCTGGTCGTATTCTGCGCCCGGGGTAGCGAGCCCGTGACCACGTGAATACTCCGGATGCGCCGGCGCACAGTGATAGCATTCGCAGTAATTCTCGACTGCAAGCTTCCAGTTCGCGTTGATCAGGTAGCTGGCCCGGTGGGCGACCTTGGCCCGGCCGAGATCATAGGGCGCAAGACAGTCGGACAGGTCCCGTTCGACCAGATCGAACGAGCCGGGTTGCCCGGCAAAGTTGACGAAGATCAGGCCGTGCAGGCGGCGCAAGTGAATTTGCCTGAGACCCAGTGTGCTCTTGTCGATGGCTTCGTCCAGGTACGCGGCCGCGCGCAGCTTGCCTTGCAGCCCGTAGGTCCAGCCGTGGTAGCGGCACGTCAGTCGAGATACCTTGCCTTGCGCCTCGATGCAAACCCGCGAGCCCCGGTGGCGGCAGACGTTCAGCAATGCGCTGATCTCGTTCTCGTCGCTGCGCATGATGATCACGGACTCGCTGGCGAAGTTGAACAGAAAGTAGCTGCCAACCTCCGGAATCTCGGTCTCGTGACCGGCGTATAACCATCCGTTCATGTAGACCTTGTCGATGTCTCGCTCGTATATATCCGGGTCGGTGTAGAAGGCCTGTTCCAATGCATAGCCGGGGCGGCGAGCGGCGATCAGTTTTGCTAGTGCGTGTTCATCCACTGTCTGTTTCCCTGCCCTTTGTTCATGTACCGGCGAGCGTGATGCCGGGCCACGCATTCATGGCCCGGCCCCGCTGTTTGCTTTCGCCTGCCATCTGGTGATGACGCTGGCGATGATGACGCCGGTCGATACAAGTACGATGATAACGGTCGCCAGTGCGTTGACATCCGGCGTCACGCCGAGCCGGACCTTCGAGAAGATTATCATCGGCAGGGTCGTCGAGCCGGGGCCGGATACGAAGCTGGCGATCACGACGTCGTCCAGAGACAGCGTGAACGACAGCAGCCAGCCCGCAACCATTGCCGGCGCAATCATCGGCACGGTGATATCGAAAAACACCCGCCATGGCCGCCCGCCGAGATCCATCGCGGCCTCTTCGAGCGACTGGTCCAGGGCGCCGAGGCGGGAGCGGACGACGACGGCGACATAGGCCATCGAAAAGGTTATGTGCGCGATCGCAATCGTCGTTGCACCGCGTGTTTCCGGCCAGCCGATCCAGTCCGACAGCGTGATGAACAGGAACAGCAGCGAGATGCCGGTAATGATTTCGGGCATTACGAGTGGCGAGGTGATCATGCCGGTCAGCAACAGGCGGCCGGTGAAGTTGCCGAGCCGGTTCAGTGCCAGCGCAATCAGCGTGCCCAGCACCGTTGCGAGCGTTGCACTGACAACCGCGATCTGCAGGCTCAGTAGCGCGGCGGACAACACATCTTCGTTTTCCAGCAGCACGCGGTACCAGCGTAATGAGAACCCGCCCCACAGCGTGACGAGTCGCGAGTCGTTGAACGAGTACACAATGACCGACAGGAGCGGGATATACAGGAATGCATAGCCGAACGCGGCGATCGTCAGCAACGTGATGCCGCGGTTTTTCATGCCGATTCCCCGGACTGGCGGATCTGGCTGCGCTGGAACCACATCATCGGCAGCACCAGAATGAGCAGCAGCACGATCGACACCGCGGACGCGACCGGCCAGTCGCGGTTGATGAAGAACTCATCCCACAGCGCGCGGCCGATCATCAGCGTGTCGGAGCCGCCGAGCAACGCGGGGATGATGAATTCACCCATGCCCGGGATAAACACCAGCAGGCAGCCGGCGATGATGCCGGGTGTCGAGAGCGGCAGCGTGATATCGAGGAAAACCTGCCAGTTCCTGGCACCGAGATCGGCGGCGGCGTCGTTCAGATCCAGGTCCAGGTGCTCGAGGTTTGCATACAGCGGCAGAATCATGAACGGCAGGTAGGAATAGACGAGACCGACATAGACCGCGAAGTCGTTGTAGAGCAGGGTGAGCGGTTTATCGATAATGCCGATCGATAACAGCAGATTATTGATGATGCCCTGGCTGCTGAGTAATCCCATCCATGCGTATACCCGCAACAGGAACGAGATCCAGAACGGCAGGATGATACCGAGCAGCAACAGGTTCCGGCGCCCGGAGGGTTGCTGTGCGATGAAATAGGCCATCGGGTAGCCGATCAGCAGGGTGATCAGCGTGGCAATCGCCGCGATCTTTACCGAGTTCAGGTATATCGTCGCGTAGTAGCGGTCGGCGAATACGAACATGTAATTGTCGAGCGTGACCTGGATCCGGTCGAGGCCCGATGCCGCCCAGTCGATCAGCGGCGTGAATGGCGGCAGCGCCATGATCGGGTCGGCAAAGCTGATTTTCAGGATGATGATGAACGGTGCAAGAAAGAACAGAGTCAGCCACAGGTACGGTGTGATCAGTGCCCAGCGTAGCCAGCGGCGGCGACCGTCCCAGCGGTTGTGTTTGTGCCTGGTCATTCGCTGAGCAGGATTGCGCTGGCGATGTCCCACGAGACGTAGACTTCGTCATCCCATTCGAGGGCACGGGTTGCCGAGCGGCGCCGATTCTGGGCACTGACCTGCAGCACCATGCCGGACGGCAGCTGCACACGGTAAATCGACAGGTTGCCGAAGTAGCCGAGGTCCAGAACGATTCCCTTCAGTATCGTCCGGTCGTTCGCCGAAGGCGGCTCCTTGTCGATGAAGATCTTCTCGGGCCGGATGGCGACGCACCGGCGCGCGCCCGCGGGCGGTGGTTCGTCGCCCGGATTATCAAGCAGGGCGACCAGCTCGGCGCCGGCAGCGTCGCAGCGCAGGTGCACGCGATGGTCCGCCGAGCTGATGACCTCGGCATCGAGCAGGTTGATGTTACCGACGAAGTCTGCGATGAAGCGGTTGCACGGGTACTCGTAGATCTCGCGGGGCGTGCCGACCTGCGCGAAACTGCCGGAATTCATGACGGCGATCCGTGTGGCCAGCGTCATCGCCTCTTCCTGGTCGTGGGTGACGATGACGAACGTGATGCCGAGATCATCCTGCAGGTTCATGAGCTCGAACTGGGTGTGCTCGCGCAGCTTTTTGTCCAGTGCCGCCAGCGGTTCGTCGAGCAGCAGCAGCTTCGGCCGTTTGACGAGCGCCCTGGCCAGCGCGACCCGCTGGCTCTCGCCGCCGGACAGCCGGTTCGGCTTGCGCTTTGCAAGTTTGCCGAGTTTGACGAGATCCAGCATCTTATCGACTCGCTCGCGGATCTCGGCCTTGTTGATGCGCTCTTTCTTCAGGCCGTATGCGACGTTCTGTTCGACCGTCATGTGTGGGAACAGCGCGTATGACTGGAACATCATGTTGATGGGCCGGTCGTATGGTGCGACGGATGTCATATCCACACCGTCGATCAGGATCTGACCCTCGGTCGGGCGCTCGAAACCGGCGAGCATGCGCAGCAGTGTCGTCTTGCCGCTGCCGGAACCGCCGAGAATTGCGAACAGTTCGCCGGCGAAAATTTCGAGGTCGACGTTCGCCACCGCCGCCACATCGTCGTAGCGCTTGGTCAACCCGCGGAGCTGCACCAGCGGCCGCGCCTCCGGGTCGAGCCACGGCGTATCGGTGTAATCGATGCCGGGGGTTGTGGATCCGGTGGTATCTGCTGTCATGGCTTGGGTCTCACAGGCCGGTCTTGATGCGCGACCAGGCGCGCGTGCGGCGCCGTTCCAGCTTGGGGCCGAAGATAACCCCGGCATTCAGGTTGGTAAGCTGGCTCTTGGGCGGATAGATGGATAAATCCTGGGATATCTCCGGGTCGACCAATGGAAATGAAGCCAGGTTAGCATTCGCGTAGCCCGTCACGTCGCTGATATGTGCGATGACCTCGGGTCGCAGCAGGTAATTCAGGAACAGGTGGGCGTTGTCCGGGTGGGGCGCGTCCGCCGGGATGAATATGCCATCGAACCACACCACGGTGCCTTCTTTCGGCACGCCATAGGCGAGTTCGACATCGGCGCCGACTTCCCGCGCCCGACGCCGGGCCTGGCTGAAGTCGCCCGACCAACCCATTGCCACACAGACTTCTTCATTCGGCAGGTCGTTAATCAATTTTGCTGAACTGAAGTAACGGATATAAGGGCGCACTGCCTTGATCAGCGCCTCGACCTCCGCGATGTGCCCGGGCTCCATGCTGTTCGGGTCGTGCCCGAGGTACAGCATGGCCAGCGGGATGACATCCGTTGGTTCATCGAGGAAGGTGACGCCGCAATCGGCGAAGCGTGACACGACCTCCGGATCAAACAGCATGTCTCCGCTGTCGAGCGGTGCGTCAGGCATGCGCTCTTTGACCATGCGCACGTTGTAGGCGAAGCCGGTAGTGCCCCACATGTACGCATAACCGTGCTTATTGCCCGGATCGTAAGTGGCCATGACACTCATGACCCACGGATCGAGGTTGTCCCACAAGGGGAGCTTGCTGCGGTCGAGCGGCTGGTACACGCCGATCGGGATCAGCCGGGCTGAGTAACGCGCGGAGTGCACGATGACGTCGTAACCGGTACGCCCGGCCAGCAGTTTTGCCTCGACGACCTCGGTGGAGTCATAGACATCGTAGTTGATCTTGATGCCGTATTCCCGTTCGAAGTCCGCGATCGTCGTCTCGCCGATGTAATCCGCCCAATTGAAGACATTGAGGATTTTCTCTTCGTCGGCGATTACTTCCTCGGCGAGCAGCGCCCCACTCAGGAGCAGGGCGACAAGCAACAGCGTCGGGTGAATAATTTTCAAGCGTTACATCCCGTCGAGCCCGCGTTTGGCCAGCGCGCGGGCGATGATCAGTCGCTGGACCTCGCTGGCACCTTCCCAGATTCTATCGACCCGCAGCTCGCGGCTGAACCGTTCCGCGCAATTGTTGCGCATGTAGCCGCGGCCGCCAAAGATCTGCATGGCTCGGTCGGCGATTCGCCCGGCCGCCTCGGAGGCGTGGAGTTTGACGATCGAGCAGCGGGCATGGAGTTGTTTGACGTCCTCCCCGCGATCATGGGCTTCGGCGGCCTCGAAGGTCATCAGGCGCATCGCCCAGAGGTCGGTGACGCTGTCGGCCAGCATGCCTTGGATGAACTGTTTTTCGATCAGTGCCTCGCCGCCGACCCTGCGTTGCTTCGCGTACGCGGTGGCTTCCTCGATCAGGCGTGCTCCGGCGCCGCAGCTGCGCGCCGCGATCATCAGCCGTTCGCGCCGGAACCAGCTGTGGGAGTAGCCCATGCCGTC
>SMWD01000061.1 GCA_004357495.1 Gammaproteobacteria bacterium
CAGCAAGGAATCACAGGCTTCCGGCTTGCTGACTATCGCCGCATATAACTGGGGCCCGAATAACGTTCGCAAACGAATTCGGGAAATGCCCGACAACCCCCGCGAGCGTAATTTCTGGCAACTCCTGAATCAGCGCGGGATTCCGCAAGAAACCTACGACTACGTCTTCTATATCGTCTCGGCAATCGTGATCGGAGAGGACCCGGCCCTGTTTGGCTTCGACTTCGAGAACCCGTTGAAGGATATAGACAAACTCAGCACCGACGTTTAAGTCACGCAATCAACGCCGGACGATCACTGCAGGATCTTTGTGGCAGATTCTATGGGAGTTGGCAATAGGCGCGAACTGATATTCAGGATCGCGGCTGAAGCCGCTCCCACAGAACCTGTGGGCGGTGCTGTGGGAGCGGCTTGTGTGGGAGCGGCTTTAGCCGCGATCCCCCTTATACACCCCCGTATCCGGGTGAAAAGCGACCCACGCGAACCAGAACGCGGTGAACGAGGGGATTTCCCGGCCGTTGGTGTCCAGAACCGCGGCGGAGCGGGTGGCATGGTCGTACTGCAGCCGGACGGTTTGACCACCCACGGTGTCGACCACGACCTGCCCGTCTTCGGGCAATTCAGAGAACGGCCACGCATGGGCGGCACCGTTCACGATCACCCCGACCACGACTGACTTGCGGGGGTAGCGTCGATCTTTATGGGCGACCGGCGCCCAGAGCCGGTTCGACGTTGCGTAGCCGACGTAAGGATCGACATCGTAGTTACGACCGAAGCCGCGCGGCTCGGCGAGCACGCGTGTTTCGGGGTAGCGCTTTCGCCAGTCGGCCCAGGTTGTATGACGTACCGGCAGCAGGCGCAGTTTCTGGCCGCGCGCCGGGCCGCTGATTGCCTGGGCGAGTATCTGTGACCACAGCGACTCGGTTTGCCGGTCGTACATGAGTACGTCGCTGTTGTAGAGCAGTCCGGACACGCCGAACTGGCGGGCTTGGCCATCGACGACGGCATCGAAGGCGATACCGGTGCCGCACAGCGGGCAGAAGGTCACGGTGACCGGCACGTCGCCAAAATAATCGTTGACGATCTCGTGGTAATTCAGAATTTTGACAGGATAGGCCTTGGTGACACCGTCGATCACGACTCCCAGCACCCGGTCGCTATCGGCCAGGTAATCGGCCTCGCCGGCCTCGACGAATCGGGGCGAGTCGATCGACGGGATCCCGTCCCGGGGCGGCCCGCCACTTCGGATCAGTTTTCTCTTTACCAGCACATCGTCAAGGTCGAAGCCGTTGAGCGAACGGGCGTATGCGCCCGATGCTGCCATGACCAGCAGCAAAGCACTTAGCAGGCTCAGTATCTTGTAGTGGGTGGCGTGCATACGGGTGTCGAGATTCACGGCAATACCTCTGTGCTTTTGTCTGTCGACCGCTGCAGAGCCCGAAAGTTCCGGCCGCGATCATGCGGCACAGCAATGCGTGGCGGTACCGCACAACGGTGACGGCAATCAGTTATTTGCGGATTAATAGCACGGCCAGAGAATTTTCGTGACAATAAACCAAGCTTAGCCCCGCAGCTTCAGGCGCGGTGGCTGCCCGAGCACACGCTGAATACCATGAGGTAAGTACCATGACCGACAATCGCTGGACGCTGGATCCCGCCATCGACGAGTATCTCGCGACAATGAAGTTGCCGCCCAAGGATTTCATGGAGAAGCTGGCGGCCGAGCGAGCACCCTTCGAGGCGGCTGCGCCCAAGGTCGGTGAGGTGGCGCCGGCATTTTCGGCCGAGTTATTGTCAGCGGATGGCCGACCGAACGGCAAGTCGATCAGTCTGGCGGACTTGACGGGTAGCAACGTAGCGTTGATGTTCGGCAATTACACCTGCCCTGTATATCGTGGCCAGATCGAACGCTTTAACGAGATCTATGCCGAGTTGCACGAGCGAGTGAAGTTCCTGCTGATTTACATTCGCGAGGCGCATCCCGAAGACGGCTGGCAGGTTGGCATCAATGAGACTCAGGACATCGCCTACACTCAGCCGACGACGACCGGGGCCCGCGCCGCGATCGCCGGCGCCTGCATGGCGCAGCACAGTATCCGGATGCCGGTTGCGCTCGATGATATGCAAGACTCGATCAATCACAAGTATTCGGGCTCGCCCGAGCGCCTGTACCTGATCGACGGCGACGGCATCGTGCGCCATCGCTCGCCATCGGGTCCGTTCTCGATGGATGCGGTCGAGGCCTGGTATGCAGCGCTGATTTGAGAGTTTTTCACCCATCGTTGGAATGACTCTGACACAGCTTGACCGCAAGCCGTGAACATCCGCACCGATACCCTACCGCTGGGACTGTATATCCACCTGCCATGGTGCGTGCGCAAGTGTCCGTATTGCGATTTCAACTCGCATGAATACCGCGGCGAAATACCCGAGGCCGACTATCTTCTGGCGCTGCTTGCGGACCTGGACTTCGCGCGGCCGGCGCTCGACGGGCGGCAGTTTTCGAGCGTGTTCTTCGGTGGTGGCACACCCAGCCTGTTTGCGCCTGACTCGATCGAGTTGCTGCTGACGACCTTGAACGATCGCGGGCTGCTGGCGGTCGATGCGGAGATCACGCTGGAAGCGAACCCCGGCACCGTGGATGCGGCGCGGTTTGCAGGTTTCTACTCGGCGGGCATTAACCGTCTTTCGCTCGGCGTACAGAGTTTCAATGATCGGCAGTTGGCGGCACTCGGCCGGATTCATGATGGCGCCGGCGCCCGGGCCGCAATCGACGCTGCCGCCGCGGTCTTCGTGAACTTCAATCTCGATCTGATGTACGGTTTACCGGGGCAGACTCCCGACGATGCGGCGGCCGACATCGAGCAGGCGATCGCCAGCGGCGCGCCGCACCTCTCGTGTTACGAATTGACGATCGAACCGAACACCGTGTTCTACAAACGGCCGCCGAAACGCCCGTCCGAAGACGTGCTCGCCGCCATCGAAGCCGTGGTCAACGCGCTGCTATGCGACGGCGGGTACCGGCACTACGAGGTATCGGCCCACGCCCGGGACGGGCGAGTGTGCCGGCATAACCTCAACTACTGGCGGTTCGGCGATTACCTCGGGCTCGGTGCCGGCGCCCATTCCAAATTGACAAAGGTAAAATCGACACAGGTAAAATCCATGGAGGCAGGGCCGAACCCGAGCCGGGCGTCGGCACCGGACCTGGTTACGCCCGCCACGGTGCACCGCGAGGCTCGCGTGCGCATGCCTGCCTCTTATATGCGCAAAGCCGGCAGCGCGCAGGCCGTTACCGGGCAGCATGTGCCCGGTCCGGCGGACTTGTTATTCGAGTTCATGCTGAATGCGCTGCGGTTGCGAGACGGTTTTGCACTGGAGCTGCTGGCAACCCGTACCGGGCTCGATCCGGCCGTCGCTGCAGCCGGGCTGGGCGAGGCCCGCGCGCGGGGCTTGCTCGTGGCCGATGAAAATCAGGTTCGACCGACTGCGCGCGGCCAGCGTTACCTGAACGAGATCATCCGCTTGTTTTTGCCCCCGGCTTTACCGGGGGTCGCCACCGATCGCGGCTAAAGCCGATTCCGAAAATGCGCCGGATCGAGTATTCAGCTACGCGGTGATGCGAACTCGCTGCTCCCCCAGTCTTGCCAATACTCCGGCCATTTCTCATCGACGAGTTCAAAAACCTCCGGGCAACTGGCTTCCAGCAATTCGCGCGAAACCGCCGGCCAATTGGCAGGCCCGCCTTCAGCGGGAAACTGTTTCGTGGCATCGATGATGATTTTACTGACGACCCTGGGGTGGACCGCGCTCGGCTCCAGGAAGGTCGCCCGGGCATGGGGAATGATCAGGGTGGCCGGATCAGGCTGCCACCGGGAACCGACCGCGTGCAGCCACTGGGCCGGATTGAGTACGTCCACATCCTGATCGACAATGATGGTCACCTTGGCCATGATGTTGCTCGCCGAGATCTGCTGGCCGGCCGCCAGACCGTCGCCGGCAAACCGCTTGTTGATACTGGCAACACAGATGCCGGGCGCCTCGCCGAGGGTATGAATCGCCACCAGGCTGCGAATCGACTGCTTGTACGCGAGCGTCGCCCAGGCATCCATCGCGGCGGTGTGGAAACCCCGCAAAACGCCGGTGTGATTATTAAAGAACCACGGCTCGCGGCGATGCGTAATGGCCTGTATGTCCATGTAGAAATTCGCCTCCCGCTTGCGCCCGAGGTAGCCGTACATTTCGGCGTGCGGCCCTTCCTCTTCGGTGTCGGTCAGCGGAATTTCCCCTTCGATCACCATCTCGGCATGCGCGGGAACCAGAATATCGCTGGTTTCACATTTGACCAGTTCGACGGGCTTGCCCCTGAATGCCCCCGCCATTTCGTATTCATCTTGCCCGAGGTGGCTGACCTTCGAACAACTCATCGCCCAGGTGATAGGGTCGGTGCCCAGCACGACGGCCGCCTTGATCGAGCGCTCGCCGCGACCCTTGGCCGCCATCAGGAAAATATGGCCGTGCTGGCCAACTTCGGGATTCATCGCGATCCGGGTGGCGCTCTTGACCTGGCACCGGTAGGTGCCCATGTTGCGACCGAGTTCCGGGTCCTGAAATATCACGGCGCCGCTGTTGATATAACGGCCGCCGTCCGCAGGATTACATTTCAGCCACGGATACTTGAGAATATCCACGTCACTGCCTTCGATACGGACTTCCTTGCACGGCGCATTACCGTCCTCGACCCGCACCGGCGCAATGGGTTGCCAGTGGCCGTTGCGATCGGCGAGACCGACGAGTTTGTCGACGGCAGCGCGGTACATTTCGCGCCGGTCGGTTGTCACATGCTCGACGCCATAGCCCATGGCTTCGGTATCCCAGGGACCATAGATATTGGCCAGTATCGGACCCGTCATCCATTGACCGTCGACCTTCATTTTTTCGACCAGAAAGGCCGGCGCGTCGTTGAAGCCGAACTTGTCGACGAGGCGATAGGCAAAACCGGTGGCTTCGTACCGGTCCTGGTCCATCGCCTTGATTCTGAGCAATCGCCCCGTCGCCTCCAGTGCGTTCACGTAGTCACGCATGGAGTCATAGGGGCCGGTCAGTTGCACGTTTGGAGGCGTTGGAACCCTCTCCGGCTTGTGCACCCTTTCTATCCTCCGAACCGCATATTAAAGCGGACACCAATCACCCGCGGCGGCGGCAAGGGCCCGAAATAATGGGTCCGAACGAGGCCGGCCGAGAAACCCATGTCACTGATTTGCGAACTGAAGTCGGGACCGGTGCTCCCCGCCTTGTAGGTGTCGTCATCGAGCAGGTTGTCGACATATACGAGGAAATCCCACCGGTCGCCGAGCAGGCCCCCGCGCAGGTCGAACCGCCAGAAATCATCCAGTACGGTGAAATTGTCCTGTTCCACAAACCGTTCGGACTGGTACATCGCGTCCAGCCCAATCGTCCA
>SMWD01000062.1 GCA_004357495.1 Gammaproteobacteria bacterium
GCGATTCATCAACCCTTTCCCTCTGAATCAACTTCGGGAGTTTCTCGGGACCTGGTTATGCACCGTTATGCACAGTCCTGCAGTTGGCAACGAACGGCCCTTGGCGATCATTAATTAAAATAATTACTTACAACTGAGCAGTCGCACTCATAATGCCGGGGTCGGTGGCGCAAGATGAGTTACTCGGAAAGAATCGGAATGAGCGCTGCTGTCCAGCGGCAAGCGGCTGCGAGGCCCGCAAGAACATGTCATACGCTTTCGCATATTCCACCTGTTGAACAAGAAAGACGGGCAGTTCCGCGCCTTTCGCAGTAAAAATATGCGACAAATTCCGGGACGGAAAGTCAAGTGGGGCAGCTACTTAGAGCATGTAGAAATCGGTGGTTCGTAGCCAGGCACTCTATCCAACTGAGCTACGGGCGCGTGTGTTTTCAATCAATGACGTCGTTTCAGAATCGACGCTTTCGCATATTCCACGGATTTTCGCATTTCGCCGGTACGGCCACACCCTGGCGGGTGCTTTGCTGTGGCGTTTCTCAGGCGTGTGCCGGGACGCGGGTGGCGATGATAAAGCGGCGGACGGGCGGCGGCAAGTCCTTCGCGCGATCGATCGTGCTTACGGCGGCGGGCGTCCGCTGGACCCGCAGGCAGGCCGGTATCCGGACTCCTGAACCGACCGGGCCGCGATTCGCCGTTCGACAGATGGTCCATTGAGAGGCCCCGCAGCGGATAGGCGGGCGCTTATTTGAGTTCAGGCCGCTGTCTCCGGTAGAGTTTACGTCCCAAATCAAAGCGCTCGACCAGCGGGCTATATACGAAGGGGTGACTTCCATGGGCAAACTCACTTTTTCCGTTCGGCAAATCTTGACGGTTCTGGCGATCATGGCCAGTCCGATGGCAGTTTTTGCGGGTGCCCATACCTCGGCGCCTCCACCGGTGATGTTGGCGGATGTCGATCCCTACGTGCATCGATCCAACTTCATCGTCGCCGATTTGGAAAGGGCGTTTCGCGTCTATCGCGACATCATCGGTTTCAAGGTCGATGCCATGGCACCGGCCAGCACCTTCATGGACGATGTTCTGAATATTCCGGCCGAGGCCGATACCCGCATCGCCTTCTTGAGCAGTGGCGAGGGCGAATTCGGCAACATCGCCATGACCGAAATCAAGGGCGTCGAGCTGCCACGCGACAACGGCATTCATTCGAGTGTGCTGATCGTCGAAGTGCAAAGAGACATGGAAACGCTGTTCGAGCAACTGAAAGCGGAAGGTTGCGAGGTCGACGGTATCTACGAACTGTCCAGACCCTCACGGAGGGAGATTGCGTTCACCGACCTTGACGGGCACCGCGTTATCCTCATGAAACTGCACGCGCCCGAGCGGTCGACGGACGGCAACGGCGCCGGGCTGGAATGATTTCAACATTGCTTTCCGACCTCGACGCCGGCCTGCCCGCGCGGGCAGTCGCAAGATTAGCCGTACTCATCGGTTTCGCGGCCATGCTGGTTTGCCAATCCATGGTTATCGCTCATGCGCAGAACGCTGCCGCGCCCCTGACGTCGTCGTATGAGACGGAAGATTTAGGGGACGGGCTGTATGCATTCAGGGCCGGCGTTGAGCGCAGCTTTTTCTTGGTGAGCGAGGAGGGGGTCGTCGTAATCGATCCGTTAAACGTCGAGGCGGCGCAGGCCTTGAGAGCGGAGATCACCAAGCGCACCGACCAGCCGGTGAAGTATGTGGTGTACTCGAACTCGTTCTTCGAGCGCAGTTCGGGCGGACAAATTTTCAAGGACGACGGGGCTCAATTTATCGCCCAGGAAAAATGTGCGGAGAACCTTCTGGAAACGCCGCGCACCGACGTGGTGATGCCCGACGTCACGTTTACCGATTCCCATGTAATCGTCCTCGGCGATCAGACGCTCGAGATGCGCTATTTCGGCCCGAGTTTTGGCAATTGCTTCACCGTAATGGTTGCGCGTCCGGCGAACGTCATGCTGTTTTCAAATATCGTCAGCCCTCCCAAGGCCAGTTTGCCCGCTGATCCGACGTTGGCCAATTACTCTCTTTACTCACTCATCGGCTTTTTCAAGGTGGTGGAAGCGTTCGCGGCGAAGGGCGAGATCGAAACAGTAGCCGGGGGTTACGCGACCATTGGGCGGGGCGAAGACGGCAATCCCGTTATTCTGCCCTCGACCGGGCCGATATCGCTCGTCGGCGAGCAACGCATTTTCTGGGAAACTCTCCTCGGCGCGGTCAAGGCCGCCTACGATCAGGGGATGCCGGCGCGAGTGATCCCGAAAAGGATCGATATGAGTCAATTTTCCGAATACGCCGGATACGATGAGAGAAGTTTGCAGATCATGACGCGGCGGATCTATTCACTCTACCGGATCGGACGATGAGAATGCTTGCGCTCAGGGTCAGGATATTGTGCTGGGTGGCGTTACTCGCTGCTCTTGCGCCGTTGGCCACACCAACGCAGGCACAATTTATTCCGGGCCTTGCGCCTAACGAAACCGAAGATCTGGGCAACGGTCTTTATGCATTCCGCCACGGTGGTTACCGGAATATTTTTCTTGTGACGGATGAGGGCGTTATCGCGACGGATCCACTCGGCCCGAAAGAAGCCGAGGTTCTGCGTCAGGAGATCGCGAAGGTAACGGATAAACCGGTAAAGTTTGTCGCGTACTCTCATTCGCACTGGGATCATGTGTCGGGCGGAAAAATATTCAAAGACGAAGGCGCTCGATTCGTGGCTCAGGAAAAATGCGCCGAGAACATCAGCGAGACACCCCATCCGGACGTGATTCCGCCGGACGTGACTTTTGCCGATAATTATAAGATCGAACTCGGCGGACGGTCTCTCGAACTCTATTATTTCGGGCCGAGTCACGATGATTGCATGGTCGTCATGGTGGCGCGCCCGGCAAACATCCTGTTCGTCATCGATATCGGCAGCGCTCCGACGGGTTGGTTCATGGAATACAACCCCACCATGTCCGATACGCATCTCTACAACATGGTGCCCTACCTCAGAGCCGTGGAAGCGCTTATGGAACGAGAGGGCATCGAGACCATCGTGAGCGGTCATCTGTCAATCACTATCGGTGATGATGGGCAGTTCAAGCCGCTCGCCTCCACGGGTCCGGCGGTCGCGATCCGTGAAAAGCGTGAATTCTGGGAAATGCTTTACGGGTTTGTCAGGCAGGAAATGGCGGCGGGGGCCTCCGTCGATGACGTGCCGGCGAAGGTTATTGCAAACCCGGAGTTTCAGGACGAATTCGTCGAGCACATCAGACGCGGCTACGAAGAGGAAGAAATGTGGATCCTCGTGCGGCGTGTGGCGACTTACATCGCGTCGGGACGTTAGTACTCAGCATGGACCATAGGTTGTCGAAAGGGACCAAGACAGTGACGTATCGATTTATCCTGCAGCGTGTCCGCCGCGCGATACTGGCCAGGGCGGCAGGCGTCCTGATTGTTACCGTTCTTACCATGACTGCGTTGGGCGGCTGCGCCAGCGAAAGCAACGCGAGTCGCGGCGCCAAGGAAGGGGCGACGACCGGTGCCGTGGCCGGTGCGGTCGGCGGCATGGTCACGGCATTGGTGTTTGGCGGCAACGTCGCCGACGCGGCCGCGCGGGGTGCGGTTTACGGTGGTTCGACCGGCGCCGTCGTGGGCGGCATGAGCGGCTCGAAGCGCGACAAGGCGGAAGCGGCAGCGCAGGTTGACGCCAACGAGAAACGACTCGAAGATTTGCGCAAGAAGATCGGTGACGACGCCTTCGACGGCGTCGTGGCGCTCGCGAAATGCAAGCACGAGGTCGCGATTGCGAACGCCAAGGTCGCGATGCAATCGAGCAAGCGGGATTACCGCCTGGCCGGGCTCTGGGTCGAAGTCCTGACCAGCGCCGATCAGCGCCGGGAAGCCGAGGCACGTGCGCGTTTCCCCGAAATCATCAAGCTGGACAAGAAGGTGAAGACCGACGCGGACGCGGAAGCGGCCATGCGTCGCTCGATGGAAGAACTCGGCGATATTCGCGAGGCCTACGCATTGCCCCGCGTTTGCCCCGCCTGAGCCGCGCACGCATTATTCGGCGTTCGCGTATTCCCGAGCGGGCGTCCCGCGACCGGACGGGCGCCGACGCAGCGGTGCGGCGGCCGTGAGTGTCGACGTTGACCGGTTCGCCATGCTCGGACAGCCGCCGGTAGTGACCCAGGTCAGCGCAGTCGACAGCGAATTTTCCAGCGGATCGCCGACGGCGCGTTCCAGTTCGTCCTGTGCCGGGCAGTCGACCGGGAGCCCGTCGAAGTAGCGACCTTCCTCGTTGACGTTCAGCGTCTCGAACGTCACGAGCCGCAGCCGTTGTGCGCAGAAGTCGGTGGCCGTCTGGCCGACCGGCTTGCCGAACGTCCGTGCTCCGACCAGCGCGACATCGAGGTACGGCTCGAGTACGTTGATGACGAGTTCGCTTGCCGAGGCCGTCGATTCAGTCGTGATGAATACGATCGAGTCGAGATCGATCGTGTTTGGCTCACTCGAAAAGAGCGCCGTCTGGTTCTGAATGCTGTTCGACTGGTTGAAACGCGTAAACGCCATGATCGCACTCACGTTAGCCGGGCCGGCCAGCAAACTCGCGAAGAACTCGGCGATGGTGACGAGGCCGCCGCCGTTGTAACGCACATCGACGATAAGGTCGGTCACGCTGGCGGCCTGAAAGTGCGCGAACGCCTCGTTCAGGCTCGCGCTTGCCGTACTGACGAACGTACGGAATTCGAGGTAGCCGATCGTCTTGCCGCCGGCATGGAACGTCGTGAACTGCGGCACCGGATCGATCACGACCTCGGCCTTGGTCGCGGTCGTCAGGGTTGCAACGCCGTTTTCATCCAGCAATTCGAACGTCTGAGTGACGCCGATGTCGGATTCACCGAATGCGTCGTCGAGCTCGTCCGCCGCTATGATCTCGGCAACCGACCGTCCGTCGATTTTGTTGATGCGTAATCCGCGAGCAAAGCCTGCGTTATCGGCCGGGCTGCCGACGAAGACCTGCGTTATCCACAGCCAGTCTTCGTTGTCGTCCTGCCGATAACTGAATCCGTAGCCGACGAATACCCCGGCCCCGAAGAACTGCGAGTCTTCCTCGATCGTCGTGACGTACGTGAAGTTCCGGTCGAACTCATCGGGCCGGTAACGCAGGAAGTCCAGTAGCGCGTCGGTGTCCGCATAGGCGTCGGCGTTGAATCCGGCGTACTTGTCGAGTTGTTCGGGTTCGTCGTTCCAGAAGTAACGCTCCTCCAGCGCTGATTCGACCCGCAGCACCTGGCCGTCGGTACTGCACGAGTCGCCGCCGCGACCACCGCTGCCGCCACCACCGCTGCCACCACCCCCACCGCAGGCGGCCAGCAGCGTCAGCGCGAGGCTCAGCGACGCGGTACAGATTCCGGATCGGAGGCCTCGTGGTGGCATGCGGGGTTCCAGCGGTCGTCGACAACCGGCGCAGTGTGCCACAGACCGGGCGCGCCGTGCGTCGACGGCCCTGGCCGAAAGGGGCCGCAACGCCTGCGCCCGGCGAGCCAAGGCTGCCGGTCAGCGCCCATATTCCGTTTGCCTGTCACCGCTCGCGTGGCGTACATTGACAGCCTGACCGATCAATGCAATCCGGCGCGTGGCGTCGGGCCACGGTGAGGGAAACAAAATGACTGGTATGCGAATGCTCGGGCCGCTCGGCGGCGGACCGGCCGGACCGAAAGACCCGGAGCTCGATCTCGACGATCCGGAAACCAACTTCAACGCGATGCTGAAGATTCGCGGCGATATCTCCGGCAAGGATTTCATCTTTGCGTTTCCCGGCGTGGCCTGGGCCATGGTGCCGGGCGATGGCAATACCCGGGTGTTCAAGACCTTCGGCATCGGCGCCGGGCGCATCGAAGAGGTGCCCGAGGGTTGGCGCATCTATAGTCGCGAGGTCCTGTATTTCATGGATCCGGACACCGGCGCGATCCTCGAGGACTGGAGCAATCCGTTTCTTGGCGGCCGCAAGGTCGAGGTGTTTCACATCGCGAACGATCCGGTCAACGGCGTCTTCAGTCGCGAGGGCAGCTCGGTACTGTCGCCGCCGTACCCCTATATCGCCTACGGCGACGACATCGTCTTCCGCTGGGACTTTTTCATTCACCGCCCGGCCGCGATGAGCCGCAAGGACTATCCGGTATACTCGTCCGGCGACATGGACATGCATGCGGAACTGTGGGGTATTCGCGGCCGTCGCAGCGATGTGCTGAATCCCGACATTACGTCCGGCGCCTGCACGATGTCATGGGGGCGTGTCGCCCACTGGCTGCCGTTCATGGAGATGGGCAACAGTCCGGGCGAAATGGTCTTCCACAGTCAGTGCGTCAAGCTGCTCGGCGGCGTCACCGAGTTGCCGCGCTACGTGCTCGACTACACCGAGAAGCACTTCCCGAAATATCTCGAGGCGCCGACCGAGTGGAACGGCCCGCAGATGACGAGTCAGGCTGGAGAATTCAAGAGGATGATCGACGCCCGGGCGGGCAAGGCCGAGGATTAAACTGCGGGAGTCGGTCAACCCGAATTGTTTGACCATGTGACGTAGGAGCGGCTTCCAGCCGCGATTCCGCAGCGTTTCATAGCGGTCGATAAGGGCAATCGCGGCTGGAAGCCGCTCCTACGACGCGTTGGCCGCATCGGCCCCGTTGTCGGCCCCATTGTCGGCAACCCGGCGCAGCAGTTCGGCGGTTTGATCGGGTGCGGTAATCATGGCGTCGTGACCGACGAGCAGTTCTTCGAATTGCCAGCTCGGGTCGTCCCTGATCTTTAGGGTTCCCTCGCGCGCGAATGGCAGCAGTTGCTCGAGCGGCGTCGTCAGCACGAACGTCCGGTCCATCCCCTGCGTGCCGCCGTTCGGCAGGTGAATGGGTTCCGTCAGTGTCTGCAGCGGGTGCGGCGTCATGCGGCGCTGTACCCAGGCAATGGTGTCGGCGTCCTGAGGATCGATGCCCAGCCGCAGCGGTTCCAGCGGCGGCAGCAGGTAACCGTCCAGCAGCGGGCCACCGGCGACGCGTTCCGCGAGTTCGCGCGTGAGTCCCGGAATCGTGGGCTGACCGTCGGCCGGGGCGTTCGCGTCGATAAACACCACCCGGGCGATCTTCTCGCGCATGCCGTCGCAGACGCCGGTCACGACCGTGCCGCCGTAGCTGTGTGCCACGAGGATCACGTCGTCGAGTTCCTCGTAACGGATGACGTTCGCTATATCCTCGATGTGTACGCTCAGTGTGATGTCAGGGCTGACGAGGTGCGCTCGTTCGCCGAGTCCGGTCAGCGTCGGCGTGTATACGCGGTAGCCCCGGTCACGCAGACGCTCGGCCACCGGGCCCCAGCACCAGCCGCCGTGACTCGCACCGTGCACCAGCACGAACGGGCGGGCGCGCTCGGCCCGGACACCGCTCGCTGCCCCGTTGCCCGACAAGGCCGCCGCCGCGAGACCGGCACCGATGAGTTGTCGCCGCTGCATGGTGCGCATTCTACGCACAGTCTGTGTCCCGGCCTAACAATCGGGTAGACTTCCCGGCCCTGACGGGCCGTAAGCGGATAGGCCGCACGCGCCCGTCCCCGAGCATGCCAAAGAACCAGGGGCCCGGGTACCGGCCCCCGAGGAGAAACGAACATGATTCTGCTGACCGGCGCAACCGGCAAGACGGGAGGCGCGGCTGCCGACGCGCTGATCGAGATGGGTGTCCCGTTCCGGGCGCTCGTGCGCGACGCGGAGAAAGCCGCGGCGCTGAAAGAGGCCGGTGTGGATTTGATCGTCGGCGATGCGGCTGACCCGGAAGCTGTGCGCAAGGCCATGGAAGGCGTCGACCGTGTTGCGTTGATCCTGCCGAACAGCCAGGAGCAGGAAGCTTTGGAGATGCAGTTCGTCGATATCGCCACAGCTGCCGGCGTCAAGCATCTCGTCAAGTTATCGTCCCTCGAAGCGTTGCCGGAAGCCACGAGCCCGATCCCGGCCCTGCACTGGCGGGTTGAGGAACACATCCGTGCGTCGGGTCTCGACTGGACGATGATTCGCCCGAACTTCTTCATGGACAACCTGCTCGGTTACGGTTTTTCGATCAAGAACGAGGGCAGCTTCGCGCTGCCGATGGGCGATGGCGTGACGGTCATGATGGACTGCAAGGACATCGGTTTGGCCATCGCGACCGTATTGGCCGGCGCAGGACACGCAGGCCGGAGCTATAACCTCAGTGGCCCCGAGCTGCTGTCGTTCCACGACGTCGCGTCTCAGTTCGGCGAAGTACTCGGCAAGCCGATCGAGTACCTGAACGTCGACCCGACCGCCTATCGCGAGATCATCGCGCCGTTCCTGACGAGCGACTGGCACGCCGATGCCGTCATGCACCTGTTCTCGGAGGTGGTCGACGGGGTCGTGCCGCCGAAGGTTACGACGACGTTCAAGGAGTTGACCGGGCAGGATCCGACCAGCTTCAGGCAGTTCGTGCAGAATCACATCGAGCTGTACGGGTGAAACAGGCGCTCACGCCTCGGCGTGAATGCTGATCAGTTCTCCGTCGTCTGCGACATAGCGGATGCGAATCGGCCGGCAGCAGACGAAGCAATCCTCGATGTAATCCTGTCCCGGCACGGACAGGTCCACGACGATCGTGATCGACTCGCCGCAGAACGGGCAGTCGATATCGGTTTCGGTCGTCAGCGCACTCAGAAGCGGTCCTTGCGTTTGCGCGTCTCGGCAAACACGTCGACGACATCGGCGTCTTCCATGCCGAGCGTCTGCTGGAGATGAGCGCTGGTCGGCCGCATGAAGGGGTTCGTCGCCTTCTCCAGGCCAATCGTTGACGGGATCGTCGGCTCACCGGCGGCACGCAGCCGGTCGACCTCGGCTGCGCGTTCGATCAGGGCCCGGTTGTTCGGCTCGACCGTCAGGGCGAACCGCGCGTTGTTCTGCGTGTACTCGTGCCCGCAATAGATGCGCGTATCGTCGGGCCAGTTCATCAGCATTTGCATCGCCGTCCACATCTGCTGCGGGTCGCCTTCGAACAGCCGGCCGCAGCCCATCGAGAACAGCGTATCGCCGGTGAACGCGACCTGGTCGTCCGCGAAGTGATAGCAGATATGTCCACGCGTATGCCCGGGTGTGTCGAACACCCGCGCGCGGCGGCTGCCGAGCTCGAATATGTCGCCATCGCCGACCGCGATATCGATGCCGGGGATCCGGTCCTTATCCGCCTTCGGGCCGACGATCGTGCAGCCGGTCTTTTTTTTGAGCTCGAGATTGCCGCCTGCGTGGTCCCGGTGGTGGTGCGTGTTGATGATGAAGTCGAGCGACCAGCCCGTCTCGGCCAGCGCGCGCTCGATCGCTGCGACCTCCGGGGTGTCGATGACGCCGGTCGTGCCGGTATCGGGGTCGCGCACGAGGTAGCAATAGTTGTCCTGCAACGCCTCGAACATGTGGATCTCGAGGCCGCCGTCGATGTGAAAGGTGTTGAGGTTGGTCATGGCAGGTTTACTCGTCGAGGCGCGGCAGCAACTCGACGAGATTGCAGGGTCTCGTTCGATAGTCGAGCTGATGCACGATGAGCTTGTCCCAGCCGTCGGCGCACGCGCCGCTCGACCCGGGCAGGCAGAAGAGGTAGGTCCGGTTGGCGACGCCGGCCATCGCGCGCGACTGCAGCGTCGAGGTGCCGATGTCCGCGAACGACAGCGTGCGGAACATCTCGCCGAAGCCCTCGATGACTTTGTCGAGCAGCGGCAGGATCGCCTCGGGTGTGCCGTCACGCCCGGTGATGCCGGTGCCGCCGGTCGTAATGACGACCTGCACTTGCGGGTCCGCGATCCAGCGCGACACCGTCGCGCGCAGCCGGTAGACGTCGTCCGGCTCGATCGCCCTCTCGGCGAGACGGTGGCCGGCGGCCTGGAGCCGGTCGACGAGTACCGGCCCGGACTTGTCAGTCTCCTCGGTGCGACTGTCGGACACCGTCAGCACCGCGATGTTCAGCGGGATAAATTCCCGATCGGTTGTGTTGTCGTGAGTCATGGCGATGATGAGTTTATGCGGCCGTGTCGCCGCCGGAACGTCTTACCTGTGCGCGCAGGAATTCGGCGAACTGACCACAGGCATCGATCTGCGTGAAGATGCCGACGAGCTTTCCCTTGCGTGTGACGACGACCGAGCGCAGGTGATGCTCGGCCATCCGGTGCAGCACGCTGTCCAGCCGTTCGGACAGATCAACCGTGTAGGTTTCCTCCGTCATGATGTCTTTTACCTGCAGGGCATCGACGCCGTCCGGCCGATTCTGCATGAGCTGGATATCGCGACTCGAGATCATGCCGGTCAGATCGCCTTCCTGAGACGTGACGGGCAGGTGATGAATGGCGTGTTCGCGCATTATGTCCAGTGCCTTGGCGATGGCGGCATCGGGATCGACCGAGTACGGGAACGGGGTCATGACGGTTTTGATGCTGGGTATGCGTTTCATGAGGGCGGCTGGCCTGGAGGGTGGGGTGGCGCAACTGATTAGATTAGCCGGGTTCGGGGGATGTGGCAATTCGTGGCGGGCGCCTTACCACGCGAAGAAGTTTGCCGCGTAGCCGGCGGGGAAGTCATCCTGGCCGCGGGGCAGTTCGACAAAACCGTCGCTGCCGGTCAGCGAGATGAAGTCGCCGGAGGTGTTGGTGGGTTTCGGCAGGGCCAGTACGGCGCCGGTTTCGGTATGGGTCAGCCGCACCGGCATGAAGCAGGTCAGATCGGGGGTAAAGTGCACGGGCTCGGCGAGCGGCAGCGCGTGCACTGGTTCGCGGGCACCCATTGCGCCCTGGATCGCCGGCAGCACGTAGCGGATCATGCAAACCAGTGTAGAGACCGGGTTGCCGGGCAGGGCGAAGACCGGTTTGCCCGCGGCGCTGACGCCGAACCACATCGGCAGGCCCGGCCGCTGCAGAATCTTGTGAAACACAAGTTCGACGCCGAGTTCGTCCATGATCTGCGGCACGTAGTCGTATTTACCCATCGATACGCCGCCGCTCAGAATCAGCACGTCGTGGTCGTCGTGCATGCGACCGATCGACTCGCGCAACTGGATCGGGTCGTCTAACAGATGCGCACGCCGGCTCGAACGGCAGCCGCGTTTCTCGAGCGCGGCTACGATCGCGCGGTCGTTGGACGAGCGAATCTGGAATGGCTCGAGAGACTCGCCTGCGTCGACGAGCTCATCGCCGGTCGAGATGACCGCAATATCGGGCCAGCGCGCCACCTCGACGTCGGCATGGCCGGTGAGGGTCAGCACGGCCATCTCGGGCGCGCCGATCACGCAGCCGGGTTGCAGCAGCGGCTGACCAGCCGCGTGGTCCGAGCCGGTGCGATGGATGAATTGCCCGGGGTCGGGGGTGTAGCCTGCCTCGAGTGTGACGATTCCATCGTCGTAGCGAATGCGCTCGACCGGGACGATCGTATCCGCGTCCGGCGGCAGTATCGCACCGGTCATGATTTCGACGCAGTGTCCGGCATCGCCGAGGGGCATCGCCGCGGCACCGGCGCCCTGGATGCCGCGCAGTTTGAACTGCCGCTGGTTGTTCGCCAGTGCGTCTGAGTGGATCGCGATGCCGTCCATCGTCACGCGGTCGAACGGCGGTTGATCACGTTCGGCCACCAGTCGTTCACGCAGAACCCGGCCCTGCGACCGCTCCAGCGGCACGCGCTCGGTTGCACAGGTCGGCATGCGGGCCTCGATCAGAGCGGCAGCTTCGTCAGCCTCAATGCGGAAGTGTCGGCTAGTCGTCACCGGCCGGTCTCCAACTGAATTTGGGCAAGGATAGCCAGTGCGATCGACTCCGGCGAGTCGGCACCGATATCGAGGCCCACCGGGCCGTGCAAGCGGCCACCGAGTGCGGTCGCGGCAGTCGCAAGGTCGCCGACCAGCCGCTCGCGGCGTGCGACTGGTCCGAGCAGGCCGATGTAGCCGATGCCGGTCGCGGCGAGTTGCTCAAGGTAGAGCCGATCGGTGGCCAAATGGTGGCTCATGACGACCGCGGCCGTGAAGCGCTCCAGGTCGCCGATCGCATTCAGCCGTTCGGGATCGACATGGCACTTGCGCTCGGCAGCGTCGAACGCGCGTTGTTCGAGGTACGCAGCGCGATGGTCGGCAAGCGTGATGCGCCAGCCCAGCTCGCCGGCCATGTTGACGAGTGGCGCGGCGTCGGGACCGGCGCCGAGAATCAGCAGTTGTGGCACCGGCCGGATCGGCGCGACCAGCAGCTTGATCGTGTCGTGCTGCACGATGTGCGTCCCGGCCGCACGAGCGTTTGCATGCGCCGCCTCTTGCCGCGCGACATCGGCCAGTCTGGCGGGCAGGCCGCAGCTGTGGTGGCCTATTTGCCAGTCGATCAGGGTGGCGCCGACCGGGCACGCATCGTCCTCACTGGCGACGACAACGACACAGATGCTGTTGTCGCGGTGCATTGCGCAGTTTGCGATGGTTGCGAATGGCTCGTAGTCCGCGTCCGGGTCGAGCCGCTGCAGCAGCACTTCGATGACGCCGTTGCAGCCGATGCCCATGCCCCAGATCTCATCGGCCTCGTCACGCAAATCGTAACGGATCGCCTGTGCCTGGCCGGTCTCGATGACGGCGCGCGCGTGTTCGGCGAGGTCGCCCTCGAGGCAGCCGCCGCTGACCAGGCCCTGGTAGTCGCCGTTGCCGGCAATCAGGATGCGGTGACCGGCCTTGCTGTAGGTCGAGCCCTCGGTCGCCACGACGGTCGCCAGGACGAGCGGCTCGCCATCCTGCCGCCATGCGTTGAACGTGTCGATGGTGTGTCGCGTGCTCATGCGTCCGTGCTCATGCTTGGGGGGCCGTCAATCCGCAACCTGCAGGACGAGCTTGCCTTGCGCCTGGTTCGCGTCGAGCAGTTCATGCGCGCGCCTGGCTTCGTGCAGCGGGAACGTCGCCTGGATGACCGGCGCGATCGTGCCGTCGGCGAGTTTCGGCCAGACATGTTCACGCAATGCCGCAGCGATTGCGCCCTTGAAATCCGCTTCGCGGGCGCGCAGCGTCGAGCCGGTGAGGGTGAGCCGCTTGATCAGGACGCGCGCGAGGTTAATCTCGGCCTGCGCACCGCCGAGCACGGCAATGATGATGAGTCGGCCGTCCGGCTTCAACAGCTTGATATTGTCGTCGAGATATTTGCCGCCGACGATGTCGAGGATCAGATCGACGCCGCCTGCCTCATCCTGCAGGATGTCGAGGAAACTCTCGGTGCGGTAGTTGATCGTGCGTTCGGCGCCGAGGCGTTCGCACAGCGCGCGCTTGGCGTCGTTGCCGACGGTTGCGAACACGCGCGCACCGTGCGCATGCGCGAGCTGGATGGCCGTCGTGCCGATGCCACTTGCGCCGCCGTGGATCAGGATGCTCTCGCCGGGGCCAAGTCGCCCGCGGTCGAAGACATTTGTCCAGACCGTGAAAAAGGTTTCCGGCACGGCCGCGGCCTGGGTGAAATCGAGTCCGGCCGGTATCGGCAGGCACTGCACGGCCGGTGCGGTGCAGTATTCGGCGTAGCCGCCGCCGGCCAGCAGGGCACAGACCCGGTCGCCGACGGCCCAGGCTTCGTCTGCCTGCCTGATTCCGGGGCCGAGCGCGGCAATCTGGCCGGCAACCTCGAGGCCGGGCAGGTCCGAGGCCCCCGGCGGGGGCGGGTAGAGCCCCTGGCGTTGCAGGCAGTCCGGCCGGTTGACGCCCGCGGCGGCCACCCGGATCAGGACTTCGCCGGCGGCGGGTTGTGGCACCGGGCGCCGTACGGCCCGCAGGACATCCGGCCCGCCGGGCTCGCGTATCTCGACCGCGGCCATGTCTGTCGGCAGGGGATTGCCGGATTCGCTGTCTGCCATCGGTTGGCTTCACTCGCTCAATGAGTCCGGCAGTATACCTCCATAATTAATGTCAATTTTTCGGCCACAGCAGTGTGTTACCGTCCGGATATGCCCGACAAGATCATCAACTTGCCGATCGATATCCCGCTGCAGCCGATGCTGCGAGACCGGCGCGAGCGCCCGTTGCGCGACTTGCGGATCTCGGTCATGGATCGGTGCAACTTTCGTTGCCCGTATTGCATGCCGGAGGACAAGTATCACAAGGACTTCCAATTCCTGAAGCGCAGCGAGCGATTGTCGTTCGACGAGATTCTGCGGCTCGCGAACATTTTTGCCGGGCTCGGTGTCGAAAAGCTGCGCATCACCGGCGGCGAGCCCCTGTTGCGCCCGGGTCTCGCGGATCTGATCGGTGACCTGACGCGCATCGAACACATCGACGACATCGCGCTGACGACCAACGGTATCCTGCTCGCGCAGCATGCCGCCGCGCTGAAGGCTGCCGGGCTCGATCGCGTCAGTGTTAGCCTCGATTCGCTGGACGACGCGATTTTTCAAGTCATGAGCGGCGGCCGCGGCAGCCGGGATCGGGTCCTCGAAGGGATTGCCGGGGCGGTCGAGGCGGGGCTGACGCCGATCAAGGTAAATGCCGTCATCAAGCGCGGCATCAACGATGACAGCGTGCTCGATCTGGTGCGGCATTTCCGCGGCACCGGCGTCATCGTGCGTTTCATCGAGTACATGGATGTCGGCACGATCAACCACTGGCGCGTGAGCGATACGGTGCCGTCGATGGAATTGATCGGACGCATTAACGAACGCTGGCCGATGCGCCCGGTCGAGCAGAATTACCACGGCGAGGTCGCGAGTCGCTATCAGTTCGATGACGGTCGCGGCGAGGTCGGCTTTATCTCATCGGTCAGCGTGCCCTTCTGTGGCGCCTGTACGCGCGCGCGGTTGTCGTCTGACGGCCGCCTGTTTACCTGCCTGTTCGCGGCCAGCGGCACCGATTTGAAAACCCCGCTCCGCGCCGGCGCCGGCGACGATGAATTGCGGCAGATCATCGAGCAGGTCTGGATGCGTCGCGAGGATCGCTACAGCGAGATCCGTACCGAACGCGGCCCCGTCACTGACAAGGTCGAGATGTATTACATCGGCGGGTGACGGGTGTCGGACACCGGGTTTCACCGCAGCGTGCCAGGCGCACATGACTGAATCGCAGCCGCTCTGGACGCCTGGCCCCGATCGCATCGCCGGCTCGCGGCTGCGCAGCTTCATGGGCCGGGTTGCGCAAAACTGCGGCATGCCCGGTGATGATTACGCGTCCTTGCACCGTTGGTCGATCGAGCATCCCGAGCGCTTCTGGAGCGAGGTGGCCGCGTTTTGTGATCTGCGTTTCGACACGCGGGGCGAGGTCGTGCTTACCGACGCCGACCGGATGCCCGGCGCGCGCTGGTTCCCCGGGTCGACGCTGAACTTCGCCGCCAACCTGTTGAAATTCCGTGACGCACATCCGGCGATCGTGTTTCGCGACGAGGCCGGGCGTCGCACGGAACTCAGTTACGCGCAGCTGTATGCCGCGGTCGCGCAGCTGGCCGGCGCCCTGCGTGCTGTCGGCATCACGCGGGGTGATCGCGTGGCCGGGTGCGTGCCGAATTGCCCGGAGACGGTCATCGCGATGCTGGCCACGACCAGCATCGGCGCCATCTGGTCGAGCTGCTCGCCGGATTTTGGCGTCGCCGGCGTGCTCGATCGATTCGAGCAAATCCGGCCGCGGGTATTGTTCGCCGCGGATGGTTATCGGTACGACGGCAAGCGCCTGGATACGCGGCCAGCGCTGGTGCAGATTGCCGCGCGGCTCGACGGGCTCGAGCATATCGTCGTTTTCCCCTTCCTTGATTCCGAGCCCGATCTGTCGTCGATTCCGAACGCGCGGCACTGGGCCGAATTCATCGCGACTTCGCAGGCCACGGAGGTCGAGTTCGCCGAGCTGCCGTTCGCGCATCCCGTCTACATCCTGTATTCGTCCGGCACGACAGGCGTGCCGAAATGTATCGTACACGGCGCCGGCGGCACGCTGCTGCAGCATCTGAAAGAGCATATCCTGCACTGCGATCTGGGCCGCGACGACACGTTCTTTTTCTTTACGACCTGTGGCTGGATGATGTGGAACTGGCTCGTGTCGGGGCTCGCGTCCGGCGCGACGCTGGTGCTGTACGATGGCTCGCCGTTCAAACCCGATGCCGGTGCGCTGTGGCGAATCGCGGACGAGGAGGGCATCACGATCTTCGGCACCGGCGCACGCTATCTGGCAGCGGTCGAAAAGTCGACCTTTACGCCGGGTGCGTCGTGCGACCTGGCCTCAATGCGTACGATCCTGTCGACCGGTTCGCCGCTGGCACCGTCGAGTTTTAAATACGTGTATTCCTCTATAAAGAGTGACGTCGCGCTGCAGTCGATCTCCGGCGGGACGGATCTGCTCGGGTGTTTCGCGCTCGGCAGCCCCTTGCATCCGGTGTACGTCGGCGAATTGCAGTGTCTCGGGCTTGGCATGGACGTGCGGATCTTCGCGGGCGACGGCCAGGAACTGCCTGCCGGGCACAAGGGTGAGCTCGTGTGCACGCAGCCGTTCCCGTCGATGCCGGTCGGGTTCTGGGCCGACGAGAACGATGCGCAATACCGCGCCGCGTATTTCGAGCAGTTCGCCAACGTGTGGGCCCACGGCGATTATGCCGAGTTGACCGAACGCGGGGGCATGATCATCTCCGGCCGTTCGGATGCGACGCTGAACCCCGGCGGCGTGCGCATCGGCACGGCCGAGATCTACCGCCAGGTCGAACGGCTCGACGAGATCGTCGAGTGCGTCGCCGTCGGTCAGGACTGGAAGGGCGATACGCGCATCGTGTTGTTCGTCATCATGTGCGCGGGCGTCGCACTCGATCAGTCGATCAAGGATCGCATCAGGCGATCGATCCGAACGAATGCGAGTCCGCGGCATGTGCCGGCGAAGATCGTCGCGGTAACCGACATCCCGCGCACGAAGAGCGGCAAGATTGTCGAGCTGGCCGTCCGTTCGGCGGTGCACGGCGAACCCGTGCGCAACACGTCGGCGCTCGCGAACCCGGAAGCGCTCCAATTCTTTCGCAACCGGCCCGAGCTCGCCTGAGCGAGGCGGCGTCACAGGTCGACCATATTCGGTTCCCTGATGGGATGTTTTGACAAAATTTCGCCGCCGCGCGGAGTTTCGTTTACGCAGGCGCGGTTCAGGGTCACCGGATGAGCCCGCTCCGGTCTAGAATGGGGTCATGCCACGACAGTTATTTCATCCCGCCGTCGCGGCCTGGTTCGAGGCCGAGTTCCGTGCGCCGACCGAGGTGCAGCGTCTGGCGTGGCCGGCGATCCAGCGGCGCGAGAATGTGCTGCTCGCGGCGCCGACGGGCTCGGGCAAGACGCTGGCGGCGTTCCTCGCCGCGATCGATGCGCTGGTGCGCGAGGGCGAGGCATTCGGGTTGCCGGACGAGACGCGCGTCCTGTATATCTCGCCGCTGAAGGCGCTGTCTAACGACATTCACAAGAATCTCGAAGAACCGCTCGCGGGCATCAGGGAGCGGCTCGGCGTGCTGTCACCACTCGAGATTCGCGTGGCGGTGCGCACCGGCGATACGTCGGCGGCTGAGCGCGCCCGCATGCGCAAGGTGTCACCGCATATCCTCGTGACGACCCCGGAATCGCTCTACCTGTTGCTGACGTCCGTGTCGGGACGCGACATGCTGAGCACGGTCACCACGGTGATCGTCGATGAGTTGCACGCCGTCGCTTGCAACAAGCGCGGCGCCCACCTGATGCTGTCGCTCGAGCGACTGTCGGCCCTGTGTGTCAACCCGCCGAACCGCATCGGTATCTCCGCGACCCAAAAGCCCATCGAAAAGATGGCGGGTTTCCTGATCGGCAGCGACTGGGGCGACGGTCCGCAGCCGCCGGGCGGGCGGGGCAACTGGGCGCGATTGCGTGACCGCGCCGACCCGGGCGAGTTCGCGCCCCCGTATTGCACCATCGTCGACACCGGCTTCGTGCGTGAGCGCGATCTCGGCATCGAGCTGCCGCGCTCGCCGCTGACGCCGGTCATGGCGACCGAGGTCTGGGGCGAGATCTACGATCGCCTGGCCGAGCTGGTGCAGGCGCATCGTTCGACGTTGATCTTCGTCAACACTCGCCGGATGGCCGAACGCGTCGCCCGGCACCTGGCCGAGCGCATCGACGAGGAACGCATCACCGCACACCATGGCAGCCTGTCGAAGGAGCACCGGCTCGATGCCGAGCAACGCCTGAAAGCCGGCGAACTCAAGGCGCTGGTGGCGACCGCGTCGCTCGAGCTCGGCATCGACATCGGCGACATCGACCTGACCATCCAGCTCGGTTCCACGCGCGGGATTGCGACCTTCCTGCAGCGCGTCGGCCGCTCGGGCCACGGGGTCGATGCGCTGCCGAAGGGGCGGCTGTTTCCGCTGACCCGTGACGACCTCGTCGAGGCGACCGCATTGCTCGACGCCGTGCGGCGCGAGGAGCTCGACGCGGTGCGCCTGCAGGGGCCGGCGCTCGACGTGCTGGCGCAGCAGATCGTCGCCGAGGTCGCGGCGCAGGAATGGGATGTCGATGCGCTGTTCTACCAGTTCACGAGTGCATGGCCGTATCGCGCCTTGACGCGCACAGCATTCGACCAGGTCATCACGATGCTGGCCGACGGCTACACGACCCGGCGCGGCCGTCAGGCCACGCATGTCCATTTCGACGGGGTCAACGGCAAGCTGCGCGGCCGCCGCGGTGCCCGGCTGATGGCGCTGACCAACGGCGGCACGATTCCGGACCAGTTCGATTACGACGTCGTCATGCTGCCCGAGGAACTCTCGGTCGGCACGCTGAACGAGGATTTCGCGTTCGAGAGCCTGCCGGGCGATATTTTCCAACTCGGCAACATGTCGTACCGCGTGCTGAAAATCGATCCGGGCAAAGTCTTTGTCGAGGACGCGAAGGGCCAGCCGCCGAACATTCCGTTCTGGTTCGGCGAGGCGCCCGGACGCACGGACGAGTTGTCGTTCGCCGTCTCGCGCCTGCGCGAACAGGTGTCCTCGCGGCTCGACGACGGCATCGACGCGGCGAAGGCCTGGGCGGTGGCCGAGCTCGGCCTGCAGACAGCAGCGGCCGAGCAGCTCATCGACTACCTCGCGACGGCGAAAGCCTCGCTCGGCACGCTGCCGACCCAGCAGGAAATTGTCTTCGAGCGCTTCTTCGACGAGGTGGGCGACACGCACCTGGTGATTCACTCGGTGTATGGCTCGCGCCTGAACCGGGCGTGGGGACTGGCCATTCGCAAGCGGTTTTGCCGCAAGTTCAATTTCGAGCTGCAGGCCGCCGCGCTCGAGGACAGCATTGTCTTGTCGCTCGGGCCGACCCACAGCTTTCCGCTCGAGGAGGTGGCCGGCTACCTGAAACAGGCGACCGTCCGCAGCGTATTGACGCAGGCCGTGCTGGCCGCACCGATGTTCCCGACGCACTGGCGCTGGGCTTCCAGTATTGCATTGGCCGTGCGCCGCACCCGCAACGGCAAGAAAGTCCCGCCGATCTTCCAGCGCAACGACGGCGAGGACCTGATGGCCGTCGTGTTTCCCGACCAGCTCGCCTGTGCCGAGAACATCGCCGGCGATCGTGAGATTCCGGATCACCCGCTCGTCGTGCAGACGCTCGATGACTGCCTGAACAGCCTGATGGATATCGATGGCCTCGAGCGCCTGCTCGGCCGGATCGAGTCCGGGGACGTGCGCATCACGGCCCGCGACGTGCCGACGCCATCGGTGCTGGCGCAGGAGATCATCACGGCAAAACCCTTTGCCTTCCTCGACGATGCGCCGGCCGAGGAGCGCCGCACCCAGGCCATTTTTTCGCGACACCTGCTCGATCCGGCCGAAGCCGCCGAGTTTGCTCAGCTGAGCCCGGAGGCAATTACCCAGGTCTGCGAAGAGGTCTGGCCCGACGCCCGGAACCGGGACGAGCTGCACGATGCGCTCGTGCTCAGCGGCTTTATCACCGAGGCCGAGGCCGGTCGACGGGGCGAGGGCTGGACGGCATATCTCGACACGTTGATCGCCGAGCGACGGGTCACCGTGATGCACGCCGGGGCGCAGCCGGGGCAGCGACTCTGGGTCGCGGCCGAACGACTCGGCCAGATGCAACGGATTTTGCCGGACGCCGTGCTGGAACCGCCGATCGAGGCCGTGATGGCCGTGCGTGGCGGCGCGGCCGCGACACGTGACTCATCGCTGGTTGAGATCGTTCGCAGTCGCCTGGAGACGCTCGGCCCGGTCACCGCGGCGGCGCTGGCCCAGCCGCTGGGTCTGGATATATCCCACATAAATAATACGCTGCAAATCATTGAAGCAGAAGGTTTTGTAATGCGCGGTTATTTTCGGGGCGACGCCGATTCCGACGAGGAATGGTGCGCGCGCCGCCTGCTCGCCCGGATCAACCGGCATACCGTGAAGCGCCTGCGCAAGCAGGTCGAGCCGGTGTCGCCGGCCATTTACATGCGCTTCTTGTTCGACTGGCACGAGATCGGCATGGACGACACCGAGGGTCCGGACGCCGTGCGTCGCGCCGTCGATCGTCTGCAGGGTTTTGCCGCACCCGCCGGCGCGTGGGAAAGCAGCCTGCTGCCCTCCCGGGTCAACGGTTACTTCGGCAGCTATCTGGACGAATTACTCACATCCGGCCAGTACGTCTGGCTGCGCCCGGTCACGGACCCTGCGCCCGGTAGAAAATCAGGGCCGGTGCGCAATACCCGGATCATCATCCTCAATCGCACGGAACTCGGTGACTGGCTGCCGCTGTTCCAGCGCGGGTCGCCGCCCGAACTGTCGTCGCACGCGACGACAGTTCGTGACACCTTGCGCGAGCACCGGGCGACGTTCTTCGCCGATCTCGTACGGATTACCGGGCTGCTGCGAACCCACGTCGAGGCGGCGCTCGGCGAACTCGTCGTCAACGGGCTGGTGACATCCGACAGCTTCGCCGGTTTGCGCGCGCTGATCACCCCGTCGGCGAAGCGCGCGAGTTTCTCGAGACCGCGTCGCCGCGGCCGGGCCAGCGTCGATGCCGCC
>SMWD01000063.1 GCA_004357495.1 Gammaproteobacteria bacterium
CCGGCTGCAAGAAATAGGGCCGATCATCAATCGTTGGCCCGAGCAGACGATTCTGTGATCACGTTCACCGCAATCAAGCCGTCGGATACACACACTCCGACTTCAAATTCAGTGAACATGGACGCTGCTCAATCATGTACGTCGATCATTTCCAATTAAGAGAAAGAAGCTTCACGAACGGCCCCGCAACCGGCTTTTTTGCGCCGAACACGGCGGTCGAGACTGCCGTTGCACGTATCCGCCAAACCTTGCTGGCACGCGATTCCGTCGCCATCGTGACCGGTGGTCCCGGGGTCGGCAAATCGGCACTCGTGGCCGCCGCGATCGGGACACTCGAGAAGCAGACAATCGTCGCTCATATCGACCTGCGCCAGACGAATCCCGATCTGCTGTACGATATGCTGCTACTCGATCTCGGCGCCGACACGAGCGACGGCAACGAGGCGAATTCACTCCACCGGCTGCGCCAGGTGATTGCCGAGCATAACCAGGCCAACCGCAAGGTAACGGCCGTCATCGATATCACCGGCATGACAATCGAACGCGCGAAGCGCATTCTGCAGCTCGTGCATATGACCGGCGAGCCGGGCGGCCAGTTGAATATCATCCTGCTTGGCCCGCACGCCCTGCACAAATTACTCAATGCGCCGGGCCTGATTCACCTGCGCCAGCGCGTCTGCTTCCGCTACCGGGTACGGCCGCTGACCCCGGACGAGGTCGAGGCATACATTCGCCACCAGTTCGAGCTTGCCGGCGGCGATGCCGGCTCGATCCTCGACGACGAGGTCTGCAACGTAATCTTCCGCTATGCCAGTGGTGTACCACGGCTCATCAATACGCTGATGGATGCGGTACTCAGCGAAGCGTGTATTCGCGAGCAGGAAAATATTAATTCGACGCTCGTCAAGCTTATCGCGAAAGAACTGGGCTGGAAATCGTTCGGCTCGGCTCCGCAGCCGCTGACCGAGCCGACGGAATCGGCCGCCGCGGCGCAACCGCCTGCCGAGACACCGGAACCGGTGACTGCCGCTGCTCCGGCTACGGACGAGACCGGCGTTTTCGATGTCTCCGCCCTGCTGTCCGACCCCGTGCCCTCAGCGGCGCCGGCCGTCGAAGTGGAGTCCGGCCGGCCGGTACCGACCTTATCGAAGCCGGTTACACCGACCTCCGACCCAATCACCGGACCGTCGAGCTCGATTCCGCCCATGGATCCGAATGATACGAGTGCAACCGGCATGCTCCGGCTCGAAGATCTGGATGCGCGTTTCGCCGAAACCATTTTCGGCAGTGAAGAAATCGACGAGGCGGCCCGGGAAACCCGACAGCAGGAACTCGCCAACTGAGCCGCGACAGGGTTCACGGGATGCCCCGGTACGCGCTATGAGCGGACCGCGGCGAGCGTATCGCAATTGATCGCCGCGCTATATTCCGCCTCGTGACCCGATAACTTCAACGTCTTCTTGATGATGCTTTCCAGGTTCGGTCGTTTCCCGGCGGGAGTCTCGCCCTTGCCCAATCCACCGCCGAACTCGATGAAACTGTTAATGCCCTGGCCGATCGCCGTCTGCAGACACCCGGCCCAGTTGACCGGCTTGAATAACTGGAAGAACAGGCGCGTACGGATGCCGGCCGCATCGGTATCATGTGCGCCGGCCGTGTAGTTCGACAGCACGTGTGCCGATGGCTCGGCGAAATCCGTCGCATCCAGCACGGCCCGAAACTCACATGCTGCCGTCACCATCAGGTAGGTATGGAACGCGCCCTCGGTCGCCAGTGGTATCGCCCGCTTGCGCGGCAAATGCTCGCGCATATACGCGACCAGGTTCTCGAGGTCCTCATCGCGCCCGCCGACGACCGTCTGCTCCGGCAGATTACAGCTTGCAACCTGGCAGTAATGCATATCGGCAATCAGTTCTGCGGCCTCCGCATCAACGGTCAGCGCGACCATGCCCCCCTCGCCGTATTCACCCATTAGCTCCCCGCGCCTGTGTACGAGGCGCAGGCCGTCAGCCAGCGTCAGGCTGCCGGTCGCGACCAGCGCCGTATACTCACCGAGGCTGTGACCGGCCGCGAGCGACGGTGTCACAGTGCCGCCGGTCAGTGCGTCGAACACCCGCTGGCAGGCAATCGAATGCGTCAACAACGCCGGCTGGGTAAAACGCGTCAGACCGATCTCGTCGTTCGGATCCTCGAAGGACAACTTGACCATGTCGTAGCCGAGCACATCGCTGGCTTCCTGATACACATCGCGCGCAACTTCGAACTCGGCGTATATGTCGCTGCCCATGCCGCGATACTGCGAGCCCTGGCCCGGAAAAATGAACATGATATTCCGGTCAGCCATGCAAACTCCTGTGGTAATACAAACAATGATGGCCAGCATACCGCCTAATAAGATTAAAAGAGGATTAAAATGGGCCAGCCCCGTAGGAGCAACCTGTGTAGGAGCGGCTTTAGCCGCGAATAGTTAAGGAATCGCGGCTAAAGCCGCTCTCACAAAAACCTGCAGCCCTGCAAAAACCTGCAGCCAAAAAATGCTGCTCACAACAAATTGAAAATGGTGCCTGTCACCTTTCAGGCACCGGCCCGTCTGGCCTCCTCGCCGATGATCCGGATGCCTGCGCGCACCGCATCTGTGTGCTGCGAGTAACTGATGCGGATGCATTGATCCCGGTGCGGCCAATCCTCGACGAGTCCCGGGAAAAAGTGATGCCCGGGCAGCACATAGACGCCACGCGCCTTCAGGCGCTCGTACAATTCCGCGCAAGTGATCTGCAACTCCGGCAACCAGAGCCACAAGAAGAACGCACCCTCCGGCTTGTGGATGTGATATTCGCACCCGGCCAGCGCCGCGCGCATCCACTCGAGCGCCTGGTTCGCGCGCTTGCGGTAAAACGGCTGGATAACCTCGCGACTGAGCCGCATGATTTCGCCGGTCTCGACCAATTCGCGCAACAATACCGGGCCGACACTGCTGACCGCCAGGCTGATGACCGAGTTCAGACCGGTCATCGCATCGATAATTTCCGGCCGCGCGATCACCATACCAGTGCGCACAGCCGGCAACCCGATCTTCGAAAGACTCATGCACAAAATAATGTTCTCATTCCAGACCGGCCGGGCGTCGCTGAAAATAATGCCGGGAAATGGCAGTCCATAGGCATTGTCGATGATCAACGGCACGCCCCGGTCGGCAGCAAGCGCCGACAGCTTCTGCACTTCCGTATCTGTCAGCACATTGCCCGTCGGGTTCGTCGGCCGCGACACACAGATTGCCGCCACGTCATCGGCAACCTTGAGATGCTCAAAGTCGATGTGATATTTGAACAGCCGGTCTTCGAGGTGTTCGATGAGCGGCTGCTGCGACACGAACAGGTGCTCGTCGATGCCGAGATCCGCATAGCCGACATACTCGGGTGTCAGCGGCAGCAATACGCGGCGCCACGAACCGTCATCGAACTCGCCGGCCAGCAGATTGAATAACTGGAAGAATCCGGTTTGGCTGCCGCCGGTCAGCACGATGTTCTCCAGCCCTAACGGCCAGCCATACTCGCGTTGCAACAACGCGGCCAGGGCGACCCGGAACTGGTCCTCCCCCGCCGGACTCGCATAATCGGCGACCATCCGGCGGAACTCGCGAGGGTCATTGGCGACCTGGTGCGTACGCGCGGCCAGCAACTTCAACACCTCCGGGATATGCGCGGGATTTCCACCGCCGAGCATCATGACGGGTCCCTCGCTGGCCATCGCTGCCCCGAGGTCGTCCATCAATTGCCGCGCGCCGGTATGGCGCGAGAACCGCTTGCCGAACTTTGAGAACTCCATACGCGCGGACTGTAGGGATATCACGGCCCCGGCGCAAGAAATCAGCGGTTGTGGGAAGCGGCTTGTGTGGGAGCGGCTTTAGCCGCGATTCCATCCACAATGATGCCGGACACAGTGCTGTCGCGAATGGATCACCGGGCCGGCGGCCCGAAACTTTCCTGCGGGGGCGCGGTAATCTCATCGATCGCCGCCGCTTCTTCCGCCGACGGTGTCCATAGCCCCGCCTTCACGTTCTGCTCGAGCTGCGCGATCGTCGTCACGCCTGCGATGACGCTCGACACCGCGGCCCGGTTCGCGAGCCAGCCCATCGCCATGTCCAGCAGCGAGTGATCGTATTGTTCGCCGAGCTCTATCAGTGCCTCGACTTTGTCGATCTTCTCCTCCGACGCGAACGCCCCGGCCGCCCAGCCGCCCCATTTGGCCAGGCGCGAACCGGCCGGATGCTCCTCGCCCTTGCGATACTTGCCGGTCAGAAGCCCCGACTCCAGCGGGAAATACGGCAGAATGCCGAGCCCGAATTTCTCGCACACCGGCACGACTTCCTTCTCGATGTCGCGGCTCAACATGCTGTAGCGATTCTGTGCGGACACGAACCGATTGCTGCCGGCCGTACGTGCGGTCCATTCCGCATCCGTGATCTGCCAGGCGGCGTAGTTCGACGAACCGAAATAGCGCACCTTGCCCTGCTGCACGAGGTCATCGAGCGCGCGCACGGTTTCATCGATCGGCGTGTCGTCATCAAAACGATGCATCTGATACAGATCGATGTAATCGGTGCCCAGCCGCGCGAGACTCGCCTCGACAGCCTGCATGATGTAGCGGCGCGAGCCGCCCTGCATGTCGAAGCGCTCCGACGACATCGGACCAGCGAATTTTGTCGCGACGATAACCTCGGCACGCCGCCCGCCCAGCGCCTTGCCGAGCCATTGCTCGGATTTGCCCCGCTCGCCGTAGACGTCGGCCGTGTCGAAGAGGTTAATACCGAGATCCATGGCCCGGTGCGTGATTTTTGCCGATTCGGCCTCGTCGTTCATCATGCCGAAGTTCATGCAGCCGAGCCCGACGATCGAGACCTTGAGGCCCGAGCTGCCGAGGTTCTTGTACTCCATTGCCTCGCTCCTTGTGACTGGCAGTCAAGCCGTGCCGATGCCGTCCGAATATCAGACCTTGCGCGTACGGCCGGCCGCGATCGATACTTCGGGGTACCAGGTCACGTCGGTCCGCCGACCGCGACGATCGAGTTGCATGATGATCGCATCGATCAGGTACGGCCGGCCTTCTCGCGTGACATCTCTTGCCCGCTTCAGCGCCTTGCGAAATTGTGCCGGCGTCTCGGCGATCTCGCCGGGGATATCGAAGCTTCTCGCCAGCCCGGTGAAATCGACGATCGGGTCGCCGAGGTAGCCGGTGAGGTCGCGCCACTGATCGCGGGTATTTTTCTTCGAGTACAGCGGCGAGCGGCTCTGGATGCGGTTACGCTCGTTGTCGTAGCTGCGATTGTTGAACACGACGATGATGATCGGAATGTCATAGCGCGCCGCGCTCCACAGCGCTTCGATCTCGCCAAACAGCATCGCGCCGTCACCGACCAGGCAGGCAACCTGACGGTCGGGCTGCGCGATCTTGACACCCTGAGCGGCGGCGATGCCCCAGCCCAGCGCGAAACCTGTGGTCTGCCCGATCACGGTTTTCTGGCCGCGGTCGAAGTTCAGCCAGCGGAACGGCGTGCGGTAGTCGAGTTCGGGCACGATGATCGCATCCTCGTCGAGGCCGCGTTCGAGTTCGGCCGAAATACGCGGCCACGACATCGGGCTGGCGTCCCAGAGCTCACGAGCCTCGTCGCGACGCGCCGCGTCAGCCTTGGCCTGTGCCTCGCGCGCTGCCTCCAGGCGCGGCGCGCTGATCTTGCGCAGGCGCTCTGCGGTTGCCATCCCCTTGATCGCATCGGTCAGATCGACAATGGTTTCCTTGACGCCGGCCGCGATCGCAATGTCAGTCGGATAAGTTGTGCCAATGCTCTGATACTCGACGCGCGCCTCGATGATCTGCGCACTCTTCGGTGGCAGCGCCGTGAAGATGCCCGGCCCGGGCATTTGCAGGCCAAGACTCATGAACAGGTCGCAGCCGGCCAGCGCGCGGCGCGGCACGCCGAGGCCGTGAAACCCGGCCCACAGCGGGTGGCGCCACGGAAAGTCGCCGTAGGCGCTGTAGCCCTGGGCGACGGCAACCCCAAGCACCTCAGCCAGTTCGACCAGTGCATCGACGGCCCCGGCCCGTGTGACTTCGGCACCCACCGAGATCAGCGGCTTGTCCGCCTCAATAAACGCTTTCGCCGCCGCCTCGATCAGCGCAGGCTTCGGCCGCATCTCCGCCGACACCCGGAAGCGGCTCTGCGGATAGACCGTTTGCTTGAGATTCTTCGCGGCGAGCACGTTGGCCGGTATACGCACGTGTACCGGACCGCCGGGCGCGGTGCCCGCGAGCTTGAACGCGCGGCGCGACAACTCGCTGATGTGCCTGGGGTTATCGATCTTCCAGCGCGACTTCGTAAACTGGATCATCGGCTCGACCCAGTCTTCCATCTGCTGGAACATATTGCGGAACGGGATCGCATTGCTCGGCGCATCGGAAAACACGACCATCGACGAGCGATCTTTCCACGCGTTATACAACATGTTCATGGTGCTCGGGATTGCGACGCCGGGCACGAACACGGCCGAGGTCTCGCCGCTCGCCAGCTCGTAGCCGTGCGCCATCGCCGTCGCCTGCGATTCGGCGCTCGACATGATCCATTGCACGCCGGGCTTGACCGTCATGGCATCGAACAACGCCGACATGCCGGTCGCCGTCGTGCCAAACAGGTATTTCAGGTCGGCGGCCAGAAATGTCTCGAGCAGCACCTCAGCCCCGTTACCCTCGACCATGATGCCGTCACGCGGCAGGTCGGCGCTGGCGTCGGCCACGACCGACTCGACGGCGGCGGCGCTCAGCCCGAGTGCCGCAAGGCCAAGACCCAGTTCGCGACGTGAAATATCATGATCGAGGAATTGCTTCAACAAGTCTCTCATCACCGGACTCCCAGGTTAAATACAGGCGCAGAGCATAGACTCGCGCGGACCGCGGCCGGTTCCAACCCCGCATTCCGCACCTGACCGGTAGCCGGACGCCGGCGCGCGGCGCCTAACCGCCGCCGGTCGAGTCTGCCGGCCCAGACAGCGCCCACAAAAGCCGCTCACACAGTCTGCATCAGCCCCTGCGCACGCGGCTCCCGCAAATCCGGTTGATCACGTGAGAATTGCCGATTCTCAGCCACCATAACCCAGCACCGCCTTGGTCTCGAGATACGCCTCGAACCCGAACGCGCCCCACTCGCGCCCGTTGCCGGACTGCTTGTAGCCACCGAACGGCAGGTCGAGACGCATGTGCGCACCGTTCAGATGTACCATGCCGGTTCGCAGCCGGCCCGCAACACGCCGCGCCGCGTCCGGATCGCTGGCCGAGACATAAGCCGACAGGCCATAGCTACTGTCATTGGCAATCCGCACCGCGTCCGCCTCGTCGACGAACGGAATCATGACCAGCACCGGACCGAAGATTTCCTGCTGTGCAATCTCCATATCGTTCGACACGTTCGCGAAGATGGTCGGCCTGACGAAGTAGCCGGTATCGATGCCGGCCGGCCGGCCGGTGCCACCCACAACGATTTCAGCACCCTCATCAATGCCGGACTGAATCAGGTGCTGGATGCGCGCGTACTGCACGTCGCTGACCACCGGGCCCATAGTCGTTGCCGCATCGAGCGGGTCACCCTGAACGACGCGCGCGGCCGCCCTGCACGCGATCTCCACCGCCCGCGCATGACATTCGCGTGGCACCAGCATCCGCGTCGGTGCGTTACAAGATTGACCGGCGTTGATGAAACACTCCGCCACACCGCCGGCGACCGCCTTATCGAGCACGGCATCATCGAGGATGATGTTGGCGGACTTGCCGCCGAGTTCCTGGTGTACACGCTTGACCGTGTCCGCCGCCGTCTTTGCCACGGCGATCCCGCCGCGAGTCGAGCCGGTGAATGACACCATGTCAACCTCCGGATGCGCGCACAGCGCCTGCCCGACCGTCGGCCCGTCGCCATTGACGAGATTGAACACGCCCGGTGGTACGCCGGCGTCCGCCATGACCTCGGCGTAAATCACGCTGCTCAGCGGAGCGATCTCGCTCGGCTTGAGCACGATCGTGCAGCCGGCGGCCAGCGCGGGAGCGACGTTTACGGCGATCTGGTTCATCGGCCAGGTCCACGGCGTGATCAGGGCACAGACGCCCACCGGCTCGCGTACCAGGCGCATGTCGCCGCGATCGGCAGTGAATTCGAATGCCTTCAGCACCTTCAAGATCTCGGTCAGGTGCGAGAGCCCCAGGCTGGTCTGGGCCTTGGTCGCGAACGACACCGGCGCTCCCATCTCGTCGGTGATGGCCCGCGCGATGTCGTCGTAGCGCCGCTTGTAGGCATCCTTGATGCGCAGGAGCAGCTCGATGCGCGCGTCCCGGCTGGTCGCCGCGTACGCCGGGAAAGCCGCTCGGGCGGCAGCGACCGCGCGATCGACATCGGCGGCGCCACCGAGCGAAATCGAACCAATCGGCCTCTCGGTGGTCGGATTGATCACATCGAAATCATTTGCTGCGAAGGGATCGACCCATTCGCCATTGATGTAGAATTTTCGGAAATCGTACATCGGTTCCTCCGGTACAGATCGTTCACGGAACAGGCACAAAAGGGCAGGCGGTCCGCCCATGGGCAAACTGTAATATATGTCAAAAGCCAGAATTTTACTCGCAATCGCCGTCGTCGGACTGATCTCGACATTCTTTGTTCTCGATCTCGATGAACTCCTGACGCTCGCCAATCTGCAGGCCCAACAGCAGCAGCTGGCAGCATACGTCGATGCAAATCTGACGGTTGCCATCGCGATCTATTTCGCCGCGTATGTCGCCGTTGCGGCACTGAATATTCCATTGGCCGCCGGCGCGACACTCGTCGCGGGCGCACTGTTCGGGGTCGTCATCGGTACCGTCGTCGTCTCGTTCGCCAGCACGCTCGGCGCCACGCTGGCGTTCCTCGTATCGCGCTTTTTGTTCCGCGATGCCATCGAGCGGCGTTTCGCGCGGGCTGTCGAGCGCATCAACGCGGGGGTCAGCAAGGACGGTGCGTTTTACCTGCTGACGCTGCGGCTCGTACCGCTGTTCCCCTTCTTCATCATCAACATGGTCATGGGCCTGACCCGACTGCGCACGACGACCTATGCCTGGGTCAGCCAGCTCGGCATGCTGCCGGTGACCCTTATCTATGTGAATGCCGGCACCCAACTCGGCCAGATCGGGAGTGTCGGGGATATCCTGTCGCCCGCCCTGCTCGGCTCGTTACTTCTGCTCGGCATCTTTCCGTTGCTTGCAAAACGAATCATGACGATGCTCGCAAACCGTCGGCTGCTGGGTCGCTTCGACAAGCCGAAACGTTTCGACGTCAACCTCGTCGTCATCGGCGCGGGCGCGGCCGGGCTCGTGACCTCTTATATCGCCGCGGCGTCGAAGGCGCGCGTCGTGTTGATCGAAAGAGACAAAATGGGCGGTGACTGCCTGAACACCGGCTGCGTGCCGAGCAAAGCATTGATCCGTTCGGCCCGGATCGCGTCGTACTTCAAGCGAGCGCAGGAATTCGGGCTGAACACCGGCAACGTGCAGGTTGACTTCGACCGGGTCATGCAGCGCGTGCATGACGTCATCGGCCGCGTCGAGCCGCACGACTCCGTCGAACGCTACACGGAACTCGGCGTCGAATGCGTGCAAGGCGAGGCCCGCATCGAAACTCCGTACACGGTCCGCGTCGGCGACCGCTTGATTACGACCCGCAGTATTGTGATCGCCACCGGTGGCGAGCCGGTCGTGCCGCCGATCCCGGGGCTCGCCGACATCGCGCCGCTAACGTCAGACACGCTGTGGCAACTGGACACGCTGCCGCGGCGCCTGCTGGTGCTCGGCGGCGGGCCCATCGGCTGCGAGATGGCACAGGCATTGTGCCGACTCGGCAGTGCCGTCACGCTGGTAGAGAAGTCGCCAAGATTACTGATCCGTGAAGACCCGCGGGTATCGGCCGAGCTCGTGCGCAGCTTCACGGCAGACGGCATCGACCTGCTGCTGGAGCATCGCGCCGTGGCGTTCGAGCAGCGCGGTGACCAGTTAGTAGCGCGTTGCGAACGCATCGATGGCGACGCGGACGAGTTTGTCGAGATCGAATTCGACAAGGTGCTGGTGGCCGTCGGCCGGCGGGCGGACACCGCGACGCTCGGCCTCGACGAGCTGGGCATCGCGCTGAACGATAACGGCACGATCGCTGTCAACGACTACCTGCAGGCGACCTACCCCAATATCTACGCCTGCGGAGATGTCGCAGGCCCGTACCAGCTGACCCACGCGGCCGGTCATCAGGGCTGGTATTGCGCAATGAATGCGCTGTTCGGCCAGTTCCGCAAGTTTCGCATCGATTATTCGGTACTGCCGTGGGCCGTGTTCACGGACCCGGAAGTCGCACACGTCGGCCTGACCGAGAGCGAGGCCGTCGAGCAGGGCATCGACTGCGAAGTCACGCACTACGGCATCGACGATCTCGACCGGGCTATCGCCGACGGCGAAGCGGTGGGCTTCGTCCGCATCGTGACCCCATGCGGCCGCGACCGGATCCTCGGTGTAACCATCGTCGGGCCGCATGCGGGCGATCTGATTGCCGAATTCGTGCTCGCCATGCGCAACAAGCTGGGCCTGAAGAAAGTCCTGAACACCATTCATATTTATCCGACGCTGACCGAAGCCAATCGCTACGCGGCCGGGGCATGGCAGAAAGCGCACGTGCCGTCGCTCGCCCTCCGTATTGCAGCGCGGCTACACCGCTGGCGCCGCGGGGCTAATTGACGCCATAAGCATTGCCAGGCCGAGTCACCCAGCTGTGGACATAAAATCGGGATCGCGGCTGAAGCCGCGATCCCGCCGGCAAGTCAACCAAGCTGATGGAGCACCCGTGCTGGCCGGACACCAATTCACCCTGTTACAAAGTGTTGCAAACTCGTTACTCCACGGCTATGACACACCCACGATATCGCTCTATGCTGTCCGGATGAATAGTGCCGCCCTGA
>SMWD01000064.1 GCA_004357495.1 Gammaproteobacteria bacterium
CCCAGGTCCGCGAATATGCTGCCGGCATTCATGATCCACTGCGGATCGAAGGGCGTCGGCATGTAGTAGCGCCGCTGTGCCGTCACCCGGCCGTCGGCATCTGCGACCACGGCGCCGACGCGTTTGAGTTCTTTGATCATCATCGTGACCGGAATGTCGTCGGCACCGTGTACCCGCACGACGGTGTCGATCAGTGTGCTGATCGCGGGAAATGCCCCGCGCAGATACGCGTGGTGCGTTGCCTCGATGTGCTCGACTATTTGCGTCAGCGTCAGGCCATCGAGTTCGCTGACATCGATGTCCACGGGGGCTTCGGCTGGCTGCGCCCGCGCGAGGGTATTGAGCAAAATGAGCGGATTCAGACCGAAATCCCAGCACAGCTCGCCGATCGTCACCTCCGCATCGGCACCCTCGCGAAAGATGCCGGTCGATGTCAGTGCCGCCAGCATGACGGGGCTGGCGGCCTGCAACTCGGCGACCCGGGTTTCCGAACTCAATGCAATCATTTTTCCTCCTGGCCGCCGGCGCGGCGCCTACTGTTATCAGCTCACGGGCCGGATCAGGATGTAGCAGGTTGCGCTGGCCCGCCATACGCGTTTATACCCAGCCACCCCCGGGAATGCCGCAGGCCGGAGACTTCCGGCGCATGCGCCGTCACTGACGGTGGTTATTTCGGTGCCGGGTTCATGCCGGGGTGGCGAGTGATCCGGCGGTGCCGGCGGGTGCCGGGGCTCCACTGCGCACGGCCCGCATGATCGGGCCGCCGCCGAGGCATTCGTCGCGTGCGTAGAACACGGCGTACTGACCAGGCGTCACGGCCCACTGCGGTGAGTCGAAGCGGACGTTCAGGCTGTCATCAGCCAGGCGGTGGACCGTGCAGTCGATATCGGCCTGTCGGTAGCGCGTTTTGACACAGCAGCGCAGCTCGCCGCCGTCCAGCGCGGCCGGCGGACCGGTGATCCAGTGCACCGGCCCGGCCGTCAGCCCGATCGACCACAGCAGCGGATGCGCGCGGCCCTGGACGACGATCAGGGCATTCCGGGCTGCATCTTTGCCGGCCACGAACCAGGGTTCGTGGGTGCCGCCGGCCCAGCCACCGATGCCGAGTCCCTGGCGCTGGCCCAGCGTGTAGCCGGCGAGGCCTTCGTGCGTGCCGACGACCTGGCCCGCGGGCGTCATGGCATCGCCCGGCTGGCCGGGAATGAACCGAGCCAGGAATTCGCGGAACGGGCGCTCGCCGATGAAGCAGATGCCGGTGCTGTCGGGTTTGTCGTAGACGGCAAGGCCGGCCTGGTTGGCGATCCGCCGGACCTCGGCCTTGACCCGATCGCCAAGCGGGAAGCGGGTCCGGGCCAGTGCCTCGCGCGATACCTGGTGCAGAAAGTAACTCTGGTCCTTGCCGGGGTCGACGCCTTTTAACAGGCAGCCGTCCGCACGAATGCGTGCATAGTGTCCGGTCGCGAGTAACCCGCCGCCCAGCCGCTGCGCATATTCGAGCATGACGCCGAACTTGATCTCGCGGTTGCATAACACGTCCGGGTTTGGCGTGCGGCCGGCTGCGTATTCGCGCAGGAAATCGGCGAACACCCGGTCACGATATTCGCGGGTGAAGTTCACCGGGTGCAGCGGGATGCCGAGGTCGGTACAGATTTGCCGGGCGTCGCGCAGATCCTGCGCGGCTGTGCAGTAGCCGTCGTCGTCTTCCCAGTTGGTCATGTGCAGACCTTCGACGCGATAACCCTCGCGCAGCAGCAGCCACGCCGCCACCGCGGAATCGACGCCACCGGATATTGCGCAAATGACCGTGGTGTCGTGGTTCGACTTGTCGGGGCCGTCCGTCATGCCGGCAATTATCGTCGCAACCACAGCCGATACCAAGCCCGGCCATTACCGCCAGCGGCCACTCGACTGACAGTTCCGAACCCGGCGGGGAGCGATGTCGCTCAGATGCGCAACTCGCGCAATTCCTGCTCGACCTGTGACATGTCCCAGATCTCGTCGAACAGCTTGAGATAGCGAGCCGCGACCGCGGGCTCATAGGTATCGGCGATGCCTTCCCAGCGACGGGCATCGACGCGATAGAGCAGCGCCGTCTTGTCGGCGATCAGGAACGCCTCGCGATGATCGCGGAAGTCCTCGTGGACATTCCGGAATTCGATATAGGTATTCAGGCGTCGCCCGAGGGTCACGAAACGATGGCCGTTGCGGACCAGACGATGCGGTTCGGAAATCAGGACGCGGATGCGCGCATAACGCTTGGCGAGCACCAGCCGTTTGGCCACGTCCAGGAATTGATCCTGATCGTAGATACCCTCTTCCAGATCCGGGGTAAAGATGGAAATCCAGCGGTTCGCCGTGCCGGCGACCTTGCAGACGGCGTCCAGTGTGTCCTCCCGGGTAGACAGGACCCATCTCTGGCCTTGTGTGCGGGGTTCTTCCATCGACGAGGCGGCCTTCCAACCGATCGTTTTCGTTGTCAGCACGTCGTTCGGCTCGGCTTCGGAACGGGTGCATCGGTCTGGAGATTTTACGGTGCCGCGCCGGGCTCCGGTGCGCACTGCGTCACGTTCCCGCTACCGTCATGGCAGCAGGCTCAGGCGCCCGGATCATCGTTCGGATGCCGGGGCCGGCCGGGTTTTGCGGCCCGCTGCGCCAGCTCGGCGGCCAGCCCGATGTAGGTCGCCGGCGTCAGCGCGGCCAGCCGGGCACGGGCGTCTGCCGGGATATTCAGCCCGTTGATGAACTCGATCATTGCCGCTTGGGTGATTTTCTCGCCGCAGGTTAATTCTTTTAACTGCTCGTAGGCATCCTGGGCGCCGTAGCGACGCATGACGGTCTGCACCGCCTCGCCGAGCACTTCGACGTTGCGGGCCAGGTCGGCATTCATCCGCTCGGCATCGGGCTGCAGCTTGTCGAGGCCCTTCTGCAGAGAATCGCAGGCCAGCAGGCCGTGACCGATGCCGACGCCGAGATTACGCAGGACCGTCGAGTCGGTCAGATCGCGCTGCCAGCGCGAGACCGGCAGCTTTTCAGAGAAATGCCGGAGCAGGGCGTTGGCGATGCCAAGATTGCCCTCGGCGTTCTCGAAATCGATTGGGTTGACCTTGTGCGGCATCGTCGAGGAGCCGACCTCGCTCGCGATGCGGCGCTGGCGGAAGTAACCGATCGAGATATAACTCCACAGGTCCCGGCACAGGTCCAGCAGAATCGTGTTGATCCGCGCCAGCGCGTCGCAGTATTCGGCGATCCAGTCGTGCGGCTCGATCTGTGTCGTGTACTCGCTCCAGACGAGGCCGAGCGATTCGATGAATGCGCGGCTGAGCGCGGGCCAGTCGACCTCGGGGTAGGCGACGACATGCGCATTGAAGTTGCCGACGGCGCCGTTGATCTTGGCCAGCGGCGACACGGCGTTGAGCTGGGCTAACTGACGCTCGAGCCGCGCGATGACATTGGCGAGTTCTTTGCCGAGGGTCGTCGGGCTCGCGCTCTGGCCATGGGTACGCGACAGCATGGGCTGATTGGCCTCGGCGCCGGCCAGCGAACGCAGGCGTTCGATGATCCGGCGCAGCGCCGGGCGAATGAACTGATCGCGACCGTCGCGCAGCATCAGCGCATAGGCGATGTTGTTGATGTCCTCGGACGTGCAGGCGAAGTGGACGAACGGGCGAATCCGGTTCAGGTCGGCGTCACCGTCGAGCCGGTCCGCGATCAGATACTCGACGGCCTTGACATCGTGATGGGTGGTCGCCTCGATCTCCTTGACCTGGCGGGCCTCGCGTTGCCCGAATTCGTCGGTGAGCTTGTTCAGGTAGTCATTGACGACCGGCGACAGCGGCCCGAAATCATCGATCTCCGGCCGATCGGCCAGAAACTGCACCCAGCGCACCTCGGTGAACGTGCGCAGGCGAATCAGGCCGTATTCGCTGAACAGTTTACGGAAGGGATCGCAGGTGCGGGCATAGCGCCCGTCGAGGGGCGATATTGCGGTCAGGGAGCTTGCATCCATAGATTCGCTACCGGCCGAAAAAATCAAGCCGTCCCGGTAATCCGTCAGCTGCGGGAAGCGCATTATAAGTCAATGTGGGTAAGTTATTCGCCGCGCGGGACGGACTCGGGCTAAAATGCGCGGTTCAGCCAATCACCTGATTCCAGGAGCGACGGGATGTCAGACGGATTTCGCGTCGAGCGCGACAGCATGGGCGAATTGCAGGTCCCCGAGGACGCATTGTGGGGTGCCCAGACGCAACGCGCAGTACAGAATTTTCCGATCTCGGGGCTGGCGATGCCGCGTGCGTTCATTCGCGCGCTGGGGCTGATCAAGTGGGCGGCGGCCGGCGCCAACAGCGAACTTGGCCTCATGAAGCCCGGCCCGGCCGGCGCGATCCAGACGGCAGCGCGGGAAGTTGCTGAGGGCCGGCAGGACGCGCAGTTTCCAATCGACGTTTTCCAGACCGGTTCGGGCACCAGTTCCAACATGAACGCCAACGAAGTCATCGCGCGCCTCGCGACCGATATTCTGGGGTCGCCGGTGCACCCGAACGACGACGTCAACATGGGTCAGAGCAGCAACGATGTGATCCCGACCGCGGTTCACGTCAGCGCGGCGTTGCTGATCACAGAAGCCCTGCTGCCGGCTCTGCGGCACCTGCACGCGACCATCGAGAAGCGGGCCGCCGCGACCGCGCACATCATCAAGACCGGCCGCACGCACCTGATGGATGCGATGCCCGTCAGCCTCGGCCAGGAACTCGGCGGCTGGGCCAGCCAGATTCGGCATGCGATCCAGCGTCTGGAGGATTCGATGCCGCGCCTGTGCGGACTTGCGCAGGGGGGCACAGCGGTCGGCACCGGCATCAATGCGCACCCGAAGTTTGGCGCGAAGGTCGCGGTGCTGCTGACGGAAACCACCGGCGTGACGTTCGCGCCTGCCGACAACCTGTTCGCGGCGCTCGCTACGCAGGATACGGCGGTCGAAGTCTCGGGCCACCTGAAGACGCTGGCCGTGGCGTTGATGAAAATTGCCAACGATCTGCGCTGGATGAACAGCGGTCCGTTGGCCGGTCTGGCTGAAATTGCGTTGCCGGCTTTGCAGCCGGGCAGCAGCATCATGCCCGGCAAGATCAACCCGGTGATTCCGGAGGCGGTCGCGATGGTTGCCGCGCAAGTCATCGGCAACGATGCCACGATCACGGTGGCCGGGCAGTCCGGTAACTTTCAGCTCAACGTCATGCTGCCGGTCATCGCGTACAACCTGATTCAGAGTATCGAGGTATTGGCCAATGGTTCCCGCCAACTGGCTGACCAGGCAATCGCCGGTTTCACGGTCAACGAGGCCAATTTGTCGGCGGCGCTGGATCGCAACCCGATCCTGGTGACCGCAATGAACTCCGTCATCGGTTACGACCAGGGCGCCGCGATCGCCAAAAAAGCCTATGCCGACGGTCGTCCGGTCAAAGAGGTGGCCAGGGAGATGACCGACCTGACGGACGCGGAGCTCGAGCGTCTGCTCGACCCGGCTGAGTTGATCAAAGGCGGCATCAAGACCTGAACGCGGTCGGTGCCGGCGACGTGGAACAGAAAATCGAACGTCGCCTGGCCGCCACCGCAGCCCCGGCGGATCCGATTGCAGCGGCGCTGGCCCGGCTGCCGGCGGGTGTCGCTGATGCCTGGTTTCGCAAGCCGCTGATTCCGGCTGCCGTGCTGCTGCCGCTGGTACGGCATGGCGATACGCTGTCCATCTTGCTGACCATGCGCACCGATCACCTGAAAGATCACCCCGGACAGATCAGCCTGCCGGGCGGGCGCGTCGAGCCGGGCGATGCCGGGGCGGCCGGCACAGCGCTGCGCGAGGTCCATGAGGAGATCGGCATCGCGCCGGAACAGGTGCGTGTGCTCGGCTACCTCGAGCCGCTGGCCGTGGTCACGGGTTTCGCCGTGACCCCGGTGGTGGGATGGGTCGCGGCCGGTTTTGAGCTGCGGCTCGATGCCTTCGAGGTTGCCGAGGTCTTCGAGGTGCCGTTGGCGTTCCTTATCGATGAGCAAAACCTCACGCGCACGGTGCGCACGGTGCGCGGCATCGAGGCGCGTTTATATGAGTATGCTTTCGAGGAACGCAGGATCTGGGGCGCTACAGCCCAGATGCTGAAGCAGTTCATCGATTTGATACGGTAAAAAAAGAATAAAAACATAGTAATATGAGCTCTATAGAGAAATTACTTGAAATCATGGCGCGGCTGCGTGACCCGCAGCGGGGCTGCCCGTGGGATCTCGAACAGGATTTCGGCACGATCGCGCCGTACACGATCGAGGAGGCCTACGAGGTGGCCGACGCGATCGATCGCGCCAACCTCGGCGACTTGCGCGATGAACTCGGCGACCTGTTGTTGCAAGTCGTTTTTCACGCACAGATGGCCGACGAACTGGGTGAATTCGACTTCGGCGACGTCGTCGAGGCAATTTCCAGCAAGCTGGTTCGGCGTCACCCGCACGTGTTCGGCGCGGCGACGATCGGCGATGCCGAGGCGCAGACGCAAGCCTGGGAAGCACACAAGCGACGGGAGCGGGCCGAGTCAGGGCCGGATCGGGCGACCGTGCTGGCCGGCGTCAGCGCGGCGCAGCCGGCGTTGCTGCGGGCCGCGAAGCTCGGCAAACGTGCCGCGG